>NZ_BAAGXA010000003.1:0-5279 GCF_054780075.1 Okibacterium endophyticum | reverse complement strand
TCGGGTCCGCGGCGGACCAGTACGTCATGCCGCCGTAGAACACGACCGTGAACCCGCCGTCCCACACGATCTACGCCGTTCCCGCGTCCGGGTCGACAGTGCCAGCGCCGTCCGTGATGCGCACGGTGTTGCCGCTGGTCAGAGCCGGGTTCCCGGTGGTGACGGGAACACCGTCGACGGTCTTGCACTTGTCGGCCCAGGTCGGCGTCGCCTCACGGCCGTCCTCCGCGATCTTCACGATCGACGTGTTGCCCTCGGAGGTCGTGTAGAAACCGTCGGCTTCGGTCCACAGGCGCGCGCTCCCGGTATCGCCCGCGACACCGGCCGAGAGAAAGTTGCAGCCGCCGAAGAAGGCGCCGCCCCCGGACTCGTCGTTCAGGCTCCACTCGAAGACCGCGTCGCTCACCGCCCCCTCCGCCGCAAAAACCGGAGCGACGGCCGTGATCGGGGTCAGCATAAGAGCCGCGATCAGGCCGGTCCCGATCGTCTTCGCGATCGAGTGCGCGCGCCAGGTCCGTGTCATCGCCCGCCCCCTTGCTCGTGGTCGCCCGAAGCCGGGGGAGTGCCTCCCGCCGCCGCATCGGCCGAGGGCACACCCGCCGTGTGCACTCGTGCGCGTCGCCGGGCCGAGAGCACCGCCCAGACGAGAAAGATGACGGCGGCGAGCACGAGCACACCAACGCCGGCGACCGTCCAGAGCAGCACGGGCACCAGAGCCGTCAAGGAATCATCGTCGTCTCCGGCGGCCTCGATGTATTCGGTGTGATACGAGGTCGTGGTGGGCGCCGGTGTGGGAACGGCCTCGGTCACCACCGCCTCGTCTGCAGGCGGGACCGCCTGTGCGGCGGTGGCGTCGCCGTAGAGGTCGGTGAAGCTGATCGGCGTGAACGTCTCGTTGTTCGCGTTCTTCACTCCGTGAGCGCCGATCGTGATGATGCCGCACTGCACACTCCGGCAGTCCACCTCGCTGCTGTTGCCGTCGCGGTCGAGGGCGGTGAAGGCGGCTCCAGGCACGCTGATCACACTCGACCAGGTGCCGTCGGCGGCGAGCTCGCCGCCGTTCGCCGCATACGCGGTCGATGAGCCCGGAAAGGTCACGAAGAGCGCGTAGCCCACAGGGTTCGTCTCGTCGTCTGGCACGTACCTGTAGTTCGCTCCGGTTGTGCCGCCGTTGCTTGGCTTCCAGCTCTCCCCCGGCTCGACCCAGCCGAAGAACACGTACAGGCCGCCGAACCCGTTCACCACAGACTGGAATCCGGAACCGCTCACACGCAGCTGGGTGAGATACGTCGGGTCCGCGACGCCCACGAGGTCTTCTCGGCCTTCGACGTGCACCGAGACCGACGCGGCAGCATATGCGGGCGCTGCCGGAAGCGCGACGGCGGTGATCGACGCGAGGGCGATCGCGAGCGAGGCCGCGGCGGTTCGGCGGATGCGAGCGGTGCGAGAGATCACAACTATGCCTTTCTCTGGATGCCGGGCTCGAGGGCATCCCTGACCGGGACGATCAGGGGAGCTCCGGAACGGGGGTGGGTGAAGATCTCGACGGGCTGTTCGTAGACCTCTGTGATGCGCGCGGCGGTGAGCACCTCGCCGGGCCGGCCGGCAGAGACGATACGCCCTCGGTGCACGAGCACGATCGTGTCGGCATAGGCGGCGGCGAGATTCAGGTCGTGCAAAACGACCACAACCGCGTCGCCCTGCCGTGCCCGGTCGTGTGCGAGCCGCAGCACATCCTCCTGATGCCGCAGGTCGAGCGCCGCCGTCGGCTCGTCGAGCAGAAGGATGCCGGTGCGCTGGGCGAGCACACGGGCGAACGAGGATCTGGCGCGTTCGCCGCCGGAGAGCGAGGGAACCTGCCGGCCGCCGAAGCGCTCCATGTCTGTGACGGACATGGCATCCGTCACCGCCTCGTCGTCCTCGTCTTCGAGAGGGGTGCGCCGCCAGGGTGCTCTGCCCATCTCGACGACCTCTCTGACCGTGAACGGAAAGAACACGCCGTTCTCCTGCGGAAGGACCGAGCGTCTGCGCGCGAGGTCCTTGAGCGACCACTCGGCGAGCTCGCGCCCCGCGATGAGAACGCTGCCCGAGCTGAGAGCCTGATCCCCGGTGATCGCCGAGAGCAGTGTGGACTTGCCCGCTCCGTTCGGCCCGATGAGGGCGACCAGCTCTCCGGCCGAGACCCGGAGACAGGCCCGGTCGAGGATCGTCTTCCCGTCGATCGCGACGCTGAGCCCGCTCGCCTCGATCGCGGGTGAGCCCCGGTCGAGGCGCACCGGCAGGATGCTCTGCGTGGCCGTGAAGGTCATCCCCAGCCGCCCGCCCGCCGCCGCGCGCGTCGGAGCAGCCAGAAGAAGAACGGTCCGCCGATGAGCGAGGTGAGCATTCCGATCGGCAGGTCGGCCATCGGAACCGCTGTTCTGGCGATGAGGTCGGCCGAGAGCAGCAGCACGGCTCCGCCGAGCACGCTCGCGATCAGAAGGGGAAGGTGGGCCGGGCCGATGATCATCCTCATCAGGTGGGGGATGACGAGGCCGACGAAGCCGATGACGCCGGCGAAGGCGACGGCTGCCGCCACCAGCAGGGCGGTGACGACGATGACGCCGATGCGAAGCAGCTCGACGTTGACCCCGAGATGACGTGCGCTCTTCTCGCCGAGCGAGAGGAGGTCGAGTTTTCTGGTGACGGTGAACGCCACGATGAGGCCGGCGACGATGAGCGGGGTGATGATCCAGAACTGCGGCCACCGGGATCCGTTGAGGCTCCCGAGCTGCCAGAAGACGATCTGCTCCCTCGCCTGCTGATCGCCGAGGAAGGTCATCAGGGCGAGGCCCGCTCCGGTGAAGGCGTTGACGGCGATGCCGGTGAGCACGAGTGTGACGACCTCGGTCTTGCCGCTCGCTCGGCTCGTGAAGTACACCACAAGAGTCGCGGCGAGGCCGGTCACGAAGGCGAGGGCGGCGATCGTCCACTCTCCGAAGAACGACCACCCGAAGACGATCGTCGCGGCGGCGCCGAGGGCGGCGCCGGAGGAGACTCCCACAACGCCGGGCTCGGCGAGCGGATTCCCGAAGATGGCCTGCATCAGCAGGCCCGCCGCGGCGAGTGCACCGCCGATGACTATCGACATGGCGACGCGGGGGAAGCGGATGGTCCAGAGCGCGCTGTTCCCGTTGGGATGCGACGGCAGCGGCCACAGGTCGATGCCAACGGCGTGCATAATCGACCCGAGCACCTCCGACGGGCCGATGTAGAGCTGGCCTGTGCCGGCCGAGACGAGGATCATCACGAACAGGGCGGCGGCGAGGCCGATGAAGAGGACGGTGCGGCGCGTGGCCGTCACTCGTTGTGGGAGCGGTGTTCCGGAGTCCTCTGGGTCCGGCGGCATGGTCCCGTGAGGCGGTGCGGCCTGCGGCTTGCTGCGTCGCGAGACCTCCGCGGTCATTCGGCGAACCCGCTCTGCTCCGGCGCGTACACGGCGCGGGCGAGGGCGTCAAGCACCGCGGGGCTCCGCGGGCCGAAGCTCATGATCTGGTAGTCGCTCATGTCGACGATGCGGCGGTTCTGACCGGCTGGCGTCTCGGCGACCGCCGGGACGGTCTCGAGAAGACCGTCGACGCCGTTCACGGATTCCAGGCCCTTGGTCATCATGAGGATGAGATCGGGCGCCGCCTCGACAAGTGCCTCCGCGGTCATCGGCCGCATGCCCTGCCAGCCGATCTCGGTGGCGACGTCGATCCCGCCGAGACTCGTGATGAGTGAGTCGGCTCCGGAGCCGGTGCCGAAGATGTAATAGACGCCGGCGTTCCCTCTGACGTAGAGGAACAGCATCCTGAGCTTCTCGTTGTCGTCGTCCGGGGCGATCTGGGCGATCTGGGCGACCGTCTCGTCGATCTCGCCTGACAGCCTCTTCTTCAGCAGCTCTCCCTCGTGCGGCACTCCGAGCGCGGCGGCGACCGAGTCGACGATCTCGTTGGTGTTCTCCAGATTGCGCTCGGGCGTGACGACGACCACCGGAATGCCGGCGTCGCGCATCTGCAGCACAACATCCCACGGGCCGATCGAGGAGTCGGTGACGATGACCGTCGGATCGAGGCCGAGGATGGCCTCGCCGTTGAGCTCGTGACCGTTCTGCGTGACGAGCGGCAGGTCGGCGGCCTCGGCGAAGCCGGTGGAGGTGTCCCTCCCCACGACGTTATCGCCCAGCCCCAGTGCGAAGACCGTCGCCGCGAGCGAGCCGTACATGTCGAGGGCGAGGATGCGGCTTGTGTCGGTGACCGTCACCTCGGTGCCCTGGTTGTCGACGACGGTGGCCGGCAGGCTCTGCTCGACCTCGTCTGAGACGGGTTCGACGCTGTCGGAGGCGAGGCAGGCGGTGGACTCACCCGTCCAGTCGAGCGGATGCTCCAGGGTCGCCAGCTCGGTCAGCGGCACGGTTCCGGCGATGCACCCGCTCGCGTCCGTCGTCCCGTTCGATGACGGCGAGCATCCCGTCAGCGTCACGGCGCTCACGACGGCCGCCGTGAGCAGTGTGGTGCCCGCACGGCGGAGTCGGGAGGTTCGTGGGCATATGGCAGAACGTCGTGGCACGAAGAAACACCTGTGTCCTGTAGAGGGCTGGTCATCGGAAAAGAACCGCTTAGTAAGGTAAACCATACCTTATGTTGGCAAGGCTAGCCTTAATTAGGTTAGGCTCACCATGCTGCAGCTCGACGTCGTCGGCTGCGTTCCGCCTTTCCTCTACTTCTATGGAGATGTCTTGAGAAATCGAACACGAATGCGCCCTGCGCGGGTGCTCGCCGTTATGGCGGCGAGCGCGCTGACGCTCGGCGGTCTTGCCACTGCGGCTCCGGTTTTTGCGGCGGAGGGGGCGGTGAGCGACGCGGTCTTCGAGTGGAGCCTGAACGACGAGTCCGGGGGCGGCGCCTTCTTCGGCGGCTGCAACTTTCTCTCGGCCGGTGTCGCGGGCGATACCGGGAGCGCGCGCCTGTGGACCGAAGCCGACGGTTTCTACACGACCTCCGAGGGCAACACGTCGATCGTGAAGATCGCGGAGGACGGCCGTGAGGCGACGCCGACCTGGGCAGACAAGTGCAAGACCGTCGACGGTGTTCCCGTCACCACCGGGAACCCGGCTCTGACCAGCGGCAACACCGTGCGCATCACGGACGGCGCTGGCACTGTCGACCCGGACGCGGGAACGGCGTCGATCGTGTGGGACGGCGGGTTCACGGTCGTGTTCTACGGCGGCATGACGTACTGGTCCGCCGCGGACCCGA
>NZ_BAAGXA010000002.1:0-454190 GCF_054780075.1 Okibacterium endophyticum | reverse complement strand
CGCCCGAGAAGTCTTCAACGCCCTCAAAACCGACCTACTCATCACTTGACTTCTATAGGACTATCCACCGGCTACGGCACGTTGATCGCAACGTCGACTTCGTCGGAGAAACACGCGCCCGCTGCCGTGAAGGCCTTGACCCTCACAGAGTTGACGATCTTGCCAGGTTCCACAAGATCGTCTTCGTCGAGCAAGTAATCCGACGCGAACCGAACACTTTCACCCGGAACAAGCTCATCGACGGCATCGAGCGGCCGCAGCGGCGACGTGAGCGCCAGAGGCCGGAGAACCGCGTCGGTGAACGAACGCTGGATCGCGGTCACCCCATAGAGTTCCACCTCGGTGCTGTTCGTCACCGTCACGGTGAACACCAGCAGGCTGCCTGGCATAAGCGTATGGCGCGAAACTGTGTGTGTAACGGCGATCCCGCCCGTCACCGGCACCCACGGTGACTCCTCGATCCGCTCGGGAACACCGAGCGCCGCCCCCACTCTCTCGCACCAGCCGAGAACCGTCCCAACCGGAACATCGAGCGCTCGCGCCGTGGTCCCCACACTCGACGCCCCTGTGAGAACGCGGACGAGCGTTTCTGCGGCAACAGACGGCAGCAGATCTGCCATGTCATTCACTCCCCCATAAAGCCGAGCACCACGTCCCGTCTCGGTGCGAGACGGGACGTGGTGCTATCGACTAGTCGATCGAGCTGGACTCAGCCGTCGAGGCTCCGCTCCTCCGGCGCCGTATGACGATCAGAGCACCTCCGCCGGCGAGCAGCAGGGTCAGCGCTGCGAACAGCACAGGCCATGCGATCTCGCCACCCGTGGATGCCAGGTCACCAGGCGGGTCGGCCGGGGGCACGGTCGGGCATACGTCGTCGCCCACGACATTGCCGTTGTGCTCGAGCGTCGTCTGGTTGGCCAGGCCGCCGCGCTCGCCCGAACCGGGCTCTGGGCACGTCAGCACGCTCGGCGCGAGTGCATCAGCATCCGCTGAGACCACCACTTCGACCTGGTAGATGTGCGAGGATTCGGGCGCAAGGGTGACGCCGGCGGCGATGAGGTTCTCAGCGGCCTCCGTGTCACTCCCCAGACCCGTCCAGCCGCTCTCGGTGGTCACGCCCTCAGGTGCGGCGATCACGTCGGCCGAGACGATCTCGATGCCTTCGCCGAACAGCAGCTTGTCGTACACCTTGTAGTCACCGGCCACTCCACCGTCGTTTGTCGCGACGATGTCGTACACGACCGTCCAGCGGCCGTCCTCACCCTCGGTCGGTCCAGACGCCACGCTCTTGTCGACCGAGATCGAAGGGGGCTCGGCACACGCCTGACCCTCGTCGACGGCTCCCGTCGGGTCGGTCATAACAGAGGTGTTGTTGAACGCACTGTTCGACTTGTCACCGGCTGGGCCGCATCGCGTCGGGTCGTTCTCACCCGATCCGGCACCGTCCAGGTGGATCGGAACATCGGCGATCACCGTCACCTCATAGTGGTGAGGTGTGTATGCCGCGTCGTTGTTCGCCAGAAGCGGGACGGCAGAGGCGATGCGATCGTTGCCCTGGCCGTCCCATGCCGGCTCAGCGAGGGTGACGCCATCTGGCGAGACACTCACAACAGCTGACGCGATCTTGGCCTGGTCCATAAAGCGCAACGTGTCATCGAGATCGTACGAGGTTGCGTGCGGCTTCTCGTTGATGACGTCGATGCCGTACACGACCTCCCACTGACCGCCACCGATCGGGTTCGCCGAGATCAGTGTCTTGTCGTGATCCGGCTTGCCGACCAGCTCGAAGCCCGCCGGGTCGCAGTTGATCGTCGGCGGCACCTCGGTGTCTTCGGGCTGATCCGCTGTCGCACACGCCGTGTTCACCAGCGTCTGCGGCATCGAGTCGTCGGCGACGATCTCGTATTCGTGAGTCTCTTTCGCGCCGGGGATGAGCTCCTCGACGATGAACTCACCGAGCTCGGGCTGCTTGTCGTCGCTCACCTTCACGTTCCGGAGGGTCCCCTGACCGGTGTTCTCGATCACGATGCGGTACTTGATGGTGTCGCCCGAGTAGAACTTCGGGTAGTCGGTGACATCGTTCGCGTCGCGCCAGTCTCCGTTCTTGTCTTGGACGTACTTCTTCAGTGCCGACGAGTAGTAGTTCGCGACAGTCATCGGCGCCGACGTGCGCATCACGAGTTCAGTGTGCTCGTCACGGGCCTGCGCGCGGTTGACGAGCAGGTCACCGCCGATGACCCCATCGGTCGTGATGTTCACCGTGAACGCCTGCGTCGCACCGGGAGCGAGCTCCGGCCCGATCACACGCACAGCCGTCGGGTTCTCGGGCATCGTCGTCGACCAGCCGACGGTGTTGCCGTCGACGTTGCCTGCGACGCCGTTCGACTCATCGGCCGGGTCGTCTGACAGCGACGCCGGGTCGGCGTCGGTGTAATACACCGTGGCGCCGGCGGCGGTGTTCACACCGGTCAGTGTGTAGCCGCCGCTGAACGAGGTTCCGCGATCGTCGCCGTTGTAGGGCAGGATGTCGATGGTGTCTGTGAACGCCTGCGGCAGCGGGTCGAACGAACGCAGCGTCACCGTCCACGAACCGTCACCGACGCCATCACCGTTCACGTTCGGGATGTATGGCGTGTCAGCCGTCTTGCCAATCGAGGTGTAGCCGTTGGAAGAGACGGTCACCTGAGCCGTGGCCGGCCGCGAGGCCGTCCCCGACACGGATGCTATCGCGGTGTTCTGGAGAACCGTGCCCGGCGCGATGCTTGCGTCGGCGATCGCTTCGTAGCTCAGCGCGTGATTGGCGTTGGTCTGCACTCCGTCGAGCGTCCACGTGAGTACCTGGCGCCCCTCGGCATCGATCGTGACCGCCGGTGCTGGCTCGGCCGAGCCCTCGACATACGACATGCCAACGGGGAGTGTGTCTGCGATCTGGTAGTCATCCACCGACTCGGGAAGGTTTGTCGGTACGTTCGCCGAGTACGTCAGCGAGAACACAACGGGCTGGCCCGGGTTCACCGCAGCGCGATCAGCCGACTTCTCGATATAGGGCGTGGCTGCAACGATGCGCACCAGATCGCGAAGCGCACCTACAGTGCAGGGGTACCGCAGACCCGGGGTGGGCGCGGCACACGCACCTGCGCCCGTGTTGTTCCAGCTTCGATCCGCACCGGCTTGCGTGAACATGAAGTTCCAGATGTCCTGGCCGACCGCCACATCGTCCTTCACGCGATATCCGACCGTCAGCGCGATGTGCTGCCCGGGGATATTCGCCGCCTCGGCCTGCCCCTGGGTCATCGTGATCCGTACGGCCTTGACAGTGCTCGGGTCGTCAGGGGGTGTAGTGGTCCACCCTGCTGTGCCACCGCACTCGAGGAAGGAGCTTGGGTCGTAACCGGGGCTGCCCGGGTTCACCGACGCGTGATTGCCGACGTAGTACGCGATAACCGCTCCCGGCACGTTTGCATTCGGTCGAGCATCCTGAAAATCGAGGTACCGGGTGTCGACCGGTGAACACATGCCGATGGGCAGATCGTCAGGCCGATCGATCATGGGAAGGCCGCTCACGAGCCCCTGTTGAATTCTTGTGCCAGGAGAGACGACGTACGAGTCGTCGTAGTTCGTGCCACCGGAACCGGTGTAGTTGCGCTGCCACGGCGAGGTGAACGTACCGGGAAAGAACCAGGTCTTGGTCACGGTGTTGTTCGCGGGGTCATCCGCCGCCGTCGCCGTCCCCGATGCCGAAGTGTAGGTCGGGGCCGACGACTCCAGCGTCACAGAGCCGGCTGTGGTGGGGACGATGCGCAGCCAGATCGAACCGCTGGCCAGCGCGACCTGGTCGACGGGCAGTGCCGCGCCGGTCGAGTCCTGCGCCGGGGGTGTTGCAGGTTCGTAGTCGATGCCGCTGAGGGTGAGGCGAAAGGTGTCCGCATCAAGCTGTTGAATCGTGCAGGTGTCCACCGGCGACACCATGCTTTCGGCCGGGTGGCTGCCTCCTGACCACGGGTGCCCGTTGGCGATACCGGTGGTGAACGGCGTGCACTGCTGGCCGCCGACGGAGATACTCGACGCCGCGTCCGACGCAATCGTCAGATCGTAGACGACGGTCTGAGGACCGGCTTCGCTCCGCTTGTCCTTGCTCAAGGTCCACTGCAGGTCGAGGTCGATCGTCGGGTTTCCCGGGTATCCCTGCAGATCCACGGTGCTCGTCGCGACGTCCCAACGGATGTCCATACCGAAGTCGTTCACGATGTCGATGGGCGTGAGATCAGCGGTGCCACCCTCGATTGCGCCCGTGCCGGTGAGCTGCGCGCCGGTTTCGCCGTCGGCGAGGATCGGCGTCTGAACCACGTGCGCAGTGCCTTGATCCTGAGTGCCGATGTTGCAGACGAGTGTCTTGCCATCTTCAGAGATGCTCGAGGCCGGCGTCACTCCGTCGACCAGGCACGAGCTCGGAAGCTCCACGAACGTGCCGTTCTCGATCGTCAACGTGAAATTGACGTTGTCGACCGGTTCGTTCGACGGCGCCTCTGCATCGTCGTTGACGTTCACCCGCCATTCGGCGTTGACGACGTCGCCGCTGCGTACCGTGGTCGGAGTGTCATCGGCCCACCGAGCGTTGATCTCATACACCGGCGCAGCGTTCGCGGCGACCGCCGGGAACAGCGACAAGATGAGCGCAGACAAGAGAGTGACGGCCCCCGCAGCGAAACCTCGCTTGCGCGTCGAGAAGGTCAGCGCGCTCCCCCGAGCGTTCACCTCCTCGAGCAGTGGTGTTGCCGACCGTCGTCGACGTGGATGGCGTGATAGCACGTTTCCCCCTTTTGTCGTTTCCAAAGCGCACTCAGCATCGATGGCGAGGGCTCCGTGTTCGAGGCCGCCCGGCAGTCGACAATGCGCTATCGGACAGCCAACCGTCTCTGTGCACGGCATAACGAGGGATGCTTCAAAAAGTACCCTCGAAATGGTCCGTTTGGATTCGGCTGGGGTGAGTCACGTGGTGCATATTCGAGGCTAGGCGCGGTTCGTCGGAGCACATGTCGAGGTTCCGTAGCGGGGGTACAACGGACGAGCTCCTCGGTCGAACGCGCGGACGAGCTCCTCGGGAGAACGTCGTCCGTAGATGCGCAATCACGCAGCGCCGGCTGCGTGGACCGCGGATCCCGATGGAGAACATGGCTTCGATGTCGCCACCACGCAACAACGATGGCACCGGCATCCGCGCGCGCCTGCACGGCGTTCCCCGCCTACCGGTTCCCCACGTTCCACGACCTCGGCTGGTACGCCTGCTCGACGAAGCCGGAAACAGGCCGCTGACCGTCGTGCATGCACCGGCGGGATACGGCAAGTCGACGGCGCTCTCCGAGTGGGTTCGCAGTCGTGCCTCCCAGCGAGAGACGCCACAGACGCTCTGGCTCACGGTGGACGACACCATCAGCGACCGAGCCGATTTCTGGGACCTGGTCAGCGTTCTGCTCACCGGAGACGCCTCCGTGCCGATGCTTCCCCCTGCCCGCAACGGCGTCCGTCCCACGATCCGCAGAAACATGCTGCGGGTCGTCGACGCCCTTCCCGAACCGGTCACACTCGTCGTCGACGCCTACGAGCGACTCAACTCCCCCGATATCGAAAACGACCTGCTGCACTTGGTGCACCACACCGATACGTTCAGCCTGGTCGTCGCCACACGAACCAGTACACGCCTCGAAACGTTCGAGACGCTGCAGCACCTGGATGCGACGGTCCTGGCTGCCGACAACCTCGCCTTCACCTCGGAGGAGACTCACGCCCTCGACCGGCTTATGGGTGAGGGCCGGCTCGACCGGCTCGACCAACGAGGTCTCGACGAGCTCAACCGGCGAAGCGCCGGGTGGCCGCTCGCTCTGAAAGCAATGCTGCTGCAGCAGCAGAAAGAACACGTCCGGGCTTCTGTGACGGCTCTGCCCGAGAACAGTGTCGAACGCCTTCACCGTCTGCTCATCGGCGACATGGGGTCGCGCCCAGACTTCGACTACCTCGTCACGACCTCGGTCGTCGAGAGCTTCACCACCGAGCTGGCCGAAGCCCTCGGCGCGCGGCCGGAACAGGCCGGCATCCTCGTCGAGGCCGAGGCGAAGGGTGCCGGTTCATGGAACGAGGACGGAACCAGCTTTCGGCTGCACCCGATGGTTCGCCAGGCGCTCAGCGAGAGACTCGACGAGAAACGCAAGCAGAGACTTCATCGCAACCTGGCAATATGGCACGCCCGGCACAAGCGGATGCCACAGGCGTTCCTGGCCGCCATCGAAGCGCTTGATTTCTCGCTCGCCGTTCGCCATGCCCACTCGTCGTTCGTAGAGATTGCGCTCGTCGTCGCACTGAACCCCGACTCCCTGACGTCGTTGCCTGTTGAGCTGCTCCACAAGCACCCCACGCTGTCTCTGCTCGTCGGCATCGCTCACTACGCGATCGGCAACACCAGCCGCGCGGTCAGACGATTCCTCCTCACCATCTCCACGAGCGAACGCGCAGCGTGGAACGGCAAGGGGCCTCCATCCGTCGATCAGGTGTGGAGCCAGGGCGCTCTCATCCTCGCACTCAGGCTCGCCGGCCGATACGACCGCCTGCCTTCGGCCCTCCGGCGTCTCACTCGCATGCTGCATCAGGCCGACGAATCGCAAACGGACCTCGAGAGTTCTGAGCATCTGTTCGTGATCGAGATCGCGGTCACGCACGTGTACCTCGATGACCTCGCTGAGGCGGACAAGACTCTCGCCAGCCGACCGCGGTACCCCGCATCCACGAGAACGCGCCATTACGACTTCTACGCAGACGCGCTCACCGTGCTCGTTAACGCGGTGCAGGGAAACATCGACAGCGCTCAAGCGGCCCTCGACACGATGAACACGATCTCGCTGCCACGAGGATTCAGGCAGAGTTTCTTCTCGGTGCCGATGCATCTCGGTGCCGCACACATCGAGCTCGAGAAGTTTGACCCGGAGTCGGCGTGGAGGGAATTGGAACACTGCCTGCCATACTGGCCGACGTACGAGAACTGGCCACACATCCTCACTCTGCAGGCACAGATCGTGATGGCGCAATCCGGGCCAGAAGCAGCGCTCGACGTGCTTCAGCGTGGTCTCGCAGAAAAGCATGAGCATCCCTCGATCAGCGCAGCTGTGACGGCCAAGCTCGACGCCGCCAAGGCCGAGCTGCTGCTGGCAGCGGGCCGGGTAAGTGAGGCGGCGTCCCTCTCGACCTGGAACCGCCGCCGCACATATACACGTCTCGCCGTTCCGGCCGCACGGGCACTGCTTATACGCGGACAGTTCACCGACTCGATCCGCACCGTCGATCTGCATCTCAGAAGCGCAACACTCAGCCCTCGTGTTCGGGCGCATCTTCTGCTCGTCGCCGCATCGGCCGAGTTGCGAACGGGATACAAGCACTCTGCTCATCGTACGTTCGACCGTGCCGCACGACTCGCGTTGCCTGCGGGGCTTCGCCTGCCCTTCGTAGCGATGCCACGAGACGATTTCCGTGTGCTGGGCGCATCACTCCCTGCTGACATACGCGAGTCCGTCGAGGCGACCCAGGACTATTTTCCCGCTGCCGTCCACCGGAACGACCTCACCAGCCGTCAACGCGTCATCCTCGTCAAGCTTGCCGGACCGGCTCGACTCGAAGACATCGCAAAAGAACTCTCGATCTCTGTCAACACGGTGAAAAAGCACGTAAAGGCGCTCTATCGGGCGCTCGGTGTGTCCGCACGAGAAGACGCCATAGCCGAAGCGAAACGACGACATTACCTATAGTGGTCTCGGCTGGGAATGAGTCGCTACAGGATCGAGCTCCGGCCCGCTGCGCTCAAGGCCCTACACAAGATCGACCCGCAGGATCGCAAGCGAGTCCAAGGCGCGATCGCTCTCCTCGGCGAAGATCCCCGGCCACCCGGTGCAAGGGCGCTCCAGGGTCGACCCGGTCTTCGCGTGCGGGTCGGGAACCGACCGAATCCTCTACACGATCGACGGTGGCGTGCTCCTGATCGTCGTTGTGACACTCGGTCACCGTCGAGATGTTGACGACCACTGGTAGATCACCACCCTGCCACTCGATGATGCCGAGTTCTATGGGGCGCCGGAGAGGTCATCCGAGAGACTGACGGGGATGCACCGATCGAAGGACGCATCGATGCTGCCCGCTGGCTAGCGTCGATCTCGTGAAATCCTCCGCGTCCTTCGCCTCGGCTCCCCTCCTCATCGTCTGCCTTCTGGCGCTGATCGCCCTTCTCACACCGTATCCAGGCAGCCTCAGTGTGGTGCTCTACGAGTTGATCGGGCCAACGATGTGGCACCTGCCCGGTGTTGCCGCCGCGGCACCGGGAGGCATCCTCACACTGGCTGTGTTGTTCGCGGGTGTGCTCATTCAGGCGTGGAGAACAGATCGGGCTCGATTCGCTCGCGGCGTTGCCGCAGCCGCCGGCATCCCCCTGGCATACCTCGTCAGCGAGGGCCTCAAGCTTGTGTTCGTGCAGGAGCGCCCGTGCCGGATCGTCGCCGAGCTTCCCGACTGCCCGCCCGTCGGTGATTGGTCTTTGCCGTCGAACCACTCGACCGTCGCATTCGCCCTCTTCTGCGCGATCGCAGTGACAAGACACGGCTGGCTGCCGTGGCTCGCCGCCGGGTTGGCCGTGTTCGTCGCCTGGGGCCGAATCGCCGAGGGTGTGCACTATCCTCACGACGTCGCTCTCGGCTCTCTGCTCGGCATCGGAACCGTCGGACTTGCCGCCGTCGGTTTGGCCCGCCCGGTCACGAACGCCCTGGGCCGGGCACAAGCCAGACGAAGGACGAGCTGACGGCCGACTCGTCAACGCGATCGGGTCGCGGCCGGGCGCTGGCGCGTGATCCGGTTGCTCCGCTCCCTCTCGGCGTGCGCGGCATCGTGCAGGGCTGCGGCTGACACGCACATGCGTCCCGCAACGGCCCGGACCGCTAATCTGAGGTGCATGACGCGCGTTCGCACCCTCCTCATCTGCCTGGGCGTGCTCGCGCTCGGCGCACTGATCGGCCTCGTCCTCAGCAACATCTGGCTCGGGCTGCTGCTCGGGCTCTTCGCCGCGCTCGTCATCTTCATCGCGTACGAATCGCGGCGCGGCCGCAATCAGGGCGTCAACGACGAGGACCACGGCATCGAACTCTGACGCTCGACGAGCGGGATACACAGTGGGAAGCTGATCGGCAAAACTACCGCGTGTTCGTCGTGCATGACGAACACGGGTGGGAGGTCTACGATATCGACGATCAGACCCTCCACGTCGTACACGAGTGGGCGGCAGGCAAAGCGGCCGAGCGCCCCGGTGCCTACTCCTCGATCGCAATCCGGATCGTGAACGACCAAGGCCGGGGGCTGCTCTGGCTCACCCTTGACCCCGACGATCCCGACGCTGCGGCAGGCGCCGCCCGTACGCCGCCCGATGATCCTACGGCCGCGGTAACCGAGATGTTGCACCAGCGGACGTTCGAGGTGCTGGATCCGACCTCAGGCTCCTGCAGACCGCTCTTGACTGTGCCGTAACGGCATAGTCTTAGGTAGGATCATGGGTCGGAGCACATGGGTCTATCTGTCGTCGTATTGCCTCTCGCTGCTGGGCAACGGGATCGCGTCCGTCATCTTCCCCCTGCTCGTTCTCGCGCGCACCGGGGATGTGCTGGCAACGGGTGTGGTCGCGGGAGTCACGGCGGGAGTCGCCGCGGTCGTCGGCCTGTTCGCCGGACTGGTGGTCGATCGCCTCAACCGTCGCACCGTCTCGATCGTCAGTGACCTGCTCTCCGCCGCGTCGATAGCGGCCCTGCCGCTGGTCGACATCATCTGGGGTCTCAACATGACGTCGTTCGTCGTGCTGGCCGTTGTGGGTGCGTTCGGTGACGCTCCCGGAATGACCGCTCGTGAGACATTGCTTCCAGGGCTCGTGCGGTTGGCCGGCGGACGTCCCGGGGCGCTGGATCGCCTCGTCGGCATCCGCGAGTCACTGGCCGCTGTCCTGATGCTCGCAGGTCCCGGCATCGGCGGGCTGCTGGTGTGGATTTCGGGCGTCGGCTCGACCGTGCTGTTGATCACGGCCGGTATGAGCGCTCTCGCGGCGGTGCTCTCGTGGGGGATCGATCGGCGCGCCGGGATCCCGGAAGCCTCTGACCGCTCCGCTCCGGCTTCGTCTCGGCGAGGCGTGCGAGGTGTGTTCTCCGATCTGATGGTCGGGTGGGGATTCCTGATGCGCAACCGACTCGTGCTGGCTGCGACACTGCTCTCCGCCGTGCTCGTAGCCGTGATGGTCGCCCTGCAGACCACGCTGATGCCCGCCTACTTCCTTGCCGAGGACGCTGCCGGACTCACCGGTCTGGTTCTGGCGGGCGTCTCGCTCGGAACACTCCTGGGGGCCGGACTCTACGCAGCGACGATCGGCAAGGTGACACGGCGAACCTGGTTCGTGATCGGGATGCTGGGCACCATCGTCGGCTTCTTTCTCGTCGGAACGATGCTCGCCCCATGGGTCGTGCTCGCTGCAGCCGTTCTCATCGGCCTCACCAACGGCCCGATCTCCGCGGTGCTCGGAGTCGCGACGATCGAGGCCACACCAGACGGCATGCGCGGCCGGGTTCTCGGAGCGCAGAACGCCCTCATGCTCGCCACGCCTGCCATCAGCACCGCCCCGATCGCGGCGGTCGCGAGCGTGTGGGGACTGCAAGCGGCAGGAATCGGGCTCGCTGTCGCCGTTACGGTGGTCGCATGCCTCGCCCTGTTCGCACCCGCTTTCCGCACGCTCGACGAGCTCGGCACGGCGAAACCGCCAGAGAAGGAGCACGACGATGCCCTGGAGCACTAAGCAGCTGGCGGATCTGGCAGCAGTCAGCCTGCGAACGATCCGCCACTATCACGATGTCGGATTGCTCGCAGAGCCCGCGCGGCTTTCCAACGGGTACAAGCAGTACGAGATACCGCATCTGGTGACCGTGCTGCGGATCAAACGAATGTCCTCGCTCGGGCTCACCCTTGATCAGATCGCCGAGATGCTCGACAGTCCCCTCGCGGTCGAAGAAACCCTTCGTTCACTTCACGCGGAGCTCACCGACACCATCACCCGGCTCGAGCGAGTTCGTGCCGAGGTCTCGACGGCGCTCGAATCAGGTGTCGCCCCCGATATCACCCCCGATACGGCGCTCGCCATGAACGTGCTCGGTCACGATGCGGACAGCCGCAGCATCGCGATCATCATGACTCATCTGCTCCGACCGGCCGACGTCGCCGAGACGTTCGGGGCTCTGGCCGACTCCGCCGACGAGCTCTCCGACCTCTCCGACCTCGACGAGGCCTTCCGGCAGCTCAGGCCGGATGCCGGAGCCGACGAGACCGAGCGACTCGCCAGGCGGATGACCGAAGTCGCCGCCGGCTTCCTTGCCGAGCATCCGCAACTTCTCGCCTCTGCGCAGAATGACGAGGGGGACGACGTGAAGACGGCGGTGGTCGTCGAGGCCATGAAAGCCGGGTTGAATCGGCCCCAGTCGAAGATTCTCGATCGTGTGATGCAGGACCTTCGACACCGCTTCGATGACAGCGCAGAACGGCGTACCTGAACGGGTCGCCCCTGCACCCGATCCCAGCGTTGCTCTGAGCCACGGTTCCGGAGAGAGCCGCGGGATCACGGCAGCGAAACGAGAGAGCGATACCGTGCCGGCGAAACGTTGGCCCCCATCGGTGAGGTCCTCGGGGTATCTCCAACGACGGTCGGCAGTTATCTTCGCGCGGCTGGGGTTGCGTTGCGCCCCTTCCCGCACGGTGGCTGGTGTGCCACATTCCCGCCCCATTGATGATGTGTTGCGTCGAACGCCTGGGGGCAAGCAGCGGACGCGCGCGGGTGAAGGGCCCGCCGCCGCGAGCGCTCTCGTCGCCTCGCAGGAGGCGCGGGTTATCGCTGCTCTGAACCGAAGGCTTCGATCTGAATCCCCTGAAGGATTTCGCAGGAGGTCGAGGGTTCTGCTGCGCGGTCCCTCACACGCATGAGCCCTTCCTCTGGTGAGCGTGAGACCGTGTAGTCCCAGGTGTCGTCGTTGTACGCGTAGGCGCTATGGAGTCCAGACAGCTAAGCGGGCTCATGGCACGCGGAGTTCGCGGATGGGTTCGCGCCTGCTGGCGATGATCGCCGGGATCGCGGCCGCGATCAGCGCGGTGGCAAGAGTCACAACGGCGAGAGCTCCCGAGAAGGCGGCACCGGGAAGCGGGTCGCCGCTCGCGCGGAGAATGATCGTCGATGCGGCTGTGCCGATGGCGATACCGATGAGCGCAAGGATCGCGGTTTGAACGAGCAGCAGGGTGACGATAAGGTTGCGGGTCGCGCCGAGCGCTCGTCGTCGTCCGAAGTCCTTGCGGCGCATCATCACGAGCCCGTAGAGCAGGATGGCGACCAGCCCGCCGGTCAGGCCGAGAAGTGCCAGCACCAGGCCACGGGAGAAGCTGCCGAGCTGATCTTGGATCATGCCGCGCAACTGCGCGAGTGCTTCGCTGGTCTCGATCGTGACCTTCGTACTGTCATCGGGTGCCAGCACAGAGCGGGCCGCATCACTGACAGGGGCGACGAGTTCAGGTGCAGCCGCGATGATCACCAGGATGTTCACCGGCTCCGTGCCTGTAGCGTCGGGCTGAGGAACGAACACAGCCGGCTCGAACGCAGCGAGGAAGTCCGGGATGTCGAGGGAACCAGCGACGGCGTATGAAGCGCCACTGGTGAGGGTGATGCCGCCCGCGGTCTCGGGAAGGCCGAGCTGGTCGAGCGCGGTACGCGAGGCCCAGGCGAACCCGCCGGGCAGTGCGCTCGCATCGGGGATGCCGAGACGCTCCAGATGCGCGGTGTAGAGGTAACGCACGGGCACACGCGTACCGTCCGGCACCGCGGCGTTGGTTGCATCCACAGCGGACGAGAACGCCGCCGCCCACTCGATTCCCTCGACGTGCGCGATCCTGTCGAGCACGTCGCTCGTGATGCCGGCTGCGCTGTCGGCTCTGACCGTGATGGATCGCGTGCCGGCGGAGTCGATCGAGCCCAGGACCTGCTGCTCTGCGCCAACCGTGCGGCCGGTGGTGAGCATGACCGCGAGGATCATGCCGACGATCATCAGCACGGTCACTGTCGACGCGACCGGCTGCGACCGGGCAGACGCCGCCGCCTCACGGAGGATCGCGATACTCACAGTCGGATCTCCCGGTCGCATGCCTCTGCGACCTGCGGGGTGTGTGTGACGACGATCACCGCTGCCCCGGAGCGGGCGTGATCGCGCAGCGCGGAGACCACGAGATCCGCGGTGACGGCGTCGAGGTTGCCGGTCGGCTCATCGGCGAGCAGCACGCGGGGCTCGTTCAACAGCGCGCGGCACAGCGCGATCCGTTGCGCTTGTCCGCCTGAGACCTGCCCGGGCTTGCGATGCGGGGGCACATCGACGCCGAACAACTCCAGGAGCTCCAACGCGTGGCTGACAGATTCGCGCCGCCGCTGGGCGCGATAGAGGGCCGTCTCCGTCACGTTGTCGAGGACGGTGCGGGTCGCATCCAGTGCGGCGTCCTGGAACACGAAACCGAATCGCTCCGCTCGCAGATGCGCCCGCTTCGCGTCCGACAACGGCCGAGTGGGCTGGCCGTCGAGGAGGATTTCTCCGCCGGCGGGGTGCAACATCAGGCCGAGGAGATAGAGCAGCGTCGACTTGCCCCGGCCAGACGGGCCCGTGAGCGCCGTCATCGACCCGGTTGGAAACCTCGCCGACCACCGGTCGAGAACAGGGCTTCCCGGCACGTATCCAAAAGTCACGTCCCGCGCCTCGAGCGCGTACGCCTCATCCACGCGAGTCATTCCGCGGCCATCGCCGGCACGCGGACGCGAGTACCGGCGTCCACGCCCGTGATCACGGACATCCCCTTCGCTGATGCCTCCACGGCGACGGGAAGTACCGACCCGTCCGCATCGATCACCGCGATCTGCCCGTCCGCCTGCGTAATGATCGCTGCAGACGGCACCGTGAGCCCGTGCACGGTCTCGACGGTGATGACCTGCGAGGATAGCGTGGCCTGGCCGGTCACAGGCACCTGATCGCATCCGTCGCCGCAGATCGACCCGCCGTCCGCCCCGGTGAGCGCGACCGTCACGGCGCCGTTCTCGTCGCGCTGCTGGTCGCCGGCGTACCCCTCCCACGACTCACCCTCAGGCGAGGTGATCTCGACGCGGACGCCTGTTGTCAACATCCCGGCCTGGGTGTCGGTCACGGGGATCCAGAACTCCGGCTCGCGCGGCAGACCCCGAACCACCTCTTCGCCGCCCGCCAGCGATGCTCCACGGTGGACGATCTCGGTATCGAGAGCAACCCGCGTAGGCAGCGACGGAACGAAGATGATGTCTCCCGCGCCGACTTCGCCGGTCGCCTCGACTCCCGCTGCCTTCTGCCAGGTCTTGATAGCCGCGACCGTGCCCGCCCCAGCCTTGCCGTCGGCGATCCCACCATAGTGTCCCAGCGCGCCGAGCATCACCTGCAATTGCTGAACATCCGGCCCCTCGGCGCCCAAGGCGATCGCGCGGAACGCCGGAACGTCACCTTGAGAGATTGCGACAGGCCGCAGGTCGACCGAGTAGAGCACGGCGCCTTGACCGACTTCGTCGCCCGCGCTCACATCGATCGAGGTGACCACGCCCGCTGAGCGGTTCACACCGACAGGCTCTGGCGTCCACTTCGCGACCGTGTTCAACGTGAGAGAAGCGCCCACGTCGCCCTCGGCGACCTCGACGAACGTGAAGTCCGTCGGCTCCAGCGGATCCTCCGCCGGACTCAGCACGGTCAGCGCGCCCCACGCGGAGCCGGCGCCCAGCGCCACGAGCAGAACGCCGCCAAGCACGAGCCCGGGCCATCGCCGACGAGTTGTCGAATCACTCTGCCGCATGCATCTCCCTGGGCCTCGCCGTGGTTACGGCCACCTCGTCGCCCAGCCGGGTGCCGTGTGATTGTCGAGCGGAAGCCGTCACATCGCCGGCTGAGGGCACAGCGTATTCAACTCATCCCACCGATCGGAGCTGACATCACCCACGAACGTGTACGACGTCCACGGGTCCGAGCTCTTGTACCGGTCGATGAAGACCTGCTCCGACGGAGCCTCTTCGATCTCGATACCCTCTGCGCGCAGACACTCAGCGGTCTCGAGTTCCATCTCGTACAACGCCGTCCACTGCTCGCTGGTGAGCTCCTCCAGAGGAATGCTGTCATCCTCGGGCATGCATTCCGCCTGGTCGATTTCGTACTGGTCCATCTGCTCGGTCGTTCCCTCGAATTCGACGCTGCCCGTGGCCTCGTTGAGCGTGACGTCCCAGCCCTTCTCGTTCAGGCAATCGGCAAGTGTCTGAGAGTCAGGGTACTTCTCGGCGAAACTGTCGCCTGCCTGCGGCTGCGACAGCGTACTCGACGGCTCGCCTGCTGGCTCAGTAACAGCACATCCCGTCAACATCACCAGCGCGACCGCTATGCTCAGCGCACCGAACGCCCTCTTTGCGTTTCCATTGGGCTTCATCTCTTGTCCTTCCTCCACACGCGACGAACGGGCGGGACCGTCGTCAAGCGACAGCTCCCGCCCGATCGTGTCGACAACGAACCGACCTAGTAGTCACAGCCGTTCGCTAGCGAGTGGATCGTGCCGCCTGTGCTGGCACCGCCGGACTCACAACACTAGGGACCGGGAGCACCGGAGCGGGGTCACCAGGCAATGGTTCACCGACTGTTCACGGAGCGGCGAGCGATCCTGCGCCGCGAGGGCTCGAATGCAGTTACAATTCCGCGCCATCCGGTGCGTGTCACCGGCCGCCATCACTCGGATCGACCGCCACACCAGCAGGTGCGCCACGGCACCGGCGAGAACAGAACAGGAGCGGGATGAGGCACATCGAGCCCCGCACAGTGACGTTGCGAGCTTTTGCAGAGCGTTGTGGTGTGCCATACGAATGGCTCAAAACAGGAACAGCCCCGTCAAGCGACGAGGCCGAATCTGATGTTTCTTCTACTGTCTCAACCGGTGTGATCTGCCATCGCGCGGTCACAGGCACCTTGGAAGCGTCTCGCACCACCCAGGGTCGGTCCGAACGGGGTCATCTACTAGAGCTGCGGAATCAACGATCTCGAGAAGCCGACAACTTCGACCGCCAGCACGTCGAGCGGTAGCGTCTACTGGCGCACGGGATGTATTCGAATGGGACGAATAGCCCGGTCCGTCGCCACGTTGCTTCGCAGAAGACGGGGTCCCCGCTTCGAGGTAGTGCCTCGTCAATGCCGGGACAGCGTCGCGGTCGTCGTCGCCGATCGCTCGCGAATTTGAATTGATTGAAGGACATCATCGCGTCTACGTGCGAGACGAAGACAAGCGAATGTAGAAGTCGCTGACTGCGTCCAGGTATCGGGTGACGGCATCGAGCTCAGGTGCGCTGAATTGGCTGCTTAGCTCGTCGAATGAATGATCCGTTCTCCTGTAGAAGATCGTGAGGCGTTCGACGGCCTCGGGGACGAGTTCCAGTAGGGTCCTTCGGCGGTCATGAGGATCATGGGCGCGGCGGATGTATCCGGCGGTTTCGAGCCGGTCGACGACCTTGGTCACCGAACTGGCGGGCATACCGGCAGCGACGCTGATCTGCCGTGGGGTGCGCACATCCTCCCGGAGCACCATGAGATGCAGCGTCTGTAGGTCGATCACCCGCAGACCGTGCTCGCGAGCAACACGGTCGTTGTCGAGGATCGCGTGTACGAGTTGTCGCTGCATCGCAACTCGGACACGAGCCACCTGATCGTTCACCATCTGCCGACCTCCTCCCCGTCCACTGTACATTTCATACACGTTAGGTACTATATCTGGCGCGTACTAAAGGTGGTCGATCAAGGAGGAGCATGAAGATCTTGGTACCGGGAGCGACAGGGACCGTCGGTAGGCATGTCGTCGAGCAGGCTCTCGCACGCGAGCATGAGGTGGTCGCGATCGCACGCAAGCCCTCTGCGCTGACTATCGAGCATCCGAAGCTGACTAAGGCAAAGGTTGACATCCTCGACGCCGCCGCGGTGATTCCGCTGCTACAGGGTGTGGATGCGGTGGTGAGCACAGTCGGCATCGGGGCATCGAAGAGACCAACGGCGCTCTACTCGGCCGGCACGAAGAACGTCATCGATGGCATGGACGCCCACGGCGTGAACCGGCTCGTGGTCATCTCTTCGGAGGTGGCCGAGCACTGGGCGCATCAGGGGCCTCTCAAGCTCTGGATCGTGCTCCCGCTGCTGCAGAAGTTCCTCGGTGCGACATACGACGACATGCGGCGAATGGACATCGTGCTCTGGGAGAGCGATGTCCAGTGGACTGCCGTCCGTGCTCCGCGCATCCAGTCCGCCGCGGCGAAGGGCGGCTACCGGCTGGGGACTAGCCCCCTCAAGCGTGGGTGGATGATTACCGCCGCTGATATGGCCACGGCTCTGCTCGACATTGCCGAACGCGATGATCTCGGACGCCAACACGTCTACGTCGCCAACTGACTCGCTGCACAACGGACAGGCCTGGGACGACGCGACCTGGCACCACATGGTGCGCGGTATCGAGAATGCAGGATGGCCGCATTCTGAGTTGCACACCGACGTGAGCCTGCGCATCCGAAACACCGGTCGGCCATTCGCGCCCATACTCGCTCTGTCATGTTTCGGAAAGCACTCTCATCCCCCTTTGTTGTATCCCCTTGCCCTGATCGTCTTGCTCAGGGAACCTTCGATTTCGTCCGACTGGTGGACCAACATGCGGGCGGAGGCGATCCGGCAACGAATGAATGGGTCGCGGCGGCCGACCGGGCAGGCCCGCCGGATGAGCTCAGCCCGCACGAGCGCGAGGCCTTCGGCTGTATCAGTGCAGGGCTCTCGAACAGCGAGAGCTGCGAGGCGCTGCACCTCTCGCCTGCGACGGTCAAGACTCACGTGAACCGGATCATTGCGACGCTGTAACTGCGAGGCACTGAGCCTGGCTCCAAACCCACCCAGGTACGGCCCTTTTCGGCGCCACACGCGAAGACATCGCCAAAACGAAAACGACCCGCTTTCGCGAGCCGTTTCGAACTGTCTCAACCAGTGTGCGCCCGGAGGGATTCGAACCCCCAACCTTCTGATCCGTAGAAAGAATCGCGGAGTCCACGGAGGTCCGCCGCTCCCGGCGACGCCGGTCTCGGTGTTCCAAGCGCACCGGCCCGACGTCCACGCATTCACTCGCGTTGCTGTCACGGTTGCTGTCTGCGGAGAGGTGGTGACCCGATGACCGATCAGGACTGGACCGACCTGTTCCTGCCCACGCTGATGCCCGACGCGCCCGCCGGCCATGTGCGGATGCGCGCCGACGTCCTGCCTCCGAGCGTATTCGGGTCGAACGTGCGCGGCATCGCCCGTGAGTCGGAGTGGGATCGGATTCGGCTAGGCATCTCCGCCCGTGCGGGCAAGCTCTGCGAGATCTGCGGTGGCGAGTCCTTGGGGCCTCATCGCAAGGTGCAGCATCCCGACTGTCACGAGATCTGGCGCTTCGATATCTGTGACGGCGTCGTAACTCAGGTGCTCGCCGACCTCATCGCGCTCTGCAAGAGGTGCCACAACACGCAGCACGTCGGCCGAGCGCTCGATCTCGAAGACGTCAACGAAGTTCTGCAATCGGTGAACGGGTGGAGCCATGCCGAGGCGCACGAGGATATCCGGCGCGCCTTCCGCCGCCTCAAGCTGCTCGAAGGAGCCGAGGTGGATCTCGACCTCTCGGTGCTCGTCGGCCAGATCATCGTTCCGGGTGCACCCGAGCTGCGCTTCACGTCCGCGCAGCGGTCGCTCATGGGCAACTCCTGGAACCGCTCGAAGCCGGCACCCCAGCTCGCGCAGCTCGATCTGGGGCTCGGGTAGTTCGAGCACCACCCGTAAGCTAAAGCAGCGGACTCGCCCCACATACGTGGATCGGCGGGTCTCGCTGTTTAACGGTTCAACCGGTCACGTCCCGGACCTGCCGAGGAGCGCCCGGACCGCAGCGAAGCGAGGACCGGACGCACCGCAGGCGGGTCCGCCGGGCGGAGCCCGGCGCTTGAACGAGTAAAGAAAATTCTCACGGCGGCAGCGCAGACTCATTCTCGCAGCGAATAATGTTTGAGCTCCCGCGCCAGCGCACTAATGAAGTCCAGTTCCGGCCAGCGTGAAAAGGTGAGTCGCTGCCATCTGGACGGATGGCCTGTTCTCTCGCCCACCGCCCAGACAGTCAGAGATCTTGACATGATCTCTCCTTTCAGCCATTCAACCTGAGCTCGATGATGATGACGCGCTTTTCCGGACGGCTCTTGAGTTCCGTAGGCGAGCAACACATCAGTCGCGCGATCAAGGCCTTCCTCGATGCTCGACCTCGCTGCGACCCATCCCTCGGCCTCGGCACCAGCAAGCGAGACGCCAGACGTCCGATAAGTTGCAATGGAAAAGAGATTCGCAATGTCAATCTCCTTGGCATTGATCAGACGTCCCGCGGTCGCTACCCGACCCAACGTTCTCTGGCCAGTTGTGCCGAGGGGCGGGTTCGAAAGAACGACAAGCACGCGCCTACCTTCGCCACTTTCGATAATTTCAGGACGTAGCAAGGTCAGTGATCAGGCGCAACTCGGAGACCCAGTCAGCCAATACTGACTGCGGCCTGCCGGGGGCATATCCAAGGCAAAGCTCTACTGGATGATGCACGGACGGAATACTGTAGTTGAGGCCCATTTTTCGCACTTTCTCGGCCGTGTTCATTGCGCGGTGGGCGTAGAAATTTCTGAGGCTCGGGAGATCGGTGAGAGCCCGAGCCCGGAGACTGAGTGCAGCACTAACGTCGCCGGAGTTCGATGCCCCGACCAAATCGAGCAAGATCAAGAGAGTATTCGGATCGAGCCAATCAGGCTCCTGTCTATGAGTCCACGGACCGCGGGTCCCCGCAAGACTTGGCTTGAATCGCCAAACAGCTTGGTTCATCGCATCGTCTAGAGAAGAAAGCGGCATCGCCGTTTCGATTCTCCGTCCCGTTCCGTCTCGAGCACCACGACAGGATGAAAAATACAATGCTCGACTGAAGTTTGCCCAGCAGTTGAGAAGCTCAATGACAACGTACGAAACGTCCCTGTCGAGATCCCGTGTCGGCGACACAAGCGTGGTCGGGACTAACCCCTGAAGGTAGTCGATTCTCCGTCGGGCGACTAGATAGAGCGCTCGAACTTCCGAAACGATCTGCACGATTCAAGAGCGAAGTGCCGAGACAAAGAATTCAAACCTTCGCTGCCGCTGAGACGCGACGTTCGTCCGATCTTTCGCGGCGCTTACGAACTCCGCAAACTCCGAGTCTTCTTCCTCCGGGTCACCGTGCTCCGCCGCCTCCGCGGCGTCCGAAACCGCAGCGTCGAGCATGAGAAGGTTTGCTTGCCGATTACCTGATTCGAACGATTCGATCTCAGGAAAGTTGAAGTTATCCCCTGGGATCTCCCACAGGTCGGCTACATAAATATGCGCAAGAACAAGGGAGTAGAAATTGTACGACTTCATAAGAGCGGTGCCCTGAATCTCGGCATCGAAAAGCACGGCATCGAGTCCAGAGCGAAGGGTAGAGTCCAGTTCCTCCTCGTACTCAAAGGTCGTGTTGTTGTCTCTGTACAGAGCAGTCAAGGATGCCTTCGTCGTAGTGGCAAATCCTTTGGAAAGCGTGTGCAGGATCTCGGTTAGCAATTTGGCGTCACTCATCCTATTAATTTGCTTCTCCGTGAAGACGCCGGCGCTCTCGAAAGCGACGTCATAGTCGCGACTTATGCGGTGGACGAACCACTTGAATGGCCCTTGGAACGTAGCATGTCGGGTTTCCTCCGGGTTCAAGGGCACCGTGAAAGAATTCATCCGACGGAACACTTCCCGAACTTCTTCATCTCGCGCATTAACAAAGATGTCGAAGTTCAGGCCGTAGTTGAGGAACTGTGCCTGGGCCTCTTCACTTAGCTCTGAGAGCGTCCGCCCAGCAAATTCGGCGGCCAATGTCGTGCGTGAGAGACGGAGCTTCCCCTCATAGAAGTCTCGGATGGCACGGCTACGCTGTTGACCGTCAACAATTTCCTTGTGCACATCTCTCGAAACGATGTCCAGTTTTTGGTGCAGAGACATCTTGGGCACCGGGTAGTCGAGCAGGATGGTCTCAATTAAGAACGACTTCGCAACCAATGGCCAGACTGTATCGCTGCGCTGGTAGTCCCGATTCACGATGTATTCCCGTCGAGCCAGACCCTTACAGAAGTCAGCGACGGTGATGGTTGTGCTTTGCGTTCTCATCGTTAGTTGCCCGCTCCTATGATTTGGTCGGCGTGCGCAGGTAGAGCACTGATTCGATTGGCTTGGTGGTACGTGCAAGCTCATGAGCTCGCTTGTTGACCTGCGCCATGCTTCGGACATTGACGAAGTCTCGCTGGCCGTGGGATGTCCACGAGCGCTCGACAGCCAAGCTTGACAGGGCCGCCGCCAGGTCGACGTGAATATCCTTGAATCTGCTGTCCTGCACAACGAGTAAGACATCGCTTCCAGGCTGGCAAACCCGTTGAATCTCACTCATTGAGTCGGCCATCCCTTCGAAGTACTTCCGAAAGTTGGGCTCGTAATACGTACGCGCTGCGCGGGATTCATGCGCGCCAACACGCGCGAGCAAACCCTCCGCAACGCTCCCGATTGGAATTTCACTAGATCGGCCTCCCATTGTGGGAGTGCCAATCATCGAGTTCCTCAAATCTTGAACGTCGTCGCTCGAGAATCCCAGGACGGCAAGTTCAGGCAAGTGCCCTACAACGTAATCAAGGCGAGTCAGATAGGGCGGGGAGGAAACGACCAAATCGTGCGAGTCAGATTCGAACGGCAGAAAACGCGAGTCACCCGTAATGATCTGAGCTCGATCCCGTTCATCCGCAGTTATCGATCGAGATGACTGAATATGGAAGAGAAGCCGCCTCACGGCCAGCGTGAAGACCTCAGTTATCTCCTCCCGAGTTAGGCGCACAGTCCCAGCGCCAGCACTCCCGCGCTTGATCCACGTCGGGTTGCGGGAGCCGTAACTCTTTAGGGACGTTGACACCGATTCGAAGAGCGCAACATAGAAAAATGCCGCCAACGAACTCATCAGATCCGCCTTGCGGTGCGCGCGCACTTTCGAGTCGATGAGAACTTCATCTATACGATCTGCTAGACCGCGAATCGACCTCACTGTCTCGGGCACAAACCACTGTCCAAGAGGGTCGTCGAGCTTGAGTCGCGCGTCTTTCCAATGACGGAGCAGGTCTTGCCGCAGCGTGTCAACGCTCGCAGTCGTATCGTCCGCGACCAACCGCCCCTTGGCGATTACGACCATTGCTGGGTTCAGATCGAGCCCGCTCACCGCGTGGCCTCGACCAGCCGCCACTGCTAGCGTTGTTCCGGAACCAGTCCAAGGGTCGAGAACCCGAAGCCCGCCCTCTCCGGGTATTTGAGCGCAGACATCGTCAACAAACTCCGGAGCGTAACCTGCGTAGTACCGGTACCAACGACGCCCAGCGCCCGGATTGAGCTTCGGTGACCGGACATTGTCCAAGTCGATAGCCGCACGCTCACTCATGTGACGAGAGTCTAGCGGCTTCCATGCCGCCAACCGGAGCCCCCACGGTTCTGTGCAAAACGTCCCCCACGGTTCTGTGCAAAACGTACCCATAGGTCCTCCCCACGTCGCTACCCGGCGACAGGACGCCCTCGATTGTGTTCGGGGCGGATTGCAAGCCCGAGGCCGCGTTTATCCAGTTTGAGCTCTACGCGTCGCTGCTGCCGATGACTGAGGATCTCCAGATAGCGAAGTCCGTTCGCGAGCGGACCCAAGCAGTTCCGATGACTTCGCTGCAGAAGACTGCTGACAAGCTCGGCATCGACTTCAAAGCACTCTCATTCGTCAGTAGCGCGCAGCTTATCGGACAAATTCAGTCCTTCGACTCTTGCCTGATCGGATCGAGCGTTATGGCGGTCTCGTTGATTCGAGCGCGATGATTGTCAGCTCGGACACGCTCGATGCTGCGAGGCCGCGTCCCGCTGTCCCTCATCGA
Source organism: Okibacterium endophyticum (assembly GCF_054780075.1). Lineage (NCBI taxonomy): Bacteria > Bacillati > Actinomycetota > Actinomycetes > Micrococcales > Microbacteriaceae > Okibacterium > Okibacterium endophyticum. The sequence continues at coordinate 431,041 of NZ_BAAGXA010000002.1, read as the reverse complement.
GCGCGCGATTTCCCCAATAGGTCCCTCGAACTCCGCCAAATCCGACAGGGCGAGGGACGTGAATCCGGCCAGAATCACGTCTATGTCCGGCTTGTCAGACAGAAGAGCCCCAAGACCATCAACAGCAGCCTGCCCATAGCGGCGCGGGATCCCCTGCGGAGAGGCGTCTTGAGCCCGGGCGAGGTCAGCCATCACTGGTCGCGGCTGATGAAACCGGTGCGCATAGGCAGTGAGCAGGGCACGGAGGTCCGTGCTAGCGCGAGCAACCTTGTGTGCGTCCGAGACGGACATCCGCAGCAGGTCCTGAATGTCTCTCGGCTTCTCCGGCCATACAAGGCCGTCGAGGTGCCCGCCGCTGCGCAGAATTTTGCGATTTAGCGCGTGTACGGCTTCCACGACCGGCTTAGGGACGAGGCCCCAGCCTTCCAGCGCCTCCTTGGCGTCATTCTCGCTCATGCCACCAGTCTCGCGCATGAGGAAGATCTCCGCATCCATTTCAACTATTCATTCTTGCGCTATATATAAACAAATGTTTATTATCGACACATCACGGACGATTGTGGACCAGCTGGCGTCTCCGAACGTCCAGAATTCTCGCTCCTCGCGATTCAAACAAGAGATCAAGCAAGGGTCGGCGAGGAGCATCGACCTTGTACCCAGAAAACGTGCTTAAGACGCACCCAATCAGTTGGAGGAACCCATGGGATGGCCACGAACAGGTTTGCCTATTGACAGCGAGCGCTACTTCAGGGGGCCGGGCCTTGCCTTCGGCGAAGCGGACCCCCAGGTCGAGTTCGTCGAAGGTAAACCAGCAGGACAACAGCACGATAAAGAGACGGGCAAGCCGTTGTGGATTGTGAGGGTCTTCGACGCCGACCCAGACACACCCAAAGGGCAGGGTGAGGTCACAGTCAAGATCGCTTCGGCTAGTCCTCCTACGCTCCCTGCCGCACTGCCAGGTCTGCCCTTCCGTCCAGTGATCTTCGACGACCTTGTCGTCATTCCCTATGTTAAGGAGAACAACGGCCGCCCCCGAGTCGCATACTCGCTGCGCGCAAGCGGAGTCCGACCCGCTCCTACGCGGAAAGCCGGTGATTCGTGATCGCCGCAGAACTTTGCAATTACACCAGCGTTCTGCGGGAAGCGCTGCGCCGACACAAGGTTGTCGCGGCACTCTACGTCATCGCGATCCTGCTGCTCGGCCAGTGGCGACCCGCTCAGGTCGTGTTGTGGCTGATCGCAGTCGCACTGCTCGCGGGCGCGGTCATATGGCGCTACCGAGACGGCGCGAACCTCGATATCCACCGGTTCCGAGTGTGGCAGCGGCGTCAGTACGTTCATGTGACCGCGGTCTGGCCCGAGCTGATGCTCCGCCTCGGACTCGCAATCCGCCTAGCTCCGGCCGCGCCGGAAGTTCCACGCATCAGCACGGGACGGTGGCACGGTCACTCGCTCGTGCTCGTCGTCGGCTTACCGCTCGGGATGGAACGAGACCGACTCGCGCTATCCGCCTCGGCGATCGCCGAGTCCCTCGGAGCCGTTGCGGTCACCGTCGAAGTCGCTCCCAACGGGGCAGAGGTTGTCATCCGCTTCGCCGACCCACTCACCCAGCCAGTTATGGTTCCGGACCCGGGCGACGATGTCGACCTCCGCGCAGTGCCGATGGGGATTCAAGCCTCGGGAGCACCCTGGACCTTGCGCGTCGGCCCTCACACACTCGTGGCCGGTTCGTCCGGTTCGGGCAAGGCATCAATCATCTGGAGCCTGCTCATTGGTCTCAGCCCCGCCATCCGCGAGGGACGGATCGAGGTCTATGGCGTCGATCTTAAGGGCGGCATGGAACTGACAATGGGGCGCGCGCTGCTCACCCAGTACGCCACCGAGTCGGAGGCCGCGGTCATCCTGCTCGAGCGAGCTGTCGTCCGGATGCAGGAGCGTGCAGCTCAATTGGCCGGCAACGTTCGCGAGCACACAGCGGCGGTCGAGAGTCCCCACGTCCTCGTGGTGATCGACGAACTGGCCGCTCTAACCGCCTACCAAACGGATCGCGACCTGCTGCGCCGAGCGAACAACGCCCTTGCGCTGCTGTGTTCGCAAGGCCGGGCACCTGGATTCACCGTCTTCGCGTGCCTCCAGGATCCACGCAAGGAGACCCTGCCCGTCCGGGGGCTCTTCACGCAGACCATCGGACTTCGCCTCCGCGATGCGATGGAGACCTCGATGGTGCTCGGTGAAGGTATGAGGGAGAAGGGCGCTCTCTGCCACCGGATCCCGCCGACGCTCCCCGGTGTCGCCTACGTGGTTCCCGACAACGGGGGCGACCCCCTCCGGGTGCGCGCCGGCTATGCGTTGGACGACGTCATCCGCTACACCGCGGAGCGCTACCCCGCGCCACGGCAAGAGGCAATCGTCGTGCCCGCCGACGTTCCCACAGATCCCGAAGCCAGCTCGCCACGCCCGCGACGACCTCGCCGCAGCCGCAAGACAGGAGAAGAAGCATGACTATCAAGACCCGTACCCGTTGGATCGTCGGTCTGACGCTCGGAGCCGCTCTGCTCGCGGGAACGGCAACCACCGGCTACGCCATCGGCGCCGCGTCCAACCTCCAAGCACAAAGGGCCTACGCGACCGGTATCGAGACGGCTCGCTGGGACTACTGCAACCTGCAATTCGATGACGATCACAAGCCGGTCGCCGACGACCCGCGCACCTACGCCGGCCTGCCCGATTCGGCGATCGTGGCGGACGCGTCGTGCAGCCCAGAGCTGGTCACCTCGTGGAACAACGCGCAGCAGGATGCCGGCGCTGACGAACGAGGGTGCGTGATCGACGACAACCTCACCGCGATCATCGGCGCGTACGTCTGCACTGTCCCGACGAGCACTACCTACTGATGCCGACACTCGCCGATTCCGTCGCCGACCGCGTGCGACGTCACGACTTCGATGACTGGATGCGGGGTGCCGCCGCCACTGGCTATTGCGCCAACCCGGTTCGTCTCGTCGGGTCTTCACACGTGGTCGACGCGGTCTCAGGCGAAGTCGTGTCCTCCTACGAGTCGGCGCAGCAACCCGACGGCGTCATCTACGTGCGCTGCGGCAACCGTCGCGCTGTCCGCTGCCCCTCGTGCAGTCACGAGTACAAGGGCGACATGTGGCATCTCGTCGTGGCGGGCGCTGCGGGCGGAACGAAGGACGTGCCCGAATCTGTCGGAAGCCACCCGCTCGTGTTCCTCACGCTTACCGCACCATCGTTCGGAGCCGTTCACTCGGCCAAGAAGTCCGGCCGTTCAGGCTCAGCGCGCTGCCGCCCGCGGTCGAAAAAGGAGCTGTGCCCACACGGCCGTCCAACGTGGTGCATGGGCGTGCACGAAGCCGACTCTCCAGTTGCCGGAGAACCACTGTGCCGAGACTGCTACGACTACCTCGGACACATTGTCTGGCAGTGGCACGCGCCCGAGCTGTGGCGACGCTTTACGATCGCTCTCCGCCGCAAGATCGCGCAGTCCCTCGGACTCACCGAGGCCGCGACACGAAAGCTCGTGCGGGTGCAGTTCGCCAAGGTCGCCGAATTCCAGAAGCGCGGCCTCGTGCACTTCCACGCTCTCATCCGCCTGGACGGTGATGCTCACGACGGCGATCCGTATCCCGCGCCATTAGTGCCGATTGCCTCTGCGCACCTCGCGACGATGGCGATCGATAGCGCGGATTCCGTTTCCGTCGTTGCCGCTCCGATAGGGCCCGGCGATGACCCTCGTGTTCTCCGCTTCGGTCGCCAGGCGGATGCGCGCGTAGTCGTCCGCCACGAAGTCGACAGTGACGTCGAGCTGACCGATCGTGCCGTCGCGGCCTACATCGCGAAGTATGCAACAAAGGCGACGGAAGAGGTGGACCCGTCGGCAACGGCCCACGGCCCGAGACCGCACGTCCCGCAGCTCAAGCAAACCATCGAGGATCTAGCGCGGATTTCCCGTCTCGGCTCCGACGACGATACCTACGAGCTGCTGGGCAAATGGGTCGGCATGCTCGGCTTCCGCGGCCACTTCGCGACGAAGTCGCGCCGCTACTCCACGACACTCGGCAAGCTGAGGTCCGCCCGGCAGCTCTGGCAGAAGCGCATCTCCGCGAAGCGAGTCAATTCGTTCGCCGTTGAGACGCAGAGCGAACACGACGAGCTCGACGACGACACCACACTCGTCATCGGTCAATGGAGCTTCGCCGGGATGGGCTGGCTGACCGTTGGAGACGCAGCCCTCGCCGCGGAAGCCGCCGCTCATGCACGGGAGTGGAGCGACAACCGACGCCAGCAGAAGAAAACCAACGAGAAAGAGGAGATGTGATTGCAATGGAGAAGCTGATGCTGACCCCCGAAGAAGTGGCGGATGCACTCGGCGTCGGACGGTCGACTGTCTACGACCTGCTGCGGCTGAAGGTGCTGCCGAGCGTTCGGATCGGGCGTTCCCGTCGTGTCCGGGTCGAGGATTTGCGGGTCTACGTCAACGCCCTGATGGACGCTCCGGTGCCGCAGTGAGCAAGCGTGCCAACGGGGAGGGGTCCGTCTACCAACGGAAGGACGGTCGCTGGAGTGGCGCAACCTACGTACTCCAACCGGACGGTGGCAGACGACGACGGCAAGTGTACGGAGCAACTCGCACCGAAGTCTCCCGGCTGCTCGCCGATCTCAAGGCGAAGACAGATCGCGGTATCCCGGCATCAATCAGCACGTGGACCGTGGAAACCTACGCTGCACACTGGCTCACCCACGCAGCTCACGGCTCGCTCAAGCCGTCTACCGTCTCGAACTACTCGTGGATGATGAGGAAACACATCGTGCCGGCCATCGGCCGAATTCGACTCGACAATCTGACGCCAGCCCACGTGCGCGAGCTGCACACCAAGGTGGCCGCGGCGGGAGTCTCGTCACGTACCGTGCAGCTCGCGCACGCAGTGCTTCGCACCATGCTGTCGGAAGCGATGAGAGAACAACTCGTCGCCCGCAACGTCGCGACTCTCGTCCGCACGCCACGCGTCGAGCGCACCGATGTATTGACCTGGACACCGGATGAGGCGGCAGCATTCCTCGAGGCCAATCACTCCGACTCCTACGTGCATCTGTACTCCGCGGCACTGTCACTCGGGATGAGGAAGGGGGAACTACTCGCCCTTCGCTGGACCGATATCGATCTCGACTCGCGGGAGCTGCGGGTGCGCCAGACGGTCCAACGCCTCGGCGCCGGACACGGAATGGTGATCGGCACGCCCAAGACCAACCGTTCTCGGCGCACGATCCCACTCCCCCAGATCGCCATCGATGCCCTCATGGCTCGCCGTCGAGCACAGCTCGTCGATCAGCAGCTCGCCGGTGACCGGTGGAATGAAAACGGGCTCGTCTTCACGACGTCCATCGGCACGATCATCGAACCGACGAACTTGCGCCGCAGCTTCGACGCCGCGATCGAGAGGGCCGGCGTCCGACGCATCCGCTTCCACGATCTCCGGCACACGTGCGCCTCACTCCTTCTCGCAGAGGGAGTGCCAATGCGCGTCGTGATGGAGATCCTGGGGCACTCCGCGATGGGGATCACATCGGACATCTACGCCCACGTCATGCCCTCGGCCCTCACAAACGCGGCAACCGCGATCGACAACGCTCTTCAGAGAAAGGTGACCTGATGCCGAGCCACTCCCCTTACGAGTCGGCCGAGAGCTACGCACGCGGTGAGATCTCGCGCAATGAACTGATCTATCGACTGACGTCGTGGCACTACCTCCCGAGTGAGACACGCACAACCGGGCTGCACGACAGCCTGCTCAACTTCGTACCCGGTTCGTTCGACGAGGTCGCGGCGGCCTTCGACGATGAACTCATCGATGAAGAGACCTACACCCTCGCCCACGATGCGCTTCGTGCTCAGAACGCAGAGGGTGGCTGAGGCCAGTCGCCTCGGTTGCTGTCACCGTTGCTGTCATGACCAACGCAGTGACCATTGAGCAGCCCGGGCCTCGACTGATCACAAGCCCATTCAACCAACCACGAGAAGGAAAAACCCCAGATGATCGTAAAGAAAAACGAAAACGGCCCGCTTTCGCGAGCCGTTTCGAACTGTCTCAACCAGTGTGCGCCCGGAGGGATTCGAACCCCCAACCTTCTGATCCGTAGTCAGATGCTCTATCCGTTGAGCTACGGGCGCATGGCTTCGGCCTCGCAAACATGACTCGTTCGCAGGCCGTAGTAGAGCCTACATCACCGGCACGGGGCGCGCCAATTGGGCAGCGTCTCGCAGGAGTCCGTCGAAACGCGCTCCCTATTTCACGCTGCCGCTCGTGAGGCCGCCGATGAGCCAGCGCTGCAGAAAGACGGCTGCCGCGAACACGGGGATGATTCCGATGACGGATGCCGCGGCGATCTTTCCCAGATGCGTCAGACGCTCCCCCAGAAACAGCGAGATCACCACGGGCAGCGTCTGCGCGTCTGGACTCTGGGTGAGAAACGACGCGAGCACGAACTCGTTGTAGTCGAGGATCGCCACAACGATGCCGACGGCAACGAGCCCCGGTGCGACGAGCGGCAGGACGACGCTCCACAGCATCCGGAATGCGCCGGCGCCGTCGAGCTGCGCGGCCTCGTCGATCTCGACGGGAAGTTTGCGCAAGAACCCCTCGAGCAGCCACACGGCCACGGGGATGTTGACGAAGGCATAGACGAGGGCCAGACCGACCAGGGTGTTGTTGAGTCCGAGCGTTCGCAGCAGCACGAACAGCGGCACGATCGCGACGATGGGCGGCAGCAGCCACGGGCTCATGATCGTGCCTGCGAGGGTCGAGCCGCCCGTGCGATATCGCACGATCGCCCAGGCGCCGGGCAGCGCGAACACCAGAGTGAGCGCGGCACCGGCGAAGGCCGCGATGAACGAGTTCACCACACCGCTGACGAGGTTCGAACCGGTGATCGCCTCTGACCAGTTCGCCCACTTGGGCTCTGTTGTGAAGAGGATGCCGCTGGTCACCTCGGCGCGATCCATCAGCGAGACCGCGAACAGATACAGGATCGGCACGAGCACGGTGATCAGCACGAGCAGCACAACGACGTTGGCTCCCCGCGACGGTGCGAGTGGACCGTGATGCGAACCGCGGCGCGCGCGAACCCGTTTGTAGCCGGCCCCGGATCGCGCGGTGCGCACCGCCCCGACCGCCCGGTCTCCGGTCAGGTCGCCCTCCGCAGCTGCGCCGGCCGGAGTCCGTGGACCACCGGCTACGGTGTCTGACCGGTTCTGATCGAGTGTCGAGCTCATGCGCGCTGCAACTTTCTCGTGATGGCGACGACGGGCAGCGTGATCACCGTGACGACCACCGCGAGCACGAGGGTGATCGCAGAGGCGCGCCCCACATCGAACTGCTGCAGGGCAGCCTGATAGATGAGATACGACGGCATGGTCGTCGAGGTGCCGGGTCCGCCAGACGTCATCATCACCACGAGGTCGAAAACCTTGAAAGCCAGAACCAGGCGGATGAAGAACGCTGCGGCGATCGTGCCTGCGATCGCCGGCAGGGTGACCGCCCGGAACAGCCGCCAGCCATGCGCGCCATCGAGCGCCGCGGCCTCGATGACCTCGTGGTCCTGTCCGAGCAGCACCGCGAAGACGAGCAGGGCGACGAGCGGCGTCCACTCCCACACGTCGGCGACCGCGATGCCGGCAAGTGCCCAGATCGGAGAAGAGAGCACAGACACGGGTTCACCCGCATAGCCGAACCACGAGATCACCGTGTTGAGCAGCCCGCCCGTCGGGTTGAAGATCAGTTTCCACAGGATGCCGACGATCACCGGCGGTGTGATCAGCGGCAACAGAAGAAGGGTACGCACGACCGAACCGCTGCGCGTGCTGCGGAAGAGCGCGTATGCGGTGATGACACCGAACACCACGGATGCCGTCGTCACGGCGAGCGCATACAGAACGTTGCGCACGAGGGAGGCAGAGACATCCGCATCGCTCAGCACGGCGGCGACGTTGTCGACACCGACCCACCCCTGAAAGAGCCGACCGAGGCTCGACTCACTGACCGCGGTGAGCACGATGAACACCAGCGGATACACCCCGAGCACAACGAGCGAGAGCGCACTCGGCGCCACGAACAGGCGTGGCGACCACCGCGCACCCCTCGCCCGCACCGGGCGGGGTGGGCGGCGGCGCCCCCGAGCGGTGACGGGCGATCCGAGACCGCCCGTCACCCCTGCCTCGCGAGACACCTCGGCCCGTTCCAGCGTCTCTCTGCTGCTCATGTCGTTACTCCAACTCGTGCCGCTACTCCATGTGTGACGCGCTACCCGAAATACAGTGGCGCGTCACACATGGCGCGTGGCATTCAAGATCCGAGAATCTCTTCCCAGTCTTTCTGCACGCGGTCGAGGGTCTCTTGCGCTGTGCCACCCTCGCCCGCAATGAGCTTCGCGAGTTCGTCGGTGAGGATCTGTGCGAGTTCCGTCGCGTGCTCACCCGTCGGCCAGGCGAGGGTTCCCTCGAGCGTCGCGCGGTTGACCTCTTGCAGAACCGGGAACTGCTCGCCATAGCTCGCGCTCTCGAGCGACGAGATCCGGTTCGGGTCGATGCCCGTCGGAGGCGACGCAGTGAGCAGCGCCTCGTTCACCGTGCTCGACGAGGCGAACTCGATGAACTTCTTCGCGAGATCGGTCTTCTCGGTGTTCGCGGCGATCGTCCAGGTGAATCCGGCGACGAGGGATGCCCGTGGCTCGGTCTGGTCGCCGCCGACCGGCAGCAGGGTCGCACCCCATTTGCCGGCGACGGTGGATCCGGTCTCGGCGTTCTCAGAGCCGACACCGAGGTCGGTCCAGTTCTCGATGAAGGCGACCTTGCCGCTGAACCAGGCTGCATTCCCCTCGCCGAAAGCGGTCTCGGCCGGGGTCGGCAGAGCGTTCGGAACGGCGTCGACGAGCGACTGGGCTGCCGCCACGGCCGCTGATGAGTTGATCACCGGCTCGCCGTTCTCGTCGAGGAACTCGCCGCCGAACCCGGCGAGCCGGTTGGCGAAGCTCGCCCCGAGGATGAGAGGAGATTTCTGGCCGAAGATCGCCGAGCCGTACACACCGTTCGCGCTCTCGTTCGCGGTGATCGTGGCAGCCTGCGCGTTGTACTCGTCCCAGGTCGTCGGCGGTTCGGTGAAGCCGTTCCGCTCCAGGATCTCTGTGTTGTAGAAGAGCACGTGGGTGTCGCCATCGAACGGCAGGCCGTAGCGCCTGTCACCGACCTTCGTATAGGCGTCATAGATCGACGGGATGAAGTCGTCGGTCTTCAGCGTCTCTTCTTCGGCGTCGATCCAGTCCGTCAGGTCTTGAATCGCCCCGTCTGCAGCGAGATCGCCGATGGACACATACCACGGCGCGGCGACGTCGATCGTGTTGGCGCCGGATTGCTGGTCGAGGCTGAGTTTGGCGCCGATCTCGTCATATGGCACGATCACGGGGTTGACGGTGGCGCCGGTCTCTTTCTCGAACTCCTCGGCGAGCCATTTCGACGCCCCCTCGTGCGACGAGATGAGCAGCACGGTCAGCTCCTGCCCGCTGAAGTCGCCGTCTTCCGCAGATCCGGCTTGCGCCGATCCGCCACAGGCGCTGAGGGCGAGTGCTGAGGTCGCGGCGAGTGCCACGGCGGCGAGGGATCGTCGTCTGAACGACATGGGTTTCTCCTTGTGCGGTGCTGGTGTTGTGGTCGGGACTGTGGTGCGGGTCTGGGCTGGGACTGTGGTGCGGAAGAGCTGTGGTGCGGGACCGGAGCGGGACGGTTCGCCTGGCATCCGTTCTCGGCTGCCGGGATCGGCCGGGCACCGGCTCCCGGGCGGTGTTCCCGGGCAACTGCACCGGGACCGTTATGCCCGAGGTATGTGGCGACGGTATGCGCGTGTCGCCCCTGTGTAAAAGGGTCGCGTCACAGAGCGAAACGTGACGTAACGCGGCTCAACATTTCGGCGCGGTGGCATCGCTCCGGCGTAGCTTCGGAGAACCACCGGCCACCGCAAGCGAAACCAGGACCCACCGTGCCAGACCGCATCATCCTCAATGCTTTCGACATGAGCTGTGTCACGCACCAGGCTCCCGGGCTCTGGCGGCATCCCGAGAATCGTGCGGACCGGTACAACACGCTCGAGTACTGGACCGACCTCGCGCAGACGCTCGAACGCGGAAAGTTCGACGCCGTGTTCCTCGCGGATGTCGTCGGCCTCCACGACGTCTATCGCGCGTCTGCCGCCGCCGCGCTGACGGATGCCGCCCAGGTGCCGGTCGGCAATCCCCTGCTGCAGGTTCCCGCCATGGCCGCTGCGACCTCGAGGATCGGTTTCGGTGTGACCGTCGCGCTCACCTATGAGCAGCCGTACGCTCTCGCACGCACCTTCTCGACCCTCGACCACTTCACGAACGGCCGCATCGGGTGGAATGTCGTGACCTCGTATCTCGACAGCGCCGCGAAGAACCTCGGACTCGACCGGCAGATCCCCCACGACGAGCGCTACGTGATCGCCGATGAGTTCCTCGACGTGACCTACAAGCTGTGGGAGGGCTCGTGGGAGGACGGCGCCGTCAGGCGCGACCGCGAGTCCGGCGTGTTCACCGATGCCACGAAGGTGCATCCGATCACCCATCGCGGTGAGCACTTCGACGTGCCGGGCATCCATCTCTCTGAACCGAGCCCGCAGCGCACTCCCGTCATCTTTCAGGCCGGCGCGTCGTCGAAGGGGCGCGAGTTCGCGGCCAAACACGGTGAGGCCGTGTTCATCAACGGCATCGTGCCAGAGCTCACCCGCAAGACCACAGACGACATCCGTGCCCGCGCCGAAGCGAACGGCCGGCCGGGTGAGACGGTCAAGATCCTCACCCTCGTGACGGTCATCACCGCTGAGACCGATGAGCTCGCGCAGGCGAAATACGAGTCCTACCGCGACTATGTGAGCCTCGAGGGCGCCCTGGCGCTCTATGGCGGCTGGTCCGGCCTCGACCTCTCTGGCTTCGATCCGGACGAGCCGCTCAAGTACGTCGACACGGATGCCGCGCGCTCGGCCCTGGCGATCTTCACGAACGCTGATCCCGAGCGCGACTGGACCCCACGCGACATCGCCCACTACGCGGGCATCGGCGGGATCGGACCGGTCATCGTGGGCAGCCCCTCCACCGTGGCCGATGAACTCGAGCGATGGGTCGAGGTCGGTGGGGTCGACGGCTTCAACCTCGCCTATGTGATCACACCGGGCAGCTTCGAGGAGTTCGTCGACCTCGTTGTGCCCGAGCTTCAGCGGAGGGGCCGCGTCTGGGACGACTACCCCGAGGGCACCCTCAGGGAACGCCTCAACGGATCCGGCAGCCCGGCGGTACCCGGCTGGCATCCAGCCCACAGATATCGCGGCGCGTTCGCCGGTCTGCCGAGCGCCGCAGACAGCCAGCTGCCGTCCCGCCTCGACGGGGCCGGCGCCTCTGAACCCGCCGCCTCTGAACCCGCCGTTTCTGAACCCGGCGCCTCTGAACCGTCCGTTTCTGAACCGTCCGACGAATCCTCATTGGGAGTGCCCGCATGACCCTCACCGACGCATCCGTGCCCCGCACGCACTACACCGGCGTCGCCAGCGCCCGCGAACTCGATCACTGGCAGCAGGTCGCCGAGAGCGTGGCCCGGGAACTCGCGGTCGACGTGCTCGAACGCGACAGGGCGAACGAAGACCCCCACCGAGAACTGCAGCTGCTGCGCGATGCCGGGTTGGTGACCCTGCTCGACCCGCTCGAGCAGGGTGGCGGCGGCGCGCACTGGCAGACAGCCTTTCTCGTGCTGCGCACCCTCGCGAGAGTGGATGCCTCTGTCGCCCAGGTGCTCGCGTACAGCTACATCAACAAGAGCAACATCAGCTTCACCGTGCCACGTCAGCGGCAACACGCCTGGTACCAGCGCGCGATCGCGGGGCAGGAGGTCTGGGGCGACTCCGTCAATCCGGTCGACCCGGATCTCGAGCTCGTCGCCGACGGCGACGGGTTCCGGCTGAACGGAACCAAGCACTTCTCGACGGGGGCATCGGTCGGCGACCGCATTCTCGTGAGCGCTCTCGTGCGCGGCGGGCGACGCGACGGGCGATACCTGCTCGTTGTGGTCGATCACCGCGACGGCGTCGAGCCGCTCGGCGATTGGGATGCCCTGGGTCAGCGGCTGAGCGCGAGCGGCTCTGTGCGCTACTCAGAGGTTCGCGTCGACGCGAACGAGGTGCTGGGGGAACTCGGCGACGAGCCCTTTGCGAACCTCATCACCCCCGGCATCCAGCTGGCGTTCGTGAACCTGTATCTCGGCATCGCCCAGGGCGCCCTCGAACAGGGGCGCGACATCACCCGTGCCCGAAAGAACGCCTGGTTTCTGAGCAGTGCGGATCGCTACCGCAACGACCCGTTCGTGCAGCGGGTGTTCGGCGAGTTCGTCTCACGCGTCGCCGCCGCCGAAGCACTCGCCGATCGGGTCGGGCGCCGGTTCGACGAGGTCGTCGACCTGGGGTCGGCCGTGACGTTCGAGACCCGCGGAGAGCTCGAGATCGAGATCGCGCAGGCGAAGGTCGTGTCGACGGAGGTCGGCGTCGAGGTCGCGAACCGCATCTTCGAGGTCACGGGCTCGAGCTCGGCCAAGGCGAGCGTCGGTCTCGACCTGCACTGGCGCAACATCCGCACGCACTCACTGCACGACCCCGTGGACTACAAGAAACTCGAGGTCGGTACGCACTACCTCAACGGCGAGTTCCAGCCGATCTCGCTCTACACCTGATCGCCGCACCCGTCGCCGCATCCTCCGCATCCGCACCCGCATCCGCATCCGCATCCGCACCTTCATCCGCACCCCATGCCGACCTGTTCACCCTTTCTGGACATTCTCACCCCGTATGCCGGGTGAAAGGGTCCAGAAAGAATGAAAACGCGGAAGGCACCACCACCACAAAGAAAGGGCCGCGATGCCTGACACCACCACCCTGAATCGCACCGCACCGGCGATCGAGGCCGTGCTCGACCGGTTGCGCCCGATCTTCGACCGGATCGCCGCCGACGCCATGCTGCGCGAGCAGACGCACACTCTTCCGCGCGAGCAGGTGCGCTGGCTGGTGGATGCCGGGTTCGGCTCGCTGCGTGTGCCCGCCGGCCGCGGCGGCGCCGGCCTCACCGTGCCTGAACTCGCCCGGGTGCTGACAGAGCTCGCGGCGGCCGACTCGAATCTGCCGCAGATCTTTCGCGGACATATCGCGTTCGTCGAAGACCAGCTCGTCGCTCCCGCGTCCGCCGAGCGCGACGCGTGGCTGCGGCGATTCGTCGGGGGCGAGATCGTGGGCAACGCGTGGAGCGAGGTCGGCACCGGCGCCCTCGGAACGTCACAGACCACCGTGAGCCGCTCGGGCGACGGCTGGGCGCTGAACGGCAGCAAGTACTACACAACGGGCAGCATCTATGCGGACTGGATCGACGTCACCGCGCACAACAGCGATGACAACACCGAGGTGACGGTTCTCGTGCGCGCAGATCAGCCCGGTGTGACGATCACCGACGACTGGGACGGCTTCGGCCAGCAGCTCACGGGAACCGGCACCGTCGTCTTCTCCGACGCCGTCGTCGAGCACACCGAGGTGCGCCCGTTCGGCGACCGGTTCCGCTACCAGACGGCGCTCTACCAGCTGGTGCTGCTCACGGTTCTTGCCGGCATCGCGTCGGCCGTCGAGGCAGACGTCAGCGAGAGCATCCGCACCCGGCAGCGCGTCTACAGTCACGGCAATGCCCCGCTGACGCGGAACGACCCGCAGATCCTCGCGGTCGTCGGTGAGATCTCGTCTGCCGCCTTCGTCGCCGATGCCACTGTGCAGCATGTCGCCGAGCTCGTGCAACGCGCCTCAGAGACGGCGTCTGATCTGGGTTCCACAGCGGATGTCGCGGCGAACGTCTCGGCCGAGATCGGCTCTGCGCAGGGTCAGATCGTGCTGTCGCAGCTGGTGCCTCAGGCGGCGACGCGCCTGTTCGACACGCTCGGCGCCTCTGCGGTGAGTCGCAGCAGAGCTCTCGACCGTCACTGGCGCAACGCCCGCACCGTCTCGTCGCACAATCCCTGGCTGTTCAAGTCACGTGTGGTGGGCGACTGGGCGGTCAACGAGACGGCGCCACCCTTCATCTGGACGATCGGCATCCATCGCACCGGCTGATCAATCCGACAACCGCCGGCTGTTGGACGAGCCACCGGCCTCCGCGTAAAGTCGGCAGGGCGAAGCCGCCCACCCATGCGGAACAACCGAGCCCAGTTCGCAGAGGAGACATCCACGTGACCGAAGAAGTGCGCTACACCGCATCCGTGCCAGAGACACACGCGCCGTACCTGGCAGCGGCGGACCGCTACACACACCTCGGGTACCGCCGTGTGGGCGCCAGCGGACTGCTGCTCCCGCCGATCTCGCTCGGGCTCTGGTACAACTTCGGTGACAACCGGCCCTTCGACGGCCAGCGAGCGATCCTGCGCCACGCTTTCGACAACGGCATCAACCACTTCGACCTCGCGAACAACTACGGCCCCCCGTACGGGTCCGCAGAAGAGAACTTCGGGCGGATGCTGCGCACGGACTTCAAGCCGTACCGCAGCGAGCTCATCGTGTCGAGCAAGGCCGGATGGGACATGTGGCCTGGCCCGCACGGAGACCTCGGCTCACGCAAGTACCTGTTGACCAGCCTCGACGAGTCGCTGCGGCGCCTCTCGACGGACTACGTCGACATCTTCTACTCGCACCGGGTCGACCCCGACACCCCGATCGCCGAGACGATCGGGGCTCTCGACACCGCCGTGCGTCAGGGCAAGGCCCTGTATGCCGGCATCTCGTCGTACTCGGCCGAGCGCACTCGCGAAGCCGTCGAGGTCGCCCGGTCACTCGGCACTCCGCTGGTCATCCACCAGCCGGCGTATTCGCTCGTCAACAGGTGGGTCGAGACGGAGCTGCTCGACACCCTCGCCGAAACCGGCATGGGGTCGATCGCGTTCACACCTCTCGCGCAGGGGCTGTTGACGAGCAGGTTCCTGAACGACCCGGCGGCGTCGCACGCGACGGCTCGGCCGTCGTTCGACAGCAGCTTCGTGTCTGAAGACAACCTGCGCCGGCTGCACGCGCTCAACGACATCGCCTCGGCACGTGGGCAGTCTCTCGCCCAGATGGCCATCGCGTGGGTCCTGCGTGACGGAGCCGCGACATCCGCCCTGATCGGCGTGTCACGCATCGAACAGCTCGACGAGAACCTCGCAGCCCTCGACAACCTGTCGTTCAGCGACGAAGAGCTCGCGGCGATCGACGAGCACGCCGGGGATGCCGGCGTGAACCTCTGGGCGAAGTCGAGCGAGCTGTAGGACTCCCCGTGGAACGCTGTCCAGGCTCACGGGCGTGGCCAGCCCGAGTTCACGATCCCCGGGTTCTCATCATTCATCAGCGACGTCAACGACTGAACCTCGATGTGCGCTGGTCCGGCACAGGGTGATCTGAAGCCGGTCGAGCGATGCACACATCGACGGGTTGACCCGTGCCGGAGGGCAAAGGTTCTGCTGAGAGCAGAAAGTCACAGACACGTCTGCCCGGCAGCAGGCCGGCCGATCTAAACTGGCGCCATGCTTCTGCGTCACGCGATCGGATCGGTGCTTCGCCGACTGCGGCTGCAACGGGGCAAGACGCTCCGCCAGCTCGCCGAGGAGTCACGCATCTCGCTCCCCTATCTCTCCGAGATCGAACGCGGCCGCAAAGAGGCGTCGAGCGAGATCCTCGCCGCCCTCTGCCGGGTGCTCGACCTCACCGAGGAGCAGCTGCTTCGCGAGGTCGGCGATGAGTATTCACGCGCTGCCGAGCCTGCGACCCTGCACCCGGTCGACGCCCCCTCCCTGCTCGCGAGATCGTCCGCCGGCATTGTCTCGCCGCTCGGCCTCGCCGCCTGAATCTCGACATCACGGGATCGGGCGTCAGGGTGTCGACAGAGCCGACGTGCTCCCGATGATCCTGTCGACGAATCCGTATTCGAGTGCCTCCGGCGCGGTGAACCAGCGATCGCGGTCGCCGTCTTCGACGATCTGATCGATCGGCTTGCCGGTCTGTTCGCTCGTCAGCTCGGCCATCCGCTTCTTGAAGCGCAGGATCTGCTTCGCCTGTGTCTGGATGTCGGCGGCCGTTCCACCGAACCCGCCGTGCGGCTGATGCATCACCACACTCGAGTTCGGCAACGCATATCGTTTGCCTTTCGCGCCAGATGAAAGAAGGAACTGCCCCATCGACGCGGCGAAACCGAGGGCGACCGTGGTGACGTCTGCTTGGACGAAGTTCATGGTGTCGTAGATCGCGAACCCGGCCGTGATCGATCCGCCCGGCGAGTTGATGTAGAGATAGATGTCTTTCGCAGGCTCGATCGAGTTGAGGATCAACAGCTGCGCGCAGACCTGATTGGCCGATTCATCGGTGACCTCCGAGCCAAGAAAGACGATGCGCTCCTCGAGAAGGCGCTTGAAGATCATGGCGTCTGGGGTGGGTGTCTCTGTCGTCATGGCCCCATCCTGCGCTCCGCGCACGACGCTGTCGGGCGATTCTGCCGTGGGAAGATCTGCCGAGGGCAGACGGGCTAGTCATCGCCCCGGGGAATCACGGGGTGCGCATCGAGTGCGGCGACCTGCCGCTTGAGGGCGACCTGGCGGTATGACGCATCGATGAGTTCGGCGACGAGACCCCAGTCGGTGTCATCGAGTTCGACCTCGATCGCCAGCCAGCCGCCGGGGCCGAAGTAGGGCGGCGAGAAGAAGCGCGCGTCTTCGAGAAGCGCCGGGCGTTCTTCTGGTTCGGGTTTGAACACGATCGTATGCGGGCGATCCATCGACGATCCGACAACGGCGAAGATCTTCTTGCCCGCCCGAAACGTGGGTCTGCCCCACGCCTGGACCTCGGTGACCTCGGGGTAGGGCGCGCACACCTCTCTCACCCTCTGCACGATCGGGTCATCTGCGTCGAAGAGTTCCGGATGCTCCATGGCTGAGAGCATACGGCTCCCGTCAGACATCCGCACCCGCCCTCCCTGTCACCGCCGCACGGCCCTCGCACCGCCCTCGCCCCGCCGCCTCCGGCTACACGGCGGCGGGTGTCAAAAAGCAGACCTCAGCCGAGATCGGCGAGGTTCGACTGCGTTTCTGGACGCTCACGCTCAGGGTCGGGTGCCGGGACGAGGGCGGGGTCGGGGCAGTGCACCTGGGTGCGCACACCGGAACGATCGATGGTGTGCTCAGACATGGGCGAACCGCACAATGGGCATGCGGCACCAGAGGCCGGCGGAAGCGGCGGCTCGTTATAGGGGCCGAGCGGCGGCGCCCCGAGATAGGGCCGAAGCGTTGCATTGAGCCAGTTGGTGAACCCGCCCGCTTCTGCGATCGTCAGTCTCGTGCGTTTGCTTCGTGCCATAACTATTAGTGTATAGGCCAACTGACTATACTCGACAGTGTGACTCAGCCCGCCGACCCCGAGAATCTGCTCGCACTCGAGAACCAGGTCTGCTTCGCGCTCGCTGTGGCCTCGCGCAGTGTGCTCTCGCTCTATCGTCCGGTTCTCGAGCCTCTCGGGCTCACGCATCCGCAGTACCTGGTGATGCTCGCGCTCTGGGAGCAGAGCCCGCGCTCGGTCAAGAACATCGGTGAAACACTCCAGCTCGAACCCGCGACGCTCTCGCCCCTGCTCAAGCGGCTCGAGGCCGCGGGGCACATCGTCCGTCAGCGCAGCAGCACCGACGAGCGGATGCTCGACGTCACCCTGACAGAAGAGGGAGCGGCCCTGCGGACACAGGCCGAGGGCATCCCGCCGCGCATCGTCTCTGAGCTCGGCATGTCGACGCACGAGCTCGAGGTGCTGCGCGAACAGCTGCACGCGGTGATCGACGCGGCCTCACGCGGCTGACGCTCAGCCCCGCGCCCGGCGCCCATTCAGCCCGGCGCCCCGGCGCCCATTCGGCGAGTGTAGGGGTTGTGGGCCTGCGGACGAGAACAAGCAAGGGTGCGGGAACACAGCAAAAGGGCGATGTTCACCATCGCGGCTTCCGCGCGGCTCACGCTAGACTGACCAAATCGAAGGGGAGTAGCTCCCACCGCCCGCACCGGCAGGCGAAGCGGGACTGTCGACATACTGGTGCCCACCGTACGGGCGCCCGGCAGCCCACCCGACAGGGCGAGCGAGACCTTCGGCCACACACCGTGGCCGAGGCACCCCAGATTTCTCGGCCACCGCGACAGGGAGCACGCGTGACCGAACCATCTTCGAACAGCAAGCAGCGAGCATCCGACATTCGCCGCTGGCGGCAATACCTGGCAGATGAACGCGCCGAGGCCGCCGTGTACCAGCACCTCGCAGACAAGCGTGAGGGCGAGGAGCGCGAGATTCTGCTCGGACTCGTCGAGGCCGAGCGCCGACACGAGCAGCACTGGCTCGACCTTCTCGGCTCCGATGCGGCACGTCCGACGCGAGTGGCACTGCGCACACGGCTGATCGGATTTCTCGCCAGGCACTTCGGTTCGGTGTTCGTGCTCGCGCTGATGCAGCGCACCGAGTCACGCTCCCCCTACGCAGACGACGACGACGCGACGGATGCCATGGCGGCAGACGAGAGGATCCACGAAGAAGTGGTGCGCGGCCTGGCCGCACGAGGGCGCAATCGGCTCTCTGGCACCTTCCGGGCGGCGGTGTTCGGCGCGAACGACGGGCTCGTGTCGAATCTCGCGCTCGTCGTCGGCATGGCGGCCACCGGGGTGGCCACACCCATCGTGCTCGCGTCTGGCATCGCGGGCCTGCTCGCCGGTGCGCTGTCGATGGCGGCGGGCGAGTTCGTGTCTGTGCGCTCACAGCGGGAGCTCCTGCACTCGACGACACCGAACCCGAGCACCCGGCAGGTGCTGCCCGACCTCGATGTCAACGCCAACGAGCTTGCCCTGCTCTATCGTGCGCGCGGCATGAGCCCGACGGATGCCGTCGAGCACGCCGACGAGATCCTTCACGGCAAGGACTGTGTGCACGTGGGGGTCTCCACGGCTTCGATGCGCACGCAGCGGGACGAGCACGAAGCCGTCGGGTCTGCCGGGCACGCGGCGATCTCGAGTTTCTTGTTCTTCGCGTCTGGAGCCGTCGTCGCCGTCATCCCCTACCTGTTCGGCATGGGCGGCGCCGAGGCCGCACTGCTCGGCGCCGCGCTCGTCGGGGTCGCCCTGCTCGCCACCGGAGCCATCGTCGGCGTGCTGTCTGGGGCATCGCCCCTGAAACGCGCACTGCGTCAGCTCGCCATCGGCTACGGTGCGGCGGCGGTGACATTCCTGCTCGGGTTGCTGTTCGGCACGACGGTGGCGTAGCGGTAGTCGCCCCGCACCCCCCGCTTTCACGCGCTACACCATTTGTGACGCGCGCCCCTATCTCGTGTAGCGCGTCACAAATGGTGTAGCGCGTGACGGTCAGCGCCCGCGACGGCGCTTCGGCCGGGGCCGCTTGCCCGGGGCCTTCGCGTGGCGACCTCTGTTCGCCGTCGGCGCTCGGCCGCCCGAAGCGGGCGTGTTCGGTGGACCGCTCTTCGCGGGCGCCGGCTGAGGGGCGGATGCCTCTGGTGCCGTCCCGCGCGAGCTCCTGGGGGTCCTCCCCCGCACAACGCCTATCCACTCCTCGATGAGCGGCGATTCGTCGTCGGCTCGCCAGGCGAGAGCGATAGTCGTCTCGGGGCGATCGGTCACGACGCGGTACTCGACATCGCGCCGATGGTGAAGCCGGGCGAGCGACATGGGCAGTTCGAGCAGTCCGGTTCCCGCGGCGACGAGTTCGACGGCGAGAGCGAGGTCACCGCCGACCGAGGCCCAGGCATCCGTCTCTGGCAGCATCGTCTCGTGGGCGAGCTCCTCGGCAGGCACCTCGTCGAAGAGCACAAACGGGTGCTCCCCGGGCACGACCACAACGGGCTTCTCGTTATAGAGCGGAATCACGTGCAGACCATCCCGGTCGACCGGAAGACGCACGAAGCTCACGTCTGCGGTGCCGTTGTGAAGCGCAGCCGCCTGTTCCGCCTCTGCCGTCGGCAGGATGTCGAGGGCGACTGCCGGCATCCGCTCGGCCCAGGCGCGCGACCATCTGGCCAGGGTGACACCGGGGACGAACGCGACCCGAAGGGTTTCGCGCTGGAGGTCGTCGGTCTCATGCACACGTCGACTCTACGCGGGCGTGGCCAGACGCGGCAGTGAGCTCGCGCTCAACTCGTCTCGAGCGCCGTCGGCACGAACCCGTCTGGCGCCTGGCCGTCTGGTCGATCGGGATGTGAGGTGCGCCGACCCCCGCCAGGGCAGGCGAACAGCCGTCGATGACCGCGTTTTACCCGGTCGGGCCTACCGTCGAACCCGGGTCCCCCTCGGAAAGGCCGGAGAACCCCTCACGACGGGGAACCGCCAGATCCCCCCGAGATCGCCGCAGTCGCCAGTCGCCGGCGCAGTTCTCTCTTCTCGGCCTGAGCATCGGGGTCGGCGACGGGCGTCGCGGCCAGCAGAGCCCGGGTGTACGGATCGTCTGGCGCCGTCGCGAGCTTCTCCGACGGCCCCTCCTCGACGACGCGCCCTGCTCGCATCACCATGGTGTGATCCGACATGTATTCGACCACGTCGAGGTTGTGCGCGATGAAGAGATAGCCGATGGAGAACTCCTTCTGCAGGTCCTTGAACAGATGCAGGATCTGCGCCTGGATCGACAGGTCGAGGCTCGCGGTGGGTTCGTCGCAGATGATGAGCTTGGGGCCGGGAAGCACAGCGCGTGCGATGGCGAACCTCTGACGCTGCCCGCCAGAGAACGACCCCGGGTACCGCCGCGCTGTGTCCGGGGGCATTCCGACCAGCTCGAGTGTGTGCTCGACGCGCTGTCGCCGCTCTTCTCGCGGAATGTCAGGGCGGCAGTGGAGCGCTTCGCTCAGGGTCTGTCCGATCGTCTTCGTCGGGTTCAGCGACCCGAACGGGTCTTGGAACACGTATTGCACATCGCGCGCCAGGCCGCGACGGCGACGGCCCTTCGCCCGTGTGATGTCGACGCCCTCGAGAGTCACGGTTCCGGCGGCGATGGGCGCCAGACCGATGATGGCCCGCGCCAAGGTCGTTTTTCCCGAACCGGACTCCCCGACGATGCCGAGCGTCGATCCCGCGTCCAGACGCAGGCTGACAGAGTCGACGGCGCGATGCACGCCGTGCCGGCCCTTTCGAAAGTCGACGCTCAGGTCTGACACCTGGAGCAATGGCGGAGTCATGCTGTCGCTTTCTCGTCGGTGGCCTCGGTGCGCTCGTGCCCGGCACGCCCGCTCTTGGCGTCGGCGAGCATAACCGCCGGACTCGAGAGCAACAGGGTCGCGGTGTATGGGTCTTTCGGATGCCGCACGATCTCGCGCACGGAGCCGGCCTCGACCACGCTGCCCTTGCACAGCACAACGGCGTCTTGGCAGAGATCGGCCACCACTCCCCAGTCGTGCGTGATCAGCAGGATGGACATGCCCGTCGACGCCTGGATGTCGCGCAGCAGGTCGAGGATCTCGGCCTGCACGGTGACGTCCAGAGCTGTGGTCGGTTCGTCGGCGATGAGCAGGCGGGGATCAGAGCACAGCGCCCGCGCAATAGCGACGCGTTGCGCCATGCCGCCGGACAGCTCGTGCGGATAGGCCCGGAAGACCTCTTCGCGGTCCCGCATCTGCACCTTGCCGAGCAGGTCGAGGGCCCGGCCGCGCGCAGCGGACTTCGTCAGGCTCTGGTCGTGTCGACGCAGCGCCTCGACCAGCTGTGCTCCCACTCGCCAGGTCGGGTCGAGCGACACGTGAGGCTCCTGCGAGATGTAGGCCATCCGCAGTCCCACGCGCCGGGCGGGAGTCGACCGGCCGATGTCGGCGATGTCCTCGCCGTCCAGCCGGATGCTGCCCCCGGTGACGCGTCCGCCGCGAAGGATCCCGAGGATGGCGCGCGCCGTCGCGGACTTCCCGCTCCCGGACTCCCCCACCAGACCGACGGTTCCGCCGACGGGCACATCGAGATCGATGCCGTGGACGACGCGGACCTCGTCGCCGTCGACGAGATACGAGATCTCCAGCCCGCGCACGGCGAGAAGGGCTTCAGAACCGGCGACGTCATCCGCTGTGACGATCGCGGGGGGCGTCATCGTCGCCCTCCGCTGGCGGCGAGTGAGGCGTTTCGCGCGTTCGCCGCTCCACCGTTCCACCGTGAGGTCTCGGAGTCCGTCGCCGAGCAGTGCCGCGGCGACGACTGTCGAGGCGATCGCCAGGCCGGCCACCGTCATAAGCAGAGGATTGGTGCCGAAGATCTGTGCTCCGTCGCCGATCATGGAGCCCCACGACGGGTACGGGGGCTGAGTGCCGAAGCCCAGATAGGCGACTCCGGTGACGAGGAGCAGGGCGAGGCCGATGAGCAGCGACGTCTGGATGAGCACGGTGCCCATAACGCGGGGCAGGATGTGGCGCACGAGGATCAGCCGGGTGGGCAGACCTGACACCTGCGCGGCTTCGATGAACAGCTCCTGCCGGAACGCGAGCGTCGACGCCCGGATCACACGCATAAGCGGCCCGGAGATGAGCACACCCACCGCGAACATCGCGTACTCCATGTTGTCCTGAAAGATCGTCAGGGCGACCAGCAGCAGGACCATGCCGGGAATCGACATCAGGATGTCGCTGAGCGAGATGACCGCGGTGTCGGCCTTGCCCCCGACGAAACCGGCGAGGGTTCCCAGGCACACACCCAGCGCGAGCGCCACGGCGACGACCTGCGAGGTGTACAGCACCGTCGGCCCGGTGCCCACGATCAACCGGCTGAGCGTGTCGCGGCCGAGTTGGTCCGTCCCCAGCGGATGCGCCCACGACGGGCCCTGCAGTGCGTCGGCGAGTGAGCCGACCAGCGGGTCGTACGGGGCGATCGCCGGGCCGAGGATCGCGACGAAGACGACGAGCAGCAGGAAGATCAGGCCGGCGAAGGCAACCGGTTTGCGGGTGATGATGTTGGCGACAGCCGGACGCGCGCGTCTCGCCGCGACCTCCGGCGCCGTGAGAAAGGAACCGGTGGTGTCGGGAACGGGCGTGCTCATGCTTTTGCCTTCACCTTCGGGTTGATCGTCGCGTAGACGATGTCGAGCAGGAGGTTCACGATGATCACGATGATGCAGAAGAAGACGGCTGCCCCGATGATCACCGGAACGTCACGCGTCAGCGTCGCGCGAACCGCTATCGAACCGAGCCCGGGCAGGCCGAAGATGCTCTCGATCAGCACGGCGCCGCCGAGAGCCGCCACGAAGTTGTTCCCGGTCACGGCGATGATGGGGATCGAAGCGTTCTTCAGAACATGCCCGAAGAGGATCCGCGACCGCGGGATGCCCCCGACTCGTAGCGCGTCCACGAAGTCGCGACGCAAGACGTCGTCGACGGAGTCCCTCGTCTGCTTGGCGATGATCGCGACACCTCCGATGCTCAGTGAGACGATCGGAAGAGTCAGGCTCCGCGCCCACTCCGCCGGTGAGTCCGTGAACGAGACGAAACCCGTTGCAGGAAACCACCCGAGTTCGACACCGAAGAAGCTGCTGAGCACGAGCGCGACCCAGAACGCGGGCAACGCCATCCCGATCAGGGCGACCGTGTCGAGCGAGCGGGCGAGGAGTCCGCCACGGACGGCGGCGAGGGTTCCGATGGCGACGCCGATGAGCATACCGAACACAACGGCGCCGAGCGCGAGGGGAAGACTGACCCAGACGCCTTTGTAGAGCTGATCCGCTACGGGCTGCGGCGAGAGGATGCTTGTGCCGAGATCCCCGGCCACGGCGCCCGAGAGCCAGTTCGCATACTGCTGCCACAAGGGCAGGTCGAGCCCCATCTCGGTTCGCAACGCGTCGACCTGGCTCTCGCTCGCATACGGACCGAGGATGCTCGAGGCGGCGTCGCCCGGGATGAACGACACCAGCAGGAATGCGATGGCCGAGACGATGAAGAGCAGGGCGACGCCCATAACGAGCCTGCGCGCGATCACACGCGTCACCGGGCAGACCTCCCGCCCGCCTGGGCACACGCCCTGAGCGCTGCCTCGTTCTTCGACATCATGGTGACTCCTTCGTCGGGTTCCCGCTCCGGGAGCACCCGCGCCGGGTGCCCCGGAACGGGTGCTCGTCTCACGGCTGTCTCAGTTCTTTCGCACGCCGAGCTCCGGGTCTGGCGCGATCATGTTCGGTTGCGGAATGTCGTACTCGGTCGACGGCAGCACGATCTCGTCTCCGATGACCTCGGTGGCCTGCTCCGTGACGATCGGCACTCCGTTCGCGTTGACGGTGAGGTACTCGTTGAGCTCCTGCAGCACAGACTCGAACTCGTCAGCGCTCGGAGCAACGGCGGCGGACTCGATGAGCGCCTGAGCCTCTGCATCAGGCTGGCCGATCGGGTTCAGCAGCGTGCCGGGGGAGACGATCGACTGCGTCACCATCGTGTAGAGATCGTTCGCGAAGAGCCCGTACACCACGGCATCGAACTCGCCGCTCTGCAGCTGGCCGACGAACTCGTCGAACGTGCCCGATGCGACGGTGAGATGGGCCGTGATGCCGATCTCTGCGAGCTGGTTCACGATCGCCTGGCTGAGGAGACCGCCCTGGTCGGAGATCGAGTTCGTGAGCAGCTCGATCTCGAAGCCGTCTGGATAGCCCGCGTCGGCGAGCAGCTGGGTCGCCTTCTCGACGTCGTGCGCGTAGTGGTCGTCGAGGTCCGCGTCGTAGCCGAGACGCCCGACCGAGGTCGTCTGATACTGCGCGATCGCGCGGCTCTTGTAGAAGTCTTCGACGAGCGAGTCGCGATCGATGCCGTAGTTGATCGCCTGACGGACCTCCTCACTCGCCAGCGGCCCCGAGTCGGTCACAACGAACTGGATCGACTTGGAGTTCGTGTAGCCGGTCATGGTCTGGAGTCCGTCAATCGCATCCTCGCCTACCTGGGCGACCGGAATCTGCTGGGCGACGTCGATCTGGCCAGACTTCAGAGCGGCCAGACGCGCGTTGGCGTCGGTCAGCACACGGACCTCCACCTCGTCGAAGTGGATCGCGTCCTGTTCGAAGTACGCGTCGAACGCGTCGAAGACGATGACCTCACCCGGTGTCGTCTCGGCCTGGTTGAGCACGTATTGCCCTGCGCCGTCGGATGCCGTCTCGAGCGTGTCGGGCGATGCGACACCCGTGGGACCGATGAGCAGTCCCATCCCGTAGAACTGCGTCAGCGACTCGACGGCGTTCGGGAACGGCGCCGAATAGGTGATGCGCACGGTCAGGTCATCAACAGCCTCGACGCTCTCGATCAGGCCGACAGACGCCATGTTCGGGTTCGGCGTGGCCAAGAAGTAGTTGAGAGACGACGTCGCCGCCTGCGCCGTCAGCTCACCGCCCTGATGGAAGGTGACGCCCTCGCGCAGGGTGAACTCGAAGACGGTGTTGCCCTGTCCGACATAACCCCATTCGGTGGCCAGATCGGGAAGGTACGAACCGTCGTTGGCCTTGAAGATGACCGGGTCGTAGGCATATCCCACGGTGTTGCTGACCGGTGTGAGCACCGGGTTCAGGCTTGTGACCGCCGTCTGCGTGCCGACACCAAGCGTCTCGGCACGGCCGCCGCTGTCGTCTGACGTGGACGTGTCCGGCGATCCGCACGCCGCGAGACCGATGGTGAGCACCGCGACGGCGGCGGCGGTTGTGAACGTGCTGTACTTCATCGTCCTTCTCCTCATTGAGTGATGATGATGTGCCGATGCGTCGACACTTCTGGTGGTGATGTTCAGTGGAGCATCACTGCTCGTGAACGAGATAGGTGCGATCGCGAATGAGACACATGTGCGTGACGGATGCACCGGGCGTGTGCGATCAGTGCGGAATCCCCAGGTCGCGGGAGTTCCCCGACAGATCGGTGAAGACGAAGCTGTTGTAGGCCACCAGGATGTCGCGGAATCTGCCCTCCTCCAGTTCGTACATGATCAGCCCGTTGAACTCGAAGGTCTCGCCCTTCTCGACCGGACCGAACAGGGACTCCCCCTGGTGGTGCAGAGCGGTGAACAGCGTCCGCATCTGGATCGCGATCCGGTCGCCGTCGCCGACGAAGCGCCTGACGTCGAGCACCTCCCGGAACCTGCCCCAGATCAGATCACGGTAGTGGTGTTTCATCCCGTCGACGCCCGTGAACTCCAGAGTGCCGTTCTTCATGTGAAGCGCTGGATGCAGGTAGTCGTCGAAGGCCGTGTCGTCCTCGTCGTTGAAGCGACGGATGTATTCCATGAACGTGCTCTCGTCCATCAGGGTGCTCCTCCTGTCGAGGTCGCCAGAGTGCCCGAATCGACGGGAGGGAGTTCACCCGGGCGGGCGGGCCCGCCCGGTGGCGGGCCCGGCGGCAGTGGTATGTCGGGGATGACGCCTGGCCGGCTGGCCAGCCTGATGATATTCCCCTCGGGGTCACTGACGAATGCGCCGAAGCCGCTCGGCCCGGGGTGCGGGCCCATAAGCTCTGTGGCGCCGTGCTCGACGAGACTGTCGAAGTCCGCAACGAGGTCGTCCACCTCGATCGTGACAGAGCCGTATCCGAGGGTCCGCGCCGCGTCGAGCGGGTGGCCCTCCCGGATCCCGCCGCCCGAACCCTCTCGCTGCAGGAGTTCGAGGGTCCAGCCCGCGGGCGACGACAGCACGACACCGCACAGTCGGTAGGACTCCAGGTCGAGGGCCGCCAACTGCTCGAGGCCGAACCGTTCGCGGTACCACCGGCTCTGCGCGTTCAGATCCCGCACCGAGAGCGTGACCCCGCTCAGCTTCGCGCCGCTCACCGTCCTGCTCCCACACGAGCGTCGGCGAGGAGCGAGACGAGATAGGCGTCCTCCGCTTCGTAGGGGAACCAACCCTGCTCGCCGTATCGTTCGATCACTCCCGGAAAAACGTCCTTCCAGGTTCGACCGTGGCGTTCTGCCGCGGTGACCGCCTCGACCGCCCAGTCGATGTCGGCACGCACGGCGTCGTCGTAGGAGATCGCCTGCCGATAGCCGAGCTCGCGCCGGGCCTTCTCCATTCCGAGCACAACGGGCTTCGGTATGCCCCAGGGGTTGAAACCGACACGGTCTTCGCGCGGTGGCCCGGCGAACGTGACGATCGCCGCGTCGTGCGACATCGCGTCGAAGACTTTGCGGCCGATCTCTGCCACGGTGAGGGCGTCGTCGTCTGCCGCGTTGAGGACGCGCTTGGCCGGGTTCTCGGCGCACAGTCGCATCAGCTCGGCGACGTTCGCCGAGGCGGAGGTGCTGAATCGGCTCTCGCCGTCGAAGGCGAGGACCGTGTAGGCGCGCCCGTCGAGCGCACGTTTGATGAACGACCAGTGGTGCAGCGACGTGCTGAACGGCCCGTGGAGGGTGCCGGGACGCAGGATGCTGACGGGCAGGTCGTCGACGCCGAGAAGCAGGTGCTCGAGGGCAGCCTTCTTCGAACCGTAGTCCTCTCCGTCGCCAGACAGCGTCGGCCAGTCCTCGGTGATCGGCACCGGATAGTCCGGGAACTGGTCGCCGTCTCGACCCTCGCCCGTCGTGTCGCGGACGGCGTACACCGCGCCGGTGGACACCACGATCAGAGATCCGACATCACCGGCGAGGCGGGCCAGCTGGGCGCCGTGGCCGACGTCGAAGGCGACCGTGTCGATGACCGCATCCCGTCCGCGGGATGCGGCGAGAAGGGCGTCGGTGTCGTTGCGGTCGAGCACAACGGATCGCACCTCGAGCGCGTCGAGTTCGGCCTGCGGCGCACGGTCGCCGCGGTGTGCCAGCTCGACCGTCCAGCCCTCGCGGGCGAGGGTGAGCGCGGCGGCGCGGCCCAGTTGGCCATTGCCGCCGATGATGAGCGCGGAGCGGGTCATGTTCTGCTTTCTGTCGTGCGACGGTTCGTCGCGATGTTGTGCGGGCGCGCGGTCGCGCGCCGTGTCAGGAGTCGCCGCCGAACCATGGACCGCCGCCCCAGATGAGCTCGTCGTTCCATTCGGTGTGGCGGAGAGGGGTCGGAGACAGCTTGCCGAACCTGCTCTTGTAGAACACAAGCGGTTTGCCGTGCTCGGCCAGCTCGAGGGTGCGCACCCGTCCGAGGACGATGAGGTGGTCGCCGGCGGGATGCACCGCCTCGATGTCGCAGTCGAGCCAGGCGATCGCGCCGGCGAGGAGGGGCGACCCGGAGGGCGC
Organism: Okibacterium endophyticum; assembly: GCF_054780075.1. Classification (NCBI taxonomy): domain Bacteria; kingdom Bacillati; phylum Actinomycetota; class Actinomycetes; order Micrococcales; family Microbacteriaceae; genus Okibacterium; species Okibacterium endophyticum. Next base: position 402,759 of record NZ_BAAGXA010000002.1, on the reverse strand, counting down.
GGGCGTCCACTCCACACCGGCGAACTTGTCTGGCACGCCCGCGCGGCCGAAGGCGAGGCACAGTGCCTCTTGGTCGGCGTCGAGGACGTTCACCGCGAACGACCCCGTTTCGGCGATCGCTTTCCAGCTCGCCGAATGCACCGACGGCGAGATCGCAATGAGCGGCGGTTCGAGCGAGACGGAGAAGAAGGACTGACACGTTATGCCCACGGGGCGGTCGCCCTGGGCGGTGACCACCACGACGCCGCTCGCGAAGTGACTCAGCACCTGGCGGAAGCGCCTCGGAAAAGCATCCGCGTCTGTCGTCTGGGCCATTGTGCGTCCCCCTCTCCGTGCCAGCGCGCTAGACCGCGAGCCGGGAGATGTTCCCGTCCTGCCCGAGAAGCACCTTGCCGTAGATCTCACGGTTGATGATGTAGTTCACTGCGCCGTGGCGGGCGGTGGTGCTGACATCGCGCCATGCGCGCTCGAACGGGCTCGACTCCGCGAAGGCGCCGGCGCCGATCGCGGTCATGATGATGTCGATGGCCTGCGTGATGTTGCGCATGATCCACCCGGCATCGCCGCGGCACTGAGCTCGCGTCGCCAGATCCAGTCGCTCGCCCGACTCGTCGGCGGCGTCCAGGAGCTCGGTCGCCCGCATAAGATGAAGCCGCGCCGTCTGGATGTGCATGGCGGCGTCGGCGAGCTCGATCTGGAACGTGGCGGAGGTGGCGGCCGGAGCGTAGATCGTGCCCGAGAGCGGTTTCTTGGCGGCGTACTCGATGGCGCGTTCGAGCGCGCCCTGCGCGATCCCGACCGGGATGGCACAGGGGCCAACGGCGAGCACCGGGTCGGCCGGCGGTGGCCCGGTCATCACGTCGACGCGGTGGTCCGGCACGAAGAGCCTGTCGGCCACAACTGTTTCGCTCTCGGTCCCACGCATGCCTGCCGCATCCCAGGTCTTCTCGATGGTGACGTCCGAGAGGGGAACGAGCGCCTTCGCCATACCCGGCATCCCGCCGTCGACGGGAGGGAGTGCCAGAAACAGGGAGACCCAGCCGGCGTGGGCGCTGCCAGACACCGAATACCATCTGCCCGTCACCAGATAGCCCCCGTCGACCTTCTCGACGTCGTCGGTGGGCGTGCCGTTGCCGCAGATCATAACATCGGGGCCGTCCGCGAAGACCTCGTCCTGCAGTTGCGGCGATGAGTGCGCGACGCTCGTCACACCGCCGCTGTAGACGCCGACGACCCAGGCCGTCGACGCGCAGCCCTCGGCGAGGATCGACAGCACCTCGGTGCGCGTGCGTCCGTTGACGGCGTACCCTCCGCGCTCACGGGGCGAATTGAAGCGGAAGAAACCCGCCTCACGCAGGTCGTCGATCGTCTCGGGCGGGATGGACCCGCTCTCCTCGACCTGCCGCGCCCTCTCGCGCAGTACCGGCTTGAGTGCACGAGCACGGGCGATGAGCTCGTCGTTCGAGGGGATCGGCGGCGCGTCGACCGGCGGGGCTGCGGTGGTCATGGTTCCTCCTGGTGGTCGGATGTGTCGGGTGGTCTGATGTGTCGGTCAGAGCGGCTGAAGGCCGTCGGGGTAGTCGATCGCATCGGTGATCTCGGTGATGAAGCCGCCGAACGGACGGCTGGTGGAGCGCAGGAAATGCTCCGGGTCGTGGGCCTTGCCGCTGGAACGGCCGGCGTCGAGGTCGAGCACCGTCACCATGCCGACGGCGCTGTCGTATTCGCGCCACGTCACGACGAAGACGTCGTCGCGCATCTTGTAGTAGCTGACGGGGTGGCAGTCGGCGCGACCCGGTGTGCCGAAGGTGTGCACGTTGTGCGCACAGAACTTCTGGGAACTGAGGTAGATGTGCTCGTACAGGTTGTTCGGGCTGTAGCGATACAGGTGACGACGCCCGATGAGCTCACGGGTGACGGCGGGCGGAGTGCCGGCGGGCTTCGAGCCTGCGACGCGCGCGACGGAGAAATCGTGCAGGACCTCGGGGCCACGTGACCACGTCTCCTCCGGGTGGAAGCGGCGCTGATGCACGAGGAGCGCCCACCCGCTCGCTCGGTCCCACACGATGGAGACGGCTTCGAGCATCCGGTCGAACTCGGTGAAGTCGATGTCGATGAAGTACAGCTCCGGAGCCGCCTCAACGACGTCGACCGGATCGTCGCCGCCGCCCTGCCAGCCCACGCCCGTCGCCGCCCACCGCGCGCGGCCACCGCCGATCGCGACGCTGAGCATCCCTCCGTCGACGAGTTCGAGCGCCAGCTCGCCTCCGTCGAGGGCATCGGTGCTCGGCAGCCGATTGGCCGCCATCGATTCCGGGGGTCCTGCGGTGGGCATCGGCACCGTAGCCTCAACTCCTCTTCGAATGGGCGTGCGCGGGATCCTGTCCCGCCCTCCTATTGTGCGAGCGGTTGGGGCGATGTGTTCATGGGCAGCGCGCATCACACGTATGCTTCCCTGCGATGACCGGGGTGCCGGTACCCTGGACGCACCGACGACGGCGAGGAGCGCGATGCAGCACTTGGCGAACAAAGACCTCAACCTCCTCGTGAGTCTCAGGGCTCTTCTGGAGGAGGCCAACGTCACCCGCGCCGGCGACCGGCTCGAGGTCGGCCAGTCGGCGATGAGCATCGCGCTCTCGCGGTTGCGCTCGGAGTACAACGACGAGTTGCTCGTGCGCGTGGGCCGCGAATACGAGCTCACCCCGCTCGCGCGCCACCTGCTCCCGCACGTGCAGCGCGCCATCCCGTTGATCGAGGGTGTGCTCGGTGATGTCGACGCGTTTGACCCGGCGAACTCCGCCAGGACGTTCACGTTCGTCACTCCCGACTTCACGGCGTTGGAGATCTGGGCGGACCTCGAGCGGATCATCGCCGACGCTCCGCACGTCTCGATCGAGATGATCGCGCCCGCCACGCAGCAGCAGACCTCTGAGCACGACCTGCTTCAACACGACTTCCTCTCGACGGTGCCGTCTGGAGGTGTCGAGGGGGAATGCGCCGTGCTCTTCCGCGACAGGTTCGTGTGCCTCGTCGACAAGGCGAACCCGGCACTCGACAACTGCACGCTCAGCTGGGACGCGTTCCGAGCGCTGCCGCAGCTGGTGGTCGAGTTCGACCAGGACTACCGCACACCCGCGGACATGAAACTGACCGAGCTCGGCTTCCAGCGTGAGCCGAGCATCCGCCTCAAGAGCTACCTGCCGGTGCCCGCGATCGTCGCGGGCACCGACCTGGTCGCGGTCGTGCCGAGCCGCCTCGTCGACCGGCTCGGCACGTCGACGGGGACCGTCGGGGTCGAGCCCCCTTTCGGTCCGGTGGACATCGTGGAGACGATCTGGTGGCATCCGTCACGCAGGACCGATCCGGCGCACACCTGGTTCCGGAACGCCCTGCTGTCGTCGATCCCTCAGAACGCCTCGCTCTGATCGAACGTCGTGTAGGGCACGGGCGGTGCCGGCTCATTGACGTAGACCGCATCCGGGGAGTACATCCACTGCGTCGTCGGCGGACGATCGGGAAGATACGCGTCGGTGAGGGGCGGCCCGCCCTCTGGCAGCGGAGCATCGACCCAGCTCGTGTTGTATGGCGACATGAACAGGCCGTACACGTGGAGGTGCCAGATCTTCCATTCGCCGTCGATCTCGATGAAGTCGGCGCCGTACTTGCACCATGCCCACATGGCCTCGTTCGACTCCGTGACGAAGGCCATCGTCTCGTGTCCGGGCGAGATCCAGACGCCCTTCGCCGTCTTCGCGTCGGCAGCGACCTCGATGATCGGAGTCGTCAGGGTGTGCATGTGCATCTTGCCCTTTGCGTCGCCGTCGACCCAGGCGTGGTATCCCGGATAGAGGCGCTCAAGGCTTTCGCGCCCCTCGTACACCCCCCACATCATCTCGGCTCGCACATCCGGAAGATCGAGTGCGAACAGCTCCATCGACTCGCGGTGCATGTTGGCCGAATGCAAAAAAGAGTAACGGCCCATCACATTCTGCACCTGATGCACCGCTTCGAGTCTGGCGATGCGCGACGGCAGGTCGTTGTATGCCTCGGTCATGGTCGCTCCTTTGTTCCGATCGTCGTTGAAGGGCGCCCGGAGACGCGCTCCTACGGTAGGCGTCAACGGTGACCGGGTGCGAGAGGCGGTACCGATGCCAGCCATTCGCCGCCGCGATGGGCGCACCCGCCGGACGGTGTTCGTGGCCGGATAAGATGGACTGTCCGCATCATGCGGCGACCGGGCTGGTGATCACCGTGAGCGAACTTCGTCGTGTCGATGCGAATCTGGTCATCGTTCTTGATGCGCTTCTCACCCACCGCAATCTCACGCGCGCGGGTGAGGCGATCGGGATGGCCCAGCCTTCCGTGAGCGGGGCGTTGTCTCGTCTGCGTCGCCAGCTCGGCGACGAGATCCTCGTGCGTGCGGGCCGGGGATTCGACCTCACGCCGAAAGCGCAGAGCCTCCAGCCTCTCGTCACGGCAGCACTCACCGAGATCGCGGCCACCTACTCCGTGCGCGCCTCGTTCGACCCGACGACCAGTGTCCGGCGCTTCCTGGTCTCGGCATCCGACTACGCCTTCGCCGAGCTCGGGGCGCCGATCGGCGCGATGATGTCTGCAGAGGCGCCTCGGATGTCGGTCGATTTCGACTCCCTCCCGCTGACCGATACAGGCGTTTCCGACAACATGCTTATGCGCCGGGACGTCGTCATCACGGGCACGGGGCGCGGCGTGCCCGGCCATCGCACCTCGCTCTACTCCGACCGTTTCGTTGTGGTCGTCGACGCCCGCAACCCGCGGCTCCGCAGCGGGAGGCTGTCGCAGAGCGACCTCGAGGCGATGAGCCATGTCGTCTGGTCGTTCGGCGAGTTGCGCACCCCGGCGACCGACATGCTTGACCTCCTGGGAATCGTTCCCCGGGTGGCGGCCCGCGCTCCGGGATCGCTGCAGGTGGCTCTTATGGTCTCGGGAACCGACTACGTGGCGATCGTCCCCGAACGCATCGCCGACCGTTACGGCGCCGCACTGTCGCTTGTGGTCGCCGACACACCGCTGAGGCCCGCGACGCTGGTCGAGGCGGCCCACTGGCACCCCAGCCGAGTGGACGATCCGGCACTGCGATGGTTCCTCGGCCTGCTGCGTCGCGCCGCCGAGCGTGTGGAGTTCCCCGACGGCATCCACGCCGAGGCTTGACGCACCGATGCTCTGCTCAAGGAGATGCTCGCCTCACCCGCCGACCACATCCAGGAGGTGCTGACGCTCATCCGTGGACTGCCCGATCAGAGGGGTTCCGGCCTCGGAATCTAACTGATTCGCGAGGTCGACGCGTCGACGAAAATCGCAACTGACCGGGGATTTTGTGCGGAGACGGCGGGATTTGAACCCGCGGTCCCCTTACGGGGACTCCACCTTAGCAGGGTGGTGCACTCGGCCGGACTATGCGACGTCTCCGTGCGCGGCTGCTTGCAGGCGCACGCCCATAATCATAACTGCATCGGCGCCCCACGCCGAATCAGCGATCACGGCGAATCGGCCCGGACCGAAACCCCACCCGAATCCACCCGAATCAGTTCGAGACGACGCAGGATTCCTCGGCAGCACTCTGCCCGACGAGGCCGTCGATGACGGGAGGAGCGGCATCCGTGGGCGGTGAGGTCTGGCCCGGGTCGACGGGAACACTCGGGTCAGGGTCGGCCGGAACGCTCGGATCTTCTGGCAGAGCCGTCTCTGCGGACGCCTCGACCCCCGGTCTGCGAGCATTCGGATCGGTGGAGAACTGTTGATCGCCGGCGATCATCGTCATCAGCTCATCGGCGAGCGACGTGATCGGAACGACCCTGTTCGTGTCGTCGGGGTCGGTGCCGACCGGATACTGCACGAGGTTGAGCGCATCGAGGCTCATCGAGCCCAGCGTCTGGGCCATCGCGATCATGGTGTTCAGGTTCGCGAGTTCCTGCGAGAGCACAACGGTCTTCGCCGCTGTGCGGGCGAGGGGATAGAGCTTCGTGATGTCGGTGAGAGTGCCGTTGTCTTTGAGGGTGCGCACGAGTGACGACATGTACTGCTGCTGCACGGCGATGCGCGCGAGGTCGCTGCCGTCGCCGATGGCCTTGCGTGTGCGCAGGAACGCGAGGGCCGTGTCGCCCGAGATCGTGTTGATGCCGGCGGGCAGGTCGAGGCCCGACGACGAGTCGCGGATCGGCTCGGCGAGGCAGACGGGCACTCCCCCGACGGCGTTCGTCATGCCGATCACACCATCGAAGGTGATGTATGCGGCGAAAGGAATGTCGAGTCCGGTGAGGTTCTCGACGGTCTCCACGGCGCAGGACAGGCCGCCGCGTGTGAACGCCGTATTGAGCATCTGCTTGCGCATCGCCGGGTAGACGACATCGGTCTCGGGGTCAGTGCACTCGGGATGCGGGATCATCAGGTCGCGCGGAAAACTCACCACAACGCCGCTCTGGTGATCTTCAGCGATGTGAATGAGCATGTTCACATCGTTCAGAACCGTGGAATCGCGGTCACCCCAGCGATCGGGATCCTGGTTCGGATCGTTGTCGACCCCCGAGAGCAGAATGTTGAAGCCACCCTCGAAGTCACCGATCTCGGGGATGGGGGACGTCGACTCGCCGGGCTGGTTGATGTCGACGGCATTGTTCACGATCGCTTCACCGGTGTTGTAGACCGCGTACCCCGCGACAGACATGGCGCTCACCACCACAACGGCCACAACGATCGCGAGAGTCCTTGTGACCGCGGCGAACGCCCCGTAATGCCGCTGGCGTCCGTGCCGCACAGCGGAGGGACTGTCTCTCGAAGCACGTACCACGGCATCACTCTAGAGTGTGGTGACGCACGATCTGCGTTGATTTCGACTGCTTCTCAGTCCGCTTTACCTAACCGTTACCAGCAGAGCAGGTGTAATCGCCCGCGGTCTGACCCTGTACGGATTCGGGGAGCACGACTTCGCCTCCCTCCGCCGACGGGGTGGTCGTCGCAGGAGGGGCGGATGCGTCTGGATCAGCCGGCGTCGTGTCATCGGCAGGCGGATCGGCCACGGGAGCGTTCGGATCGATGACAGAGCCCACACCTGTGTCGCCGCTCAACCCGATCGGCTGGTCGTTGGCGATCGCTTCGAACAGGTCGTCAGCGGCATCCGTTATGGGAAGAACGCCGCTCTCGCCGTTGCTCGTGCCATAGGCATTCGGGTATTGCACGAACACGATGTTCTCGAGCGGAATGTCTTTGAGCGCCATCGCGATCGACACCATGGTGTTGATGCTCGACAGGCTCGTCGACAGGGTCATGTTCGACGCCGCAGCCTTGGCGATCCCATAGAGCTTCGTCGGATCGGTGAGCGTCTCTGCGCTCTGCATCTCACGCATCAGCGCCGAGAGGAACACCTGCTGGTTGCTGATGCGACCGAGGTCGGAACCATCACCGACACCGTGTCGTGTGCGCAGGAACTGAAGAGCGTCGAGCCCCTGGAGGTTGTGGGTGCCCGCATCGAGGTAGAGGTTGGTATAAGGGTCTGCTATGGGCTCGGCCACACAGACGTCGACGCCGCCTATCGCGTTCGAGAGCGCGATCACACCGGAGAACTGCACCTCTGCGGCGAACGGGATGTCGAGCCCCGTGAGACTCTCGACGGTCAGCACCGTGCAGGCCAGGCCGCCGTAGCTCAGAGTCGTGTTGATCTTCTGCGAGCTCATCGACGAGTACGAACCGCCGTCGGGCTTCGGGCACGACGGAATGGAGACGAAGAGATCACGCGGAAAGCTGACGACCGTGGCACTGTCGTGATCCTCTGAGATGTGCAGCAGCATCGTCACGTCGTTCAGCACACCGGACTCTGTCTCAGCATCACCGAAAACATTCGGGTCTTCACCCTGCCGACTGTCACTGCCCACGACAAGCAGGTTGACGCCGCCTTCGATGGCGTCGATGTTCGGCACTGCAGCACCCGGCGTCTCGCCCGCGAGGGTGACGGCCGGCTTGACCGAGCTGTAGACGTTCCAGACGGCATATGCCGCGACAGCTCCACCGCTCACCAGGAGCACGGCGAGGCAGGCTGCGATGATCTTCGCGATGACTGCGAACGGCGACGACTGCTTGAGTCGTCCGTGTCTGGCGATCGTCGACACGGATCGGTTCTCTCGAGAGCGTCGAAGGGGTTCGCTCACTAAGATCCTCTCAGGTGGGTATATGGCGGAGGGCGTGGGATTCGAACCCACGAGACATTTCTGCCCACTGGTTTTCAAGACCAGCTCCATCGGCCGCTCGGACAGCCCTCCATGTTGACCATGGTGTGCACGGACAACAACGCTCGATTGTAGCCGATGCGGGCATAACAAGGGTTACACGGCTGTCTGGGCGGACTCTGAAAGGCCTTCTGGGCGACGCGCCGAGACCCCGATTCGGGCGATCTCGTCAGCGAGGTCGCCCGGCAGGCGCGACGACCGGCAGGGCGCGCAGCACGTCGACGAGACCGTCTTCGTCGACGTCACCGGTGACATCCGTCGCGGCGGCCTTCACCTCGTCTGGCGCCTGGCCCATCGCAACGGCTCGGCCGGATGAACCCGCCCAGCTGAACATCTCGATGTCGTTGCGCCCGTCTCCGACGGCGAGCACGCGGTCGGCGGGCACCTGCAGCCAAGCCCTCACGCGCTCCATGGCTGTCGACTTGTTCACGCCGAGCGGCGCGATGTCGAGCCATGCGGTCCACCCGATGGAATACGTGACCTGGTGCAGGCCGATGCGTTCGACGATCGACAGGAACTCCTGCTCGTCGTGCCCAGGCGACACCACAACGACACGGGTCACCGGTTCAGAGAGCAGATCGTCGAACTCCGCCTCTTCGGCATTGTCGAGGTTCCAGTCGCTCATGCCGTTGGTGTAGCGCCTGAACCCACTCGGGTACTCCACCATGTACCGACCGTCGGCCAGGTGCGGCCGAATGGTCTGGAGCACCTCCGTCGGGTCGAACGTCTCGATCAGGTGACGGCGGTATCCGCTCGGCTCGTCGAGATCACGGCGCATGATCAGAGCCCCGTTCGCGCACACCACGTACTCGGGCTCGATGCCGAGGTCATCGAGAACCGTGACCGTGCTCTCCCAGCTTCGTCCGGTGGCCAGGGTCAGAATATGACCGGCGGCGGATGCCTCGCGCACAGCCCGCAGAACCGCACCCGAGATCGTGCCGTCGGCGTGCATGATCGTGCCGTCGACGTCGAGGGCGACGAGCAGCGCATCGCTGCCGCCGTGCACGGGCGCGCTCGAGAGAGGCGAATCGTTGTGTGCGGGATTCACGCAGGCCTCGCGACGTCGAGGCCGCCGAGATACGGACGAAGTGCCTCAGGAATGACCACAGAACCGTCGGCCTGCTGGTGCGTCTCAAGCAACGCGACCAGCCACCTCGTGGTGGCGAGGGTGCCGTTGAGCGTCGCGACGGGTGCAGTTCTGCCGCTCTCTGTGCGGTACCGGATGCCGAGGCGCCTCGCCTGGTAGGTGGTGCAGTTCGACGTCGAGGTGAGCTCGCGGTAGGCGTTCTGCGTCGGCACCCAGGCTTCGATGTCGTATTTGCGCGCCGCACTCGAGCCCAGATCACCGGCGGCGACGTCGATCACGCGGTAGCTGAGGCCGAGACTCCGCAGCATGTCCTCCTGCCACGAGAGCAGTCGTGCGTGTTCCTCTTCGGCCTGATCCGGATGCGCATAGCTGAACATCTCGAGTTTGTTGAACTGGTGCACCCTGATGATGCCGCGGGTGTCCTTGCCGTGCGAGCCCGCCTCGCGGCGGTAACAGGTGGACCATCCCGCATACCGCACCGGGGCATCCGTCACGTCGATGATCTCGCCTGAGTGATAGCCGGCGAGCGCCACCTCGCTTGTGCCGGTGAGGTAGAGATCGTCATCGGCCAGCCTGTAGACCTCGTCTGCGTGTTCGCCCAGGAACCCGGTTCCTGCCATGATCTCTGGCAGCACGAGAGTCGGGGTCATCATCGGGGTGAAGCCGTTGGCGAGTGCGCGATCGAGCGCCATGTTCATGATGGCGAGTTCGAGTCGCGCGCCGACGCCGCGCAAGAAGTAGAAGCGCGCGCCGCTCACCTTGGCGCCGCGCTGCATGTCGATGGCGCCGAGCAGCTCACCGAGCTCGACGTGGTCTTTCGCCTCGAAGTCGAAGCCGGGCTTCTCACCCACCTCGCGCAGTGTCACGAAGTTCTCTTCGCCCCCTGGCGGCACCCCGTCGATGACGGGGTTCTGGATGGCGCCGGCGATCTCGATGAAGCGCGCCTCTGCATCTGAGGCCGCCTGTTGCGCTCGCTTCACGCGCTCGGCCAGGCCTGTGACCTGCGCCACGAGCGCCGCCTTCTCGTCTTTCGGCGCCGTGGCGACGCGTTTCCCGAAGGCGTTCTGTTCGGCGCGCAGCTCTTCGAACGAGGTGATCGCCGCTCGCCTGGCGGCATCCGCCTCGAGCGCCTGGTCGACAAGCTCGACCGACGAACCGCGCGCCAGCTGGGATGCCTTGATGAGGTCGGGGTTCTCGCGCAGAAGTACGGGATCAATCACAGAGGCAAGTCTATGCCGAGGCGCCCGCTTATGACCTGCGCCGGCAGTGGGGGCCAGGAGGGCAGGGCACGGGGCGAGTGGCGAGTGGCGCGGCCCGGCGACGAGTGATGAAGCGCCAGGCCCTCGGCTTCGCTCAGAGTGTCGGCGCAGCACACTCTAAGGTGTCTCCTATGAGCGATCTGCAGCGCGCCGCCGTTGTCTACAACCCCACAAAGGTGAACGCCACTCGCCTGCGCTCTGCGATCGACTTCGCCGCCACACGAGCCGGGTGGGGCGAGACCCGCTGGTATGCAACGACCACCCACGATGCGGGCCAGCTGCTTGCCGGGATCGCCGCGCACGACGGAGCAGCACTCGTTGTGGCCGCCGGGGGTGACGGCACGGTGCGCGCGGTGGCCGAGGGGCTGCGAGACACGGGTGTGCCCATGGCGTTGATCCCCGCCGGCACGGGAAACCTGCTCGCCCGCAACATCGGGATCCCGCTTTCGAGCATCGACGAGGCCGCACGGATCGCCTTCGAGGGCGCCACACGCCGCATCGACATCGGCCTCGCCCGCATCAGCCGCGATTCCGGAGAGGTCGACGAGCACGTGTTTCTCGTGATGGCCGGCATGGGCATCGACGCCGCGATGATCGCGAACACCAATCCCGCTCTCAAGAAGGCCGTCGGCTGGCTCGCCTATGTCGATGCAGGCATGAGGTCGCTGCCGAAGTCGCGGCCGTTCCACGTGCGCTACCGCCTCGAGGGTCGCCCTGAGCACAGTGCCCACCTCAGCACGATCCTCTTCGGCAACTGCGGAACCCTCACCGCGGGTCTCGAGCTCATGCCGGACGCCCTGATCGACGACGGCCTGCTCGACATCGCCGTGCTCCAGCCGAAGGGCCTTCTCGGCTGGCTGCAGGTGTGGAACAAAGTGCGGTGGGAGAACAGCGTGCTGCGGCGCTGGAGCATCGGACGCAAGATCATCCGCCTCACGAATTCGCGCCGCGCCGCGACGGTCACCTATCTGCGCACGTCGTCGGCGAGCATCCGACTCGACGACGAACAGCAGATCGAACTCGATGGCGACGCCTTCGGATCGACACGCGAGGCCCGGTTCATCGTGCAGCCGGGCGCGCTCGACGTGCGGGTGCGCCCAGCCGCCTGAGCAGTCCGCCCCTGCAGGACCACTCGGTGCGTCGCGTTGCGCACTACCGCGGAATACGTGGTACTGTGCAATCGGCGAAGGGAACCATCCGTGGACACAACGCAACTCCTCAAGGGCGTCCTCGACGCCGCGGTCCTCGCGGCGATCAAAGACGAGGACGGCTACGGATACGACGTGGTGCGCCGACTCCGCGCCGCCGGCCTCGGCGACATCGGAGAGGCATCGGTCTACGGCACGCTGCGTCGGCTCTATGTCGCGGGGGCGCTGACCAGCTACGTCGTGCCGTCTGACGGGGGGCCTCATCGCAAGTACTACGGCATCAACCGTCAGGGCGCCGACATGCTCGCGGCGCAACGGGCGAGCTGGAACGAGTTCTCCGCCACCCTCACCCGCCTGATCAACGGCACAGGCCCACTCGACGGCGGCGACGCCGCGACGACCGTCACCTCGACCGGAGAAGAACGATGAACGAATCAGCGACCGCTCCCGCCGCCGTCCGCGATTTCGCCGCGGCCGTCAGAGCACACCTCGACGATCTTCCGGCCGACGAGGTCGAGGAGCTTACGGATGGACTCGAGGCCGACCTGACCGAACGCGCCCAGGACGCCGGCGACAGCTTCGGCGATCCCGCAGAGTACGCCCGCGAGCTGCGCTCGGCGTCGGGGCTGCCCGAACGCGAGCATCCGAGCAGGCGGCGGTTCGGGACGACCCTCCGCCGGACCGGCGAGTCGGCAGCGCGGCGGGTCAGGTCGATGCCAGGAGGCGCACGCCTCCTCGACCTGCTGATCGCCCTCAGACCTGTCTGGTGGGTGATGAGGGGATGGGTGATCTTCCACCTGATCGCGGTGCCCATCGCCGGGGCACGACCGGGGCTGCCCGACAACCCGGTGGCGTGGGTCTTCCTGCTGGCCTGCATCCTGCTGAGCGTCGAGTGGGGGCGCGGCCACTGGCTCGCCTGGCAGGGATTCAGGTATGTGAAGATCGCGCTGAGCACGGTCGCGGCGGTCGCGTTCCTGCCGCTGCTGGTATCCGTGGCGTCCATGCTGCCCGGTCAGTCGGATCCCTACGTGTACCCCGAGCCTCAGCAGGGACTTCTCCTGAACGGCGACACCGTCGAGAACATCTTCGCCTACGACTGCTCCGGAAAGCCCCTCACCGACGTGCAGCTCTTCGATGAGAACGGCAACCCGCTCAGCGTGGCCGCGGACGGTGAGCTCCAGATGTTCGCCTACAGCGGGACCGGCGCCCATGGTGTGCTCATCCCGAACCCCGGGGTCACCGGCGGCACCGGCTGGAACGTCTTCCCGCTCAAACAGGCGGATGCGCCCACCGGCCAGGAGCCGGACCCGTCGACGGCCGAGGCTCCCGATCCGCCGTTCGCCGTCACGCAGCCCCTGGCGGATGCCGACGGCTTATGCCCGGGGTCGGAGGAGGGGTCGGAGACCGGACCCGGTGCCCCTGAAAGCCCAGAGACACCTGAGACCCCCGGCACGCAGGAGGGAGAGACGGATGCCTCAGGAGCGGAGTGAGCCGACCTCAGGCCGGGCGACCGTCCCTTTCCCACCGTTTCTCCGGTCCGCGCGCACCTACACGATCCACATCGACCTCACTCCGTGGCGCACCGCCGCCGAGGCGACCGGCGACGCTGCACCGGTCCAGACGGAGCGGGTCGTCGCGGCCGAACCGTCCTCGCCGCCCGTCAGATGACGCCCTGGGCGAGCATCGCATTGGCGACCTTCACGAACGCGGCGGTGTTGGCGCCGACCACGTAGTCGCCGGGGGCGCCATAACGTTCTGCCGCCTCGAACGCAGCCTGGTGCACACCGTGCATGATGTTCCGCAGCTTGGCCTCGCTGTCGTCGAAGCTCCAACGCTGCCTGGCGGCGTTCTGGCTCATCTCGAGGGCGCTCGTGGCGACACCTCCCGCGTTCGCCGCCTTGCCGGGTCCGAACAGCACACCAGCCTGCTGAAAGACGTGGACCGCATCCGGTGTCGACGGCATGTTGGCGCCCTCGGCGACGGCGATGACGCCGTTCTTCACGAGTGTCTCGGCGTCGCGCCTGTCGAGTTCGTTCTGGGTCGCGCTCGGGAAGGCGAGCTGTCCGGGCACATCCCACACAGCGCCGCCGTGCACATAGCGAGCGCTCGGCCTGCGCGCCGCGTATTCGGAGATGCGCAGCCTCTCGACCTCTTTGATCTGCTTGAGCAGCTCGACGTCGATGCCCTTCTCGTCGACGACGTAGCCCGACGAGTCCGATGCGGTGATGGCCCGGCCGCCGAGCTGGTGCACCTTCTCGATCGCATAGATCGCGACGTTGCCAGAGCCCGAGACGACGGCTGTCTTTCCCTCGACGGAGTCACCCTTCACCCGAAGCATCTCGTCGGCGAAGAAGACGGACCCGTATCCCGTCGCCTCGGTGCGCACCTCTGCGCCACCCCAGGTGACGCCCTTGCCGGTGAACATGCCGGACTCGTGCCTGTTCGTGATCTTGCGGTACTGCCCGAAGAGGAAGCCGATCTCTCGAGCGCCGACACCGATGTCTCCGGCGGGCACATCCGTGTGCTCTCCGAGGTGGCGGTAGAGCTCGTTCATAAAGCTCTGGCAGAACCGCATGATCTCTGCGTCGCTCTTGTCGTGCGGATTGAAGTCGCTGCCGCCCTTCGCGCCGCCGATGCCCTGCGCCGTGAGGGCGTTTTTGAAGATCTGCTCGAATCCGAGGAACTTGATGATGCCGAGGTTGACGCTCTCGTGAAAACGCAGGCCGCCCTTGTAGGGGCCGAGGGCGGAGTTGAACTGCACGCGGAAACCGCGGTTCACCTGCACACGGTTCCGGTCATCGGTCCAGGGCACGCGGAACATGATCTGACGCTCCGGCTCGACAAGGCGCTCCAGGATGCCGGCCTCGACGAACTCGGGGTGCTCCGCCAGCGCCGGGCCGATCGACTCGAGCACCTCGTGCATGGCCTGGTGGAACTCCGGCTCACCGGCGTTCCGCTGGACGGCGTGTCTATAGACGTCGTGGATGAGCTTTTCCGAGGCGGTGGCGGTCAGGGTAGAAGTCAATGCAGGAGGACTCTCTGTGGGTAAGACGTGCGGAAAGTGAGATGCGGCCACGAGGTACGCACAGGCGACTGGTGCGGATCGCCGGGGCAGCGGAGGGCCGTCGTGCGGCCTGTGTCAGTCTCTATGTTTCGTGTGTGTTTCGTCAAACTTACGACGTGGTCGTCACGCCGTCAGGTCGAGCGGATGCCGCCGCCGGGTCGAGCGGATGCCGCCGCCGGCGAGGCACCTCGCCCAGGTGGGGACAGTGCACGGGCGGCAACGAGAAAGAGCCCGCCGATCGTCAGGATCAGACCCGCCGCGCTGGTCAGCGCGAGCGGGCTGAGATGCCAGCCCATAAACGACAGCCCATACCCGCGGTACGGACTGCCTCCCTCATTCTCGGACACCGTGAATGAGCCGTTCTCGGTCACGATGATCGTCGCCGAGCGATCCCAACCCGTTCCCGTGCGGATGCTCTCTTGCATCATCCCCTGCCTGACCATCTCGAGATCGCTCTCGGGCATCTCGGTCTCGCCACCCCCGACGACGCTGATCGAGGCGAGCCGCGCATCGGCCTCGGCGACCACGATGAGCAGGCCAGCCACTGTCACGAACAGCCCGACGACAACAACGAGTGCCGGAGCCCACCGTCGTTGTGACCGTCTGGTTCCCATCAGGCGTCCGTTCCCATCAGGCGTCCGTTCCCATCAGGCATCCGGCCGCGGCTTATGCTCCGCATCTGCGCGCATCCAGTGCCACGCGATGAGATAGAGCACACCGGCCAGGGTGACCACCCCGGCCAGAGCGAACAAGGGTCCCATGCTCCACCAGAGCTGAACGCTCACCCAGTCCGGCTCGTCGTTGACTCCCGTGGAAACCATCGGGCCGTACATCGATTCAACTGACGTTCTGAACGCCTGGAGCCCACCGACGATCAGCAACACACCGAGCACGGTGAGAGCGATCAGCCACGGATTGCGCCAGACGGCTCGCCGGCCGGGAGCGGTCTCTGCGTTGTCGTCGTCAGGTCCACCCCCCTCCGAGGATCTGCGTTCAGGCTGCGCCTCGGCTTCGACGGACGGGCGAAGAGGGACCGGCTCAGCAACGGTGCCGGCGGCGGCGCCCGCAGCCGCACCGCGGGGCCGCACCACGTCGACCTGTGGACGAGGCGGGACCACCGGGTGCACCGCATACGACGTCCGGTCCCCCCTGAAGCCGTCAGCGGCATCCGCCCCGTCATCCCCGTGCTTGCGCCCGCGGTGGCGCTCCGGATCGAAGCCGGGCTGGAACTCCCGATCGAAACGGGGGTCGAACTCGTCTGACATCGATGCTCCTTCTGGCGGATGCCGCGGGCAGGTGCTCAGCCCGCGGCATCCGCATCTGCCGCGTCTGGATGCGCGTCCGGCTCGTCTGGATGCGCGTCCAAGGTCTCTGCCGCCATGGGCTCGCCGGCGATCAGCCCGCGCAGCCAGTCACGCGCCTCGACGAAGACCTCGTCTGCATACCGAGGATCGAAACGAATCCGCATGCCGTCTGCGCGAGGAAACGAACCGAGAAAGATCACGCTCGGGCTGAACCTGCGCACACCCAACACCGCGTCTGCGACGCGTTCGTCGAGGATATGGCCGTCCACGTCGATGACGAACCGGTATCGGCCGAGGGAATCACCGATGGGGCGCGACTCGATGAGGCTCATGTTGACCCCTCTGGTGGAGAACTGCTCGAGCAGGCTCAGCAGGGCACCCGGCTCGTCAACGGGGAGCTCGGCGATGAGGCTCGTCTTGTCTGCTCCGGTGCGGTCGGGCAGCTCGCGATGCCTGCTCACGAGCAGAAAACGCGTGACCGCGTCTGGGTTGTCTCCGATGTTCTCGGCGAGCACCTCGAGGTCGTGGTGGTCGACGATGCCAGGGGGCGCGACAGCCGCTTCTGCATGGTCGTCGTCGAACAGTGAGATCGCCGCCTGGACGTTGCTCGCGGCCGGAATGTGCCCGTGCCCCGAGAGATGCGCGTCGAGCCACAGCCGGCACTGCGCGTAGGCGACCGGATGGGCCTTGACGGTGGCGACATCCGACAGGCGTGTGCCCGGGCGTGCAACGAGCACAAAACTCACCGGAACGAGGTATTCGCCGACGATCCGCAGCCCGGGGATGGTCGCGAGGGCATCCTGCGCAACGGACACACCGCCCTCGATCGAGTTCTCGATGGCGATCATGGCCGCGTCGCTCCGGCCGCTCACCACGTCGTCGAGGGCCTCACCGACATTGTTCACGCTTCGCCAGATCTGCCCCTGTGCCTCTGGCACCTGGGCGAGCGCAGCCTCGGTGAAGGTGCCAGCCGGACCCAGGTAGCTGTAGGTGCGAAGCGGGTCTGGTTGGGGCTGGTTCGACATGAACCGAGCCTAGCGAACCAGCCTCGCGTGTGCGTCGAGCCAGACGCCGCCGGGTGCGTCAAGCCGGCCCCGCACCACCTCGTGCGAGAGTTCGTGGTGGCGGCAGCGAGCCCCGCGCAGGGATGTGAAGCACAACGCCGACTGCCACAATGGGCACATGAACGAGCGTGCAGGAACACCGGCAACCCCCGCAGACCTCATCGACGTCGAAGCACTCGTGCACGCGTACTTCGCACTCGCCCCAGACCCGTCTGTGCCCGAGCAGCGCGTTGTCTTCGGCACGAGCGGACATCGCGGTTCATCGCTCAACACGGCATTCAACGAGAACCACATCGCCGCGACCACGCAGGCGATCGTCGAGTATCGCAGGGCAGAGGGCATCACCGGACCTCTCTTCATCGGCTCAGACACCCACGCCCTCAGCCTTCCGGCTCAGACCACAGCCCTCACGGTGCTCGTCGGCAACAGGGTCGAGGTCTTCGTCGACGAGTTCGACGACTTCGTGCCGACGCCCGCGCTCAGCCACGCGATCCTGCGCTACAACAACGACCCGGCTCACACGAGGCAGGCAGACGGCATCGTCATCACCCCGAGCCACAACCCGCCGTCAGACGGGGGCTTCAAATACAATCCGCCCCACGGGGGGCCGGCAGACAGCGATGCCACGAGCTGGATCGCCAACCGCGCGAACGAGATCATCGAGGGCGGGATGACTGACGTCGTTAGGGCCGAGCCGAGCGCCGTCGAGCAATATGACTTTCGCGGCATATATGTCGACGACCTTCCGAGCATCATCGACATGGATGCCATCAAACGGGCGGGCGTCCGCATCGGAGTCGACCCGCTCGGCGGCGCGAGCGTGCACTACTGGCAGCTCATCGCCGAACGTTACGGCCTCGACCTCACCGTCGTGAACCCGAAGGTCGACCCGCAATGGGGCTTTATGACACTGGACTGGGACGGCAAGATCCGTATGGATCCCTCGAGCGCGAGTGCGATGGCATCCGTTCTGGAGCACAAAGACGACTACGACCTGCTGACGGGCAACGATGCAGACGCAGACAGGCACGGCATCGTCACGCCGGACGGCGGTCTGATGAACCCGAACCACTTTCTGGCGGTGGCGATCGACTACCTGTATCGCAATCGTTCGGGCTGGCGTGAGGATGCAGCGGTCGGCAAGACCCTCGTCTCGAGCTCGATCATCGATCGGGTCGCCGAGAGCCTGGGGCGAACCCTGTGGGAGGTCCCCGTCGGGTTCAAGTGGTTCGTGCCCGGCCTCATCGACGGCTCGGTGGGCTTCGGGGGCGAAGAGAGCGCAGGTGCCAGCTTTCTGCGGGCGGACGGCACCGTCTGGACGACGGACAAAGACGGCATCCTGCTCTGCCTGCTGGCCGCCGAGATCCTCGCCGTCACCGGCAAGACGCCGTCTGTGCTCTACCGTGAACTCACCGAGAAGTTCGGCGACCCGGTGTACGAACGAGTGGATGCCGCAGCGACGAAAGAGCAGAAGGCCCGGCTCTCGAAACTCGACGGCTCCGCCATCACGGCGACCGAGCTCGCCGGTGACCCGATCACGGCGAAGCTCAGCGCGGCCCCCGGCAACGGTGCGGCTATCGGCGGCGTGAAGGTGGTCACGGCGAACGCCTGGTTCGCGGCGCGGCCGAGTGGCACAGAAGACGTCTACAAGATCTATGCGGAGTCGTTCAAGGGCGCAGAGCACCTGAAGCTGGTGCAGCAGGAGGCTCGGGCGATCGTCGACGCCGCGCTCGGCGGCTGAGCTGCCTCTAGGTGACCTTTGCGGACGCAGGTGGCAGGCGGAACGAGCACATAGGTCCGCAAAGGTCACAGAGGGCGGGCGTTGCGCCGGGCGCGGGCGCGGGCGCGGGCTAGGGAACGCTCCAGAACCAGGCCGTGCCACCGGGGTGCTCGACGGTGATCACGTTGTCGAGGTCGCGATACTGGCCGTCGAGGTTGTGGCTCACGAACGCGATCTTCGTGTCTGCGCCCTCGCCGGAGACACTCGACACCACCATCACGTGATCGGGTGTTGCATTGTCGTTCCAGTCGAACATGCCGATGTCACCGACCTTCACCTGGTCACGTTGCTCAAGTGACAGACGCGTGAGACCGAGACTCGCGTCGCTGGCGAACCAGTCGTCCATCGCCGGGGCGTATCCCCAGGTCGAGCTCCAGTCTGCGCCGGCACCGCGGTTGTACCACGCATCGCTCTGCGTCCATCCACGCTGGATGAGGGTCTGGCTCACGAAGTTCGCGCAGTCTCCCCCCACGGGGTTGAGGTTTCCCCACTCCGCCGAGTTGTACTCCTGCCAATGCGCGAATGCGTATTGCATCTGCGCGTCGACGGGGGTCTGCACCTCGTAGGCATACTCGAGGGTCATCAGAGGCTCTGCGGCGTCGCCGCCCGTCACAACGATCTCGGCCGACGCCGGCTGATAATCCGCTGCGGGCGGGGTGACGACGGTGAGTGTGCCGTCGTCGACGAGGGTGAGATCGCCGGCAGGCTGCCCGCCGACGGTCACACCGGTGACACCGTCGAGAGCCGTCCCGTCGATGGTCAGCGTTGCGCCTCCCGTCACGGGGCCGGATGCCGGGGTGATGCCGTTCACGCTGGTGACGGGTTTCGGATCGTCGACCTGGGCAGGAGTCGGCCGGGCGCTCGTCTCTGACGAGGTGGGCGTTCCGGTTGTCGCGCATCCGGCAAGGGCAAGGCAGGCGATGACGGATGCCGCCACCGCCGAACGGCGAACGGTACCAGGACGTCGTGCCACGTGAGACCTCGAGACGAATGAGTGCGGGGAACGGCACCATGCTAACGACGAAAGCTGGGCATCCCTCGTGACCTGCCGCGTTCGACCCGGCGTCGCGGCGACACAGGGGCGGGTGTCACGGGGAAAGGGTCGACAAAAGGACTTCGGGGGGACGTCCACGGCGGAACGTCCGTGGCACAACGTCCACGGTGAGACGCCCGTGGTGGGGGCGGTTCGGGCACGCCCGTCTCTCCGGCGCCTTCCAGCGAGCGATCGCTTGACACATCTGCAGCGTGAGGCCTAGGGTCGTTCCCAGAGTCGTGAGAGCGCTCTCACACTCAAAATGAGAGCGCTCTCACGACGCGAGCGCCCCTCAGGAGCACAACCGCACCATTCACGCAACGAACCACAACCACGCACAAAGGAGTGACCGTGTCCACAACACGACGCACCAGAATCGCCGCCACGCTGGCCGGAGCCGCGTCCATAGCCCTCGTCGCCACCGCCTGTTCAGGCGGGGGCGACGCCACCACGGGCGGTGGCGAGCAGATCGAGCTGACCGTCACCACATTCGGCACCTTCGGCTATGACGAGCTCTATGCGGAGTACGAAGAGGCCAACCCGAGTATCACCATCGAAGCGACGAACATCGACACCGGCGGAAACGCCCGCACCGACACGTTCACCAAACTCGCCGCCGGCTCCGGTCTGAGTGACGTCGTCGCCATCGAAGAAGGATGGCTCGGTGCGATCATGGAGGTCTCGAACCAGTTCGTCGACCTCAACGAGTACGGCGCCGCCGACATCGAGGACCGCTGGCTGGACTGGAAGTACGCGCAGGGCACAGACCCAGACGGTCGCGTCATCGGCTACGGCACCGACATCGGCCCCTCCGGCCTCTGCTACAACGGACAGCTCTTCGAGGCTGCAGGACTGCCGAGCGACCGCGAGAGCGTCGCCGAGCTCTTCGGCGGGGACGACGCGACGTGGGAGCGGTACTTCGAGGTCGGTCAGCAGTACAAGGATGCCACCGGCAAGGCCTGGTACGACCACTCCGGTTTCGTCTGGAACTCGATGGTGAATCAGCTCGACGAGGGCTACTACACCGCAGACGGTGAGCTGAACGTCGAGGGGAACTCCGAGCTGGAGGGCCGGTTCGACCTTCTGGGGAGCGCGACAGAGAACGGCCAGTCCGCGGCGATGACCGCGTGGGACTGGGGCGGGGGCAAAGGCTTCGTCGACGGCTCGTTCGCCACATTCGTCTGCCCGGGCTGGATGCTCGGAACCATCCAAGGCTCGCTTGAAGCCGGCGGCGGCGACGCCTCGACGGGGTGGGACTTCGCCGACGTGTTCCCGGGCGGACCCACCAACTGGGGCGGTGCGTTCCTGAGCGTTCCAGAGACCAGCGCGCACAAAGAAGAAGCCGCGAAGCTCGCCGCATGGCTGACTCACCCCGACCAGCAGGTCAAGCAGTCCGCCGCCGCGAACAACTTTCCCAGCACTCTCGAGGCGCAGCAGGTGCTGGCAGAAGAGGCCACACCGAATGAGGTCTTCAACGGCGCACCGACCGGGGCGATCCTCGCCTCGCGCGCTGAAGGCGTCGTCGCCCAGTTCAAGGGTCCGGATGACTCGGTGATCCAGGAGAACGTCTTCGGCCCACCACTCACCCAGCTCGACCGGGGCGAGATCACGACGCAAGAAGCGTGGGACGAAGCTCTCGCCCTGCTCGACGAGCTCGTCGTCAACAACTAGCGGTGCCCGGGCTCCCGGCATCGGCCGGGAGCCCGCACCCGACAGGGACCATCATGACAATCACACGTGATCGCGTCGAACCCGGCGCAGACGCCGGCGACCGGTCCGGCACGACCCCGCCGGCGGCCAGGCGATCCGCGCGAAAACGAACCGAGCCGTTCGCGCACAAGCTGAGCCGCTTCGACGTCAAGGCGTCACCGTACGCATACGTGGCGCCCTTCTTCATCCTCTTCGGACTCATCGGTCTGTTCCCGCTGGTCTACACCTTCGTCGTGTCGCTCTACGACTGGCATCTTCTCAAGGGCCAGGGCGACTTCGTCGGCCTCGGCAACTTCATATCCGTGCTGCAGGACAGGTTCTTCTGGAACTCCCTCTTCAACACCGTGAGCATCTTTTTTCTCTCAGCGATCCCGCAGCTGGTCGCTGCCGTCATCATCGCCGCGGTGCTCGACCAGAACATCCGTGGAAGAACGTTCTGGCGCATGAGCGTGCTGCTCCCATACATCGTGACCCCTGTCGCCGTCGCGCTCATCTTCTCGAACATGTTCAATGAGCAGTACGGTCTCGTGAACAACCTGCTCGGCAACATCGGTGTCGAGCCCATCGGGTGGAAGACAGACACGCTGCCGAGCCACCTCGCCATCGCGACGATGGTGAACTGGCGATGGACGGGCTACAACGCGCTGATCCTGCTCGCCGCCATGCAGGCTGTCCCCCGCGACATCCACGAATCTGCAGCGCTCGACGGTGCCGGCGCTCTCAGACGGTTCTTCAGCATCACACTGCCCGGCATTCGCCCGACCATGATCTTCGTCATCATCACCTCGACGATCGGCGGGCTGCAGATCTTCGTCGAGCCTCGCCTCTTCGACGCGGTGACAGCCGGCGGCGCACAACGCCAGTTCCAGACCACTGTGCTCTATCTCTGGGAGATGGCGTTCTTCCGTCAGAACTTCGGAGAGGCATCGGCCATCGCCTGGCTCCTGTTCCTGCTCATCGTCAGCTTCGGCGTCGTCAATTACCTGCTGTCGAGACGCATCGCAACGGCTGAGGCCAGGGCGAGCTCACGCCGGTCGCGTAAACGCCTCACCGCCCTCAGGGCAGAAGACGAAGCCAGGCTCGCTCTCGCCAGGTCAGCAGAGGAGAAGAGATCGTGACCGCGACAGCGAGCACACCACGCGAGGCCACCAGACCGTCTGCGCCGCCACAACGGCGCCGCCGATTCTTCGGCATCGACCGCCGACCGGGGTTTCTCACCTACGGCCTGCTCTCGGTATTCCTGATCGTCTCGGCGTATCCGCTGTGGTGGTCGACAGTGATCGCCAGTCGCGAGAACAGCGCCCTCGGCCTCGACTGGCCTCCGCTTCTGCCCGGCGGCAACTTCTGGGCCAACGTCTCAGAAGTGCTCGGTGCGGTTCCTTTCTGGCTTGCCCTCGGCAACAGCCTGATCATCTCGAGCATCATCACGGTGTCCGTTGTGACGTTCTCAACGCTCGCCGGATACTCGTTCGCGAAGCTCAGGTTCAGGGGCCGAAACGGTCTGCTCGTCTTCGTCATCGCGACCCTCGCCGTGCCGACGCAGCTCGGCATCATCCCGCTGTTCATGCTGATGCGCAACTGGGGGTGGACAGGAGAGATCGGAGCCGTCATCGTGCCGACGCTCGTCACCGCCTTCGGTGTGTTCTTTATGCGGCAGTACCTCGTCGACGTCATCCCCGATGAGCTCATCGAAGCCGCACGCGTCGACGGCGCCAGCATGATCTCGACCTTCTGGCACGTGGCCATGCCGGCGGCACGGCCGGCCATGGCCATTCTCGGGCTCTTCACGTTTATGACCGCGTGGACGGACTTTCTCTGGCCGCTTCTTGTGCTCGACGCATCGAACCCGACGCTGCAGACCGCGCTCTCCCAGCTGCAGTCTTCGCACTACGTCGACTACTCGATAGTGCTCGCGGGCGCCGTTCTCGCCACCATCCCCCTGCTCGTGCTCTTCGTGCTCGCCGGCAGACAACTCATCTCTGGAATCATGCAAGGAGCGGTGAAAGGCTGATGGCCACCAATCTTCCCCCCGGATTCATCTGGGGCTCGGCGACCGCCGCCGCCCAGATCGAGGGCGCAGGCCACGAGGGCGGCAAAGAGGACTCGGTGTGGGATGCCTTTGCGCGCATCCCGGGAGCGATCGCCAACGGCGACACCCCCGAGCACGCCGTCGACCACTACCATCGCTCGCGAGAAGACGTCGAGATCATGTCGCGACTCGGCCTCGACTCCTACCGGTTCTCCACCAGCTGGGCGCGCATCAAACCGGGTGACCGGTTCGTGAACCGGCAGGGACTCGACTTCTACAGCCGTCTGGTCGACGACCTGCTCGCCGCGGGCATCCTGCCCTGGCTCACGCTCTATCACTGGGATCTTCCGCAGGCCGTCGAAGAGACGGGCGGGTGGGCGAACCGCGCCACCGCCGAACGGTTCGCCGACTATGCGGAGACCGTCTATAACGCCCTCGGCGATCGCGTCTCGCACTGGACGACGTTCAACGAGCCCTTCTGCTCCTCTCTGCTCGGCTACGGCTCTGGTGTGCACGCGCCCGGCCGGCGGGAGCCCGCCGCGGCCATCGCCGCCGTGCACCATCAGCACCTGGCGCACGGCCTCGCCGTCGCACGACTGCACGAGCTCGCCGCTGCGGCATCCCGTGACCTGAGCGTCGGCATCACCCTCAACCTGTCGAACGCGATTCCGCGGGACGCCTCAGACCCGGTCGACGTCGAAGCGGCCAGGCGCTTCGACGTGCTGCAGAACCGCGTGTTCCTCGACCCGATCGTGCGCGGCGCATACCCAGAAGACGCTCTCGATGATCTTGCGCCGTTCGGGCTTCGAGAGGTCATCATGCCGGGTGACCTCGAGATCATCGGCGCCCCCATCGATTTTCTCGGCGTCAACCACTATCACGACGACGTCATCTCAGGGCATCGAATCGACCAGGCCGGCGACGGTCATTCCGGCGCCACCGACCGTGAGCTCAGCTCACCGTGGATCGGGTCGGAGCACATCACCTTCCCGAGCCGCGGCCTGCCGCGAACAGCTATGAACTGGGAGATCAACCCGGCCGGGCTGACCACGCTGCTCATCAGACTCGGCCGCGAGTACGAGGGACTTCCGCCGCTGTACGTCACCGAGAACGGCGCGGCCTTCGACGACGATGACCGGCTGAACGACTCTCGAGTGCACGACACCGAGCGGGCCGCGTTCATCCAAGCGCACGTCACGGCGATCGCGGATGCCGTCGGCCAGGGAGCAGACGTGCGCGGCTACTTCGTCTGGTCGCTTCTCGACAACTTCGAGTGGTCGTGGGGCTACGACAAGCGCTTCGGCATGGTCCGGGTCGACTACGACACCTTCGAGCGCACGATCAAGGACTCCGGGCTGGCGTACGCGCGCATCATCGGGGAGCATCGAGCCTCGGCGGCAGAGCGTGCCGGCTGACCACGGTGGCGGACCGGTTGGGGGTCTCGACAAGCTCGACCAGCGGAGAGGGGTCTCGACAAGCTCGACCACCGGAGAGGGGTCTCCACAAGCCAGCCACCGGAGAGAGGTCTCGACAAGCCGGCCACCGGTGGGGGTCTCCACAAGCCGGCCACCGAATACCATGGACCACGAAAGGCGGCAACGTGACTGCGACAACCGGTGCGACACCGACACTCGAGATGGTGGCGGCACTCGCGGGTGTCTCCCGCGCGACGGTGTCGCGCGTCGTCAACGGTTCGCCGAAGGTGACTGCCGAAGTGGTCGCAACAGTGAACGAGGCCATCGACGAGCTCGGCTACATACCGAACCGGGCCGCGCGCTCCCTCGTCTCGCGGCGCACACAGGTGATCGCCCTCGTGGTGCCCGAGTCGACGGCAAAGGTCTTCAGCGATCCGTTCTTCGCATCCGTTGTGCAGGGCGTAGCGTTCGCGCTGGCTGAAACCGACTACACGCTCAACCTGCTCATCGCTTCTGAGACGGCGCCGGAGAAGACCAGGCGATACCTGCGCGGCGGCAACGTCGACGGCGCCATAGTGGTCTCTCACCACTCCGGCGACCATTCGTACGTCAGCCTCGAAGAGTCGCTCCCCATCATCTACGGCGGTCGTCCCCTCGGCTGGGCGAGCGGCCACGTGGGCTACTACGTCGACGTCGACAACGTGGCAGCGTCTCGGGATGCGACGCGGCTGCTCATCGACTCCGGCCGCAAAACGATAGCGACCATCGCCGGCAGGCAGGACATGCCGGCCGGCATCGACCGCCTCACCGGATGGCGCCAGGCGATGGAGGAGGCCGGGCTGCCGACCGATCTGGTGGAGTACGGTGACTTCGCTCCCCTGCACGGTGCGAATGCGATGCGCCGGCTGCTCGCGAGGAACCCGGGCATCGACGCCGTCTTCACGGCAAACGACCAGATGGCCGTCGGCGCGTACGGCGTTCTCCGCGACGCCGGGCGCACGATCCCCGACGACATCGCCGTCGTCGGCTTCGACAACGACAACTACGGCGCCACCGCGTCACCGGCGCTCACCACCGTCGACCAGAGACCGGTGGCCATGGGTGAGACGCTGGCCAAACTCCTCGTCAGGCT
This sequence comes from Okibacterium endophyticum, assembly GCF_054780075.1. Lineage (NCBI taxonomy): Bacteria > Bacillati > Actinomycetota > Actinomycetes > Micrococcales > Microbacteriaceae > Okibacterium > Okibacterium endophyticum. The sequence continues at coordinate 376,476 of NZ_BAAGXA010000002.1, read as the reverse complement.
CATCGACGGCGACGAGGTCGACAGGGTCACGATGATGCCCACAACGCTTGTGGTCAGGGACTCCGCCTGATCGGTGAAGCCCGCCGGGCTGGCCATGCGGTGAGAGTAGCGAGACAATGGGAATATCCGCATCGAAGCACGCCTTGCCTGTGGTGCAGCCACGCGCGAACGTGTGCTCCGCGACTTCCGACCGAAAGCATCCGTAGCCCCCATGTCCGTCATCACGTCTTCTGTCACTCCGATGACCGATGAGCGCGCCGCGACGCTGCGTGGCGACTTTCCCGCGCTGCGGCAGCAGGTCAACCGGCACCGGCTTGTGTATCTCGACTCCGGCGCCACCTCGCAGAAACCCGTTCAGGTGATGGATGCAGAGCGCTCGTTCTATGAACGGCAGAACGCCGCCGTGCACCGTGGCGCGCACACCCTGGCGGCCGCCGCGACGGAGCTCTTCGAATCCGCCCGCAGAACCGTCTCTGATTTCGTCGGGGTGCGCGAGAACGAGATCGTCTGGACCTCGAACGCGACAGAGGGCATCAACCTCATCGCCTACGGCATGTCGAACGCGTCGCTGGGTCGAGGCCGGCCGGATGCCTCGCGGTTCGTGATCGGGCCCGGTGACGAGATCGTCGTCACCGAGGGCGAGCACCACGCGAACTTCGTGCCCTGGCAGGAGCTCGCGTTGCGCACCGGAGCGGTGCTGCGGGTGCTCGGGGTTCAGGACGACGGGACGATCGACCTCGACGACGCACGAGCGATCATCGCACCGCGCACAAGGGTGGTCGCCTTCACACACGTGTCGAACGTGACAGCGGTGATCAACCCGGTCGCCGACCTCGTCGCGCTCGCCCACGAGGTCGGAGCACTGGCCGTGCTCGACGCCTGTCAGTCCGCTCCGCACCTGCCGCTCGACCTCGCGGGGCTCGACGTGGACTTCGCCGTGTTCTCCGGCCACAAGATGCTGGCGCCGACGGGGATCGGTGTTCTCTACGGACGCGAGGAGCTGCTCAATGCGCTCCCGCCGTTCCTCACGGGCGGGTCGATGATCACCACCGTGTCTGCCGAGGGCACCGGGTACCTGCCCGCGCCACAGCGGTTCGAGGCGGGCACGCAGCGGGTCTCGCAGGCGATCGCGCTGGCCGGGGCCATCGACTACCTGGGCGACGTCGGCATGCAGAACATCGCCCGCTGGGAGCACCACCTCGGCGAGCGCCTGCTCGACGGGCTCATGCAGATCGACGGTGTGCGTGTGCTCGGGCCGGCAGACGCGTCGAGACGATCGGGGCTCGTGAGCTTCGACGTCGACGGTGTGCACTCCCACGATGTCGGCCAGTTCCTCGACGACCTGGGCATCGCCGTGCGTGTCGGCCATCACTGCGCCCAGCCACTTCACCGCAGGCTCGGCGTGACGTCGTCGACACGGGCGAGCGCATACCTCTACAACACGACGGACGACATCGACGCCCTGCTCGACGGTGTGCGCGGCATCCGGTCGTTCTTCAAGGTGGCCTGATGGGTTCGAGCGAGCTGCAGAGTCTCTATCAGCAGGTGATCCTCGATCACTCCCGCGAGAAGCACGGGTTCGGTCTGGCGTCTGGCGCGAGCGCCGAGTCGCACCAGGTGAATCCGACCTGCGGCGATGAGCTGACCTTGCAGCTTCACGTGAGCGATGGTGTTGTCGAGCGGATCACCTGGGAGGGGGCGGGTTGCTCGATCTCGATGGCGTCGGCGTCGCTGCTCTCAGACCTCGCCACCGGTCTGTCCGTCGCCGAACTGCCTGAGCGCATCGGGCTCTTCCGCGAGCTGATGCAGTCCCGCGGCGCTGGCGTCGCCGACGACGAGCCGCTCGGGGATGCCGCGGCGCTGGAGGGCGTCTCGAAGTACGTGGCACGCGTGAAGTGCGCCATGCTCGCCTGGGTTGCGCTCGAGCATGACCTCGCGCAGCTCCACGCTGCGTAGCCTGGGTGCCCTCTCGCGGTCTCAGCCGGGGAGTACAACCCCGATGGGTTCGCGCTTCTCGGCCTGGAACCTGTCCTCGGTGCGGCCCGATGCCCAATAGCCGGACAGGGAGAGCTGACCTCGATCGAGACCGCGCTGCGTCAGGAACACATCGCGCAGCGCTTTCATCGACTCACGCTCACCGTGAGCGAAGACCTGAACGCGACCAGAGGGCCACCGATGGCTCGAGATGGCGTTCGCCAGCAACAACGGGGTCGACTCGTCTCTGACACCACGGTGGAGCCAGACGACCTCGACGCCTGCCGGCCTGTGCAGATCGATCACGTCGTCGGCGGTTCCGACCTCGAGAAAGGCTGTGCCGACCGCCTCATCCGGCAACACCTCGAGGGCGGCGGCGATCGCCGGCAGCGCCGACTCGTCACCGGCGAACAGGTGCCAATCGGCCGCGGGGTCTGGCCGGTAGGCGCCACCGGGGCCGGTGAGCGCGACCCGTTCCCCTGGCTGCGCGCGGGCGGCCCACGGACCCGCGACACCTTCGTCGCCGTGCACAACGAAGTCGATGTCGATCGTGCGCGCGACGAGATCAACACTCCGCACGGTATAGGTGCGGGTGACGGGCAGATCCTCCGGTGCCAGCCGCTCGGTCAACGCCGTCAGGTCGAACGGAGGATCGAGGCGCAATGCGGGCTTCGCGAACATGATCTTCACGTAGCTGTCCGTCGCGTCTTTCGGTGTGAAATCGTCGAAACCGGGGCCGCCGAGCGTCACCCGAACGAGGTGGGGCGTCAACCAGACCGAGCGCAGCACCTCGACGACGATCTGTGGCCGGCGGGGACGAGCTGGGCGTTCAGTGGTGTCCATATCCCCCTATCCTCCCATCCTCGGGGGACTCACCCCTATGGTCGTTGCTCGTCGTCACCGCAACAGCTCGCCCGGCGGTCGGTGCCGGGCGCGGCGCTCCCGATGTCGGTCGAGCACAATCCGGTCTCTGGCAGCACCAGCTCGACGCGTCTCGCAGCCTCGCGGTTGCCCGCCAGCTCGTCGGCGATGGAGCGGACCTGCTCATATCCGGTGCGCAGCAGGAAGGTGGGGGCGCGGCCGTAGCTCTTCATCCCGGCGATGAAGAAATCCGGCTCGGGGTGCGAGAGCTCGGCGACGCCGTGCGGTGAGACGGTTCCGCAGGAGTGCAGGTTCGGATCGATGAGCGGCGCGAGCACCCGTGGGGCCTCGACGATCTCGTCGAGCGACAGCCGGATCTCGCGGAGCATCTCGAGATCGGGACGGAACCCCGTCGCGTTCACCACAACATCCGCCTCGATCGCCATCGGCTCACCCGCTCGGCGGCCAGACACGCTCACACGACAGTCGTCTGCCGCGTGCAGTTCGTCGATCTCGAACCGGTCGACGAGGGCTATGCCCCCGGCTCTGACCAGGTCGTGAACGACTCCCCCGAGACGCCCCCGCGCTTCGAGTTCGTCTGTGGCCGATCCGTACACCCGAACGGGGCTCGCGCCGCGGATGGTCCAGGTGATCGTTGTGCCCGGCGCAGAACGCGCCAGTTCGGCCAGCTTCAGCAGTGTGTTCGCGGCGGAGTGGCCTGCCCCGACGACCAGGGTGTGCCTGCCGGCGAACCTCTCTCGGTCAGCACCGAGCACATCGGGCAGCGCGTGGCTGATGTTTCCGCTCACCCGGTCGGCTCCCGCGGGGGTGATCCCGCTCGCGCCGAGGGCATTGGGCGACCCGTAGGTGCCAGACGTGTCGACGACGGCCCTGGCCAGGGTGTCGACGATGCCGTCGGCGGTGCCGAGCCGAAGCAGGAACGGAGTCGACGCGCGCCCGGTCGAACGGGTCCGGTCCATACCCTGGCGGGTGACCGCGATCACACGATGCCCGTAGCGGATGCGTGGTGCGAGTTCCGGTGTCTCGGCAAGCGGCTCGAGGTAGTCGTCGACGAGTTCGCGCCCGGTCGGCAGCCCGTTGGCTTCTGGGGCGTCCCAGTCCGCTTTGTCGAGCAGCCGGGTCGCGGCTTCGTCCACGAGGTATCGCCACGGTGAGAAAAGCCGTGTGTGCCCCCACAGCCGGATGGCTGCTCCCGCTGCGTCTCCTGCTTCATAGACGACCACGTCGATGCCGCGCTCCAGCAACTGCGCCGCAGCGGCGAGGCCGACGGGGCCGGCTCCGATCACGGCGACGGGGAAGGAACCGAGTTTCGATGATGCCGGAACGGTGAGTGCGGGGAGTTCAGAGATCGTCATCGTGTCGTCTACCGCACCGACGCGTCGTCGAGTTCTGCAGTGTCACGTTCTGTGTCGAGCTGTGCGGTCTCGAGCTGTGCGGTCTCGAGCTGTGCGGTGGAGGCGAGGCCGTGCGCGGCCAGATAGTGCTCGGCATCGAGCGCTGCCGCGCATCCGGTGCCCGCAGCGGTGATCGCCTGCCGGTAGCGGTCGTCCACGAGATCGCCGCATGCGAAGACTCCGGGCAGGCTGGTGTGGGTCGTCGGGTGCTCGACGCGCACATACCCGTTCTCATCGAGGTCCACCTGATCGCGGACGAGCTCGCTGCGCGGGTCGTGGCCGATGGCGATGAAAAGTCCTGTCGCGTCGAGGTGGGACCGTTCGCCGGACGTCGTGTCGCGCAGGGTGAGGCCTGAGAGCTTCTCGTCGCCTTTCGCCTCGACGATCTCGCTGTTCCACCGCAGTCGGATCTTCGGGTTCGCCAACGCGCGCTCCTGCATGATCTTCGAGCCGCGAAGCGTGTCTCGCCGATGCACGAGGGTGACGGAGTCGGCGAAACGGGTGAGGAACATCGCCTCTTCGAGTGCTGAGTCTCCGCCGCCGACCGTGGCGATGTGCTGGCCGCGAAAGAACGCCCCGTCGCAGGTGGCGCACCACGAGACACCGTGGCCAGAGAGGCGCTCCTCACCCGCGACGCCCAGCTTGCGGTACGCCGAACCCATCGCGAGCACAACAGCGTGTGCCAGGTATTCGGTGCCGTACCCGCTGCCGACCCGTTTCACATCGCCGGTGAGATCGAGCTCGGTGGCGTCGTCATAGACGATTCGTGCGCCGAACCGCTCGGCCTGCTCCCGCATGTTCTCCATCAGTTGCGGCCCCATGATGCCGTCGGCGAAGCCTGGAAAGTTCTCGACCTCTGTGGTGTTCATCAGCGCGCCGCCGATCTCCACAGAGCTCGCGAGCACAACGGGGTTCAGACCGGCCCGCGCGAGGTAGACGGCGGCCGTGTATCCGGCAGGCCCTGAGCCGACGACGATGACGTTCTCGATCCCGCTCATCGCGCCGTCTCCGTCACGTCGACACCCAGGTCTCGGAGCATCGCCTCGACCCTGTCCCTGACCTCGTCACGGATGCGGCGCACACCGTCGAGCGGCAGATCCGCCGGGTCGTCGAGCTCCCAGTCCTGATAGCGCTTGCCCGGATAGATGGGGCAGGCATCGCCGCATCCCATCGTGACGACGACATCCGCGGCCTGAACCACGTCATCCGTCAGCGGTTTGGGGAACGCCTCGTTCAGGTCGAGTCCGACCTCGTGCATGGCCTCGACGACAGCCGGGCTGATCTCGGAGGCCGGGGCGGAACCGGCGGAGCGCACGTGAACGGCGCCTGCGGCCAGCGCATTGGTGAAGACCGCCGCCATCTGCGAGCGACCGGCGTTCTGCTCGCAGACGAACAGCACTTCGGGGACGGGCGATTCGACCGAGCCCTTCGCCTGGGCGAGCGCCGTGAGCCGATCAGTGGCGAACCGTATCGTGTTGTTCGCCAGGTGCGCCTTCACCGTCGACGTGCGCAGGAGCCCCGTGTAGGACTCGAGCACGTATCGCTCGACGGTCTCGACGGCGAACACGCCGGAGAAACGCTCAGCGAGCTCGTCGGCGAGACGCTTCAGATAGGCCTCCGGATAGCTCAGGCCCGGAAGCCCGCGCCTCGTGGTGACGTCGCTCATGACCCTCGTCCTAAGCCGTCACGGGAAGGATCTCGGCCAGCAGCTTCTCGACGCGCGACCTGATGTCATCGCGGATCGGCCGCACAGCATCGATGCCCTGGCCCGCGGGGTCGTCGAGCTCCCAGTCCTCGTAGCGCTTGCCCGGGAAGATCGGGCAGGTGTCGCCGCATCCCATCGTGATGACGACGTCTGACTCTCTGACGGCATCCGTTGTGAGGATCTTGGGGGTGTTGTTCGCGATGTCGATGCCCTCTTCGGCCATCGCCTCGACCGCCACCGGGTTGATCTGGTCTTTGGGCTCTGAGCCGGCGGAGAGCACCTCGACCCCACCGTCGGCGAGCGCCTTCATGTATCCGGCGGCCATCTGCGAGCGCCCGGCATTGTGCACGCAGACGAAGAGAACTGTGGGCTTGTCGGTCATGTTCGTGTCTTTCTGTCGGAGCGGTTATACCCGGTCGGCGACCGGAACGGGGGGAACGCCGGTGTTCTTCGGCTCGGCCGCCACTGGCTCTCTCGGGAACACACGCCGTCGAAGCCAGAGTGCGACATAGACGAGCGCGACGAGCACCGGCACTTCGATCAGCGGACCGACGATGCCGGCGAGGGCCTGGCCGCTCGTCGCGCCGAAGGTGCCGATGGCGACGGCTATCGCCAGCTCGAAGTTGTTGCCCGCAGCGGTGAAGGCAAGGGTCGTCGTGCGCTCATAGCCGAGCCCGACAAGCCTGCCGAGGCCGAAGCCCAGAATGAAGGTCACGGCGAAGTACACCAGCAGCGGGAGCGCGATCCGCACGACATCGAGCGGGCGGTCGACCACCTGCTGGCCCTGCAGGGCGAACAGCATCACGATGGTGAACAGCAGGCCGTAGAGAGCGAACGGGCCCACCCTGGGGAGGAACGCCGACTCATACCAGACCCGGCCGCGACGCGCTTCACCGATTCGACGCGAGAGGTATCCCGCGAGAAGGGGGATGCCGAGAAATACGAGCACACTCACGGTGATGGCCCAAAAAGAGAAGTCAGCGCTCGTTGTGGGGAGGCCGAGCCACGTCGGCAGAACCTGCAGGTAGAACCAGCCGAGCGCACCGAAGGCGACGACCTGGAACACCGAGTTGACCGCGACGAGGAACGCCGCAGCCTCGCGGTCACCGCATGCGAGGTCATTCCAGATCAGCACCATCGCTATGCATCTGGCGAGCCCGACGATGATGAGCCCCGTGCGATATTCGGGCAGGTCTGGCAGGAACGCCCACGCCAGCGCGAACATCAGAGCGGGGCCGATCAGCCAGTTCATCACGAGCGATGACACCAGCAGACGTCTGTCTCCGGCAACGGCTCGCGCGTCTGAGTAGCGCACCTTGGCCAGCACCGGATACATCATCACGAGAAGCCCGACGGCTATCGGAACGCTCACCGATCCGATCTGGATCGCGTGCAGTGCCTCTCCGACGCTCGGCACGAAGATGGCCAGCACAAGGCCGAGGCACATCGCGGCAACGATCCAGACGGGCAGGAGCCGATCGGCGGTGCCCAACCGAACAGTGTTCGACGTGCCGCTGGTGGATGTCATGGAGCTCCGTTAGTGTTGGCACAAGATATCGATGTGCTTCGATATGCAGTATTGCTACAATATCGATGGATGTCAATCTATCGAGAGGGAGTTCAGATGTCGTTAACCGAGCTGTTGCCCGTCACCGACGTCACAGCGTGTTGCGAACCCCTCACCCGTGAGGCGATCACCGCAGAGAATGCCGACAAACTCTCCCGCTCGCTCAAAGCCATCGCCGATCCGGCACGGCTGCGCCTCATCTCGCTCGTGGCGGCGCACGAGAACGAGGAGGCCTGCGCCTGCGATCTGACCGAGCCGCTCGGCCTCGGCCAGCCGACGGTGTCGCACCATTTGAAGATCCTCGTCGAAGCGGGCATCCTCTCGCGCGACAAACGCGGAACCTGGGCGTACTACAAACTCGTTCCAGGGGCACTCGACTCGCTCGCGACCCTTCTCGTCACGGTCTGACCGCCGCGCTTCTCTCTCAGGCGCCGTGAACGATGCGCCTCTCTCGCGCGCTCGCGCTCGCGCTCGCGCGCGCTCCGCACAGACCGCCACGCGCTACAGCTTTTGTGATGCGCTACCCGAAATAGGATGGCGCGTCACAAAAGCTGTAGCGCGTGGTGAATCGCGGGCGGCGGAGCCGAGGTGCTCAGCCGAGCTGCGGAACAATCTCGCGCGCGATGAAGTCGAGGTGATCGAGGTCCTGCAGGTCCATGATCTGCAGGTACATCGTCTCGACACCGTCGTCTTGCAACACTCCGAGGCGATCCACGATCTCGGAGGGAGTGCCTGCGAGGCCGTTCTGACGCAGTTCCGCCGGCGCGCGGCCGACTGCCGCCGCGCGCCGGGCGAACTCGGCTTCATCCGAACCCGCGACGGCGATGAACGCAGCCGTGTATCGCATCGAGTCCGCTGCACGCCCCACCCGGTCGCACGCCTCGCGCACACGGGCGAAAGCCGGTGCGACGTTGTCGAAACTCGGAAAGGCGATGTTGAACTCGGCCGCATACCGCGCCGCGAGCTCAGGGGTGCGCTTCTTGCCGTGACCTCCGACGATGATCGGCAGGGGCTGCTGCACCGGTTTCGGAAGCGCAGGCGAATCGGTCAGCGTGTAGTGCGTGCCACCGAAGCTGTAGGTGTCGCCGACAGGCGTCGACCAGAGCCCTGTCACGACCTCGAGCTGCTCTTCGAGCATGCCGAACCGCTTCTCGGGGAACGGTATTCCATAAGCGGCATGTTCCTCGGCGAACCAGCCCGTGCCGAGGCCGAGCTCTATGCGTCCGCCGGACATCTGGTCGACCTGTGCCACCTGGATGGCGAGGATGCCCGGGTAGCGGTAGGTCACGCTCGACACGAGAGTGCCGAGCCTGATCGTCGACGTCTCTCGGGCGAGACCCGCAAGCGTTGTCCAGGCGTCGGTCGGACCGGGCAGCCCGTCGACGTGGTCGCCCATCTTGAGATAGTGGTCGCTGCGGAAGAAAGCGTCGAAGCCGAGCTTCTCGGTGGCCTGTGCCACGGCGAGAAGATCGTCGTAGGTCGCGCCCTGCTGCGGTTCGGTGAAGATGCGGAATCTCATGTGCTCCCCTGATCGTTCGGTGTCGGTCGATATCAGCTTGTGGATGCGGGTCTGTCGCGAGTGCGCGGAATCAGCGGGCCGGCGGCGCCAGCCAGTCGACATCGCCCGCGAGGCGCTTCTGCATCACGGCGAACGCCTCTGGATTCTCGTCCACGAGCACGAAGCGCCTGCCGAGCTCCTGGGCGGCCGCACCCGTTGTGCCGCTGCCCGCGAAGAAGTCGAGCACCCAGTCGCCCTCTCGGGTCGACGCCGCGATGATCCGCCGCAGCACACCGAGCGGTTTCTGCGTGGGATACCCGGTCTTCTCGCGGCCCGTCGTCGAGACGATGGTGTGCCACCAGACATCGGTCGGCAGCTTGCCCCTCGTTGCTTTCTCTGGCGTCACCAGACCGGGCGCCATGTACGGTTCGCGGTCGACGGCATCCGAATCGAAGAAGTACGCTCTGGGGTTCTTCACATACACGAGAATCGTGTCGTGCTTGGTCGGCCACCGGCTCTTCGACTTCGCCCCGTAGTCGTATGCCCAGATGATCTCGTTCAGAAAGGCATCGCGGCCGAAGATCGCGTCGAGCAGCACCTTCGCGTAGTGCGCCTCGCGGTAGTCGAGGTGCAGATAGAGCGTGCCGTCGTCTGCGAGAAGCCGCCATGCTTCGACGAGCCTGGGCTCGAGAAACGCCCAGTAGTCGTCGAACGCGTCATCGTATCTGCGCAGCTCTCCACGAATCCGCTCATAGCTCTGCCCCTTGAAACCGGTGTTCCCACCTGCCCCTGCTGCGGTGCGGATGCTCGTGGTCACGTGACGCTGCTGCTCACGCCCTGTGTTGAACGGGGGGTCGATGTAGATCAGGGTGAACCGCTCATCTGGCAGCGTGGGCAGCACCGCCATGTTGTCTCCGCCGATGACCGTGTCGCGCTCGATCTGCGCCTCGTAGCGCGTCGGCGCGAAGATCTCGTCCACACCCATCACGATGCCGCCGGTGACCGTGCCGCTCGTGCGCTTCTTCGGCTTGGTGCGGCGACGGATGCCCTCTGGCATCCGCTCGTCCGGCACCGGCTGATCGGGTGAGGCCATGTCTAGGGCACCCGGTTCAACCATGCGTCTGTCGAGAACTTCGACTCGACGAGACGCTCGGCCCTGCTATATTCCTCCGCGGTGATATCACCGGGAATCGCGCCGGTCAGCGCTGTGAAGGTGTCGATCATCCTGTCGATGATCTCTGTGCGGGCAAGGCCCGTCTGGCTGCGCAGCGGGTCGACGCGCTTGGCGGCGGAGGTTGTGCCCTTATCGCTCAGCTTCTCTCGGCCGATGCGCAGCACCTTCGCCATCATCTCGCCGTCCATGTCATAGCTCATCGTCACGTGGTGCAGCACGGCGCCGTTGCCGAGCCGCTTCTGCGCGGCGCCTCCGATCTTGCCGCTCGGGCTCGTGATGTCGTTGAGGGGTTTGTACACCGCGTCGATGCCGAGCGACTGCAGAGTGGTCAGCACCCAGTCGTCGAGATAGGCATAGCTGTCGGCGAAGGTCATGCCCTGCACGAGCTCGGCGGGCACATAGATCGAATAGGTGATGACCTCGCCGCGCTTCATCAGCATCGCGCCGCCACCCGTAATGCGGCGCACCACGTCGAAGCCGAATCGTTCCGCGTTCTCGAGGTCCACCTCGTTCTTCACGGACTGGAAGCTTCCGAGCACAACCGCTGACTCGTCCCATTCCCAGATGCGCAGCGTGGGGCCGCGCCGGCCGGCGCCGACCTCTGCCGTGAGCACCTCGTCGAGCGCCAGGTGCATCCGAGGCGAGACGGACGCGGAGTGAATCAGCTGCCAGTCGAAGTCGCGCCAGTCGGCGGCGCCAGAGAGCGAGCGCCTGATGGCCGTGGCGACACTCTCCGGGCTGAAGCCCAGCATCGTGGTGTTCTCGGGCAGGCCGCGGCGGATCGCCGAAGCCAGGCCGGCGGCATCCGTCTCTGCCGGCATGCCGTTGACAGACGCGTTGATGGCCTCGAGGGCGTCATCCGGTTCGAGAAAAAAATCTCCGGCGAGTCGAAAATCGCTGATCACGCCGTCGACGATGTCGAGGTCGACGACAACGAGTTTGCCGCCGGGAACCTTGTATTCACCGTGCATGACCCAAGCCTAGCCGCGCCGTGGGTGTGCTCCGCGGACAGGTCAGGCGCGAGCCGCATGATGATGCCGCGGGCTGAGGGCGCGCGGATCCTGCTGAACCGTACGCGGGTCCGGGCGCTGTGCCGGGCGCTGTGCCGGACCCGACCCGACCGCAGTCAGTACGAGATGAACTCCACGAGGTCTCCGACCCGGTCCTCCGGGTAGTTGCGGGCGATGTCAGCCTGGCTGAGCATGCCGACGAGGTCGTGCCCGTCGATCACGGGAAGCCGGCGCACCTGGTGGTCCTGCATGGTCTTGATGGCTTCTTCGATCGAGTCGTCTGCGCCGATCGTCACCGGCTTGCCCTGGGCGAACTCCCCAGCCGTCGCCGTGCGCGGATCGCCGCCTTCTGCGACGCACTTGACGGCGATGTCCCTGTCGGTGAGCATGCCCTTCAGGCGGTTGTCTTCGCCGCAGATCGGCAACGATCCCACGTCGAGGTCGCGCATCTTGCGTGCGGCCTGTTCGAGCGTCTCGTTCTCTCCGACGCATTCGGCGCCGCCGGTCATGATGTCACGTGCAACACTGGCCATGATGATCTCCTCGTGATCTCGTTGGGATGTGCGGATGCTCCCCATGATTCGCACGATCGGACACACGAACACCCCCTTGACAGACTCGTCCGTTCTCGTTGACGGGTTCACCCGTTCTCGACCCGGTCGTTGCTGCCCGCCGGCTGCACACTGGCCTGCGGCGAGCCCTGCCCCGCTGCAGCCCTGCCTTGCAGCGAGCTCTGCCTGCAGCGGACCCTGGGGCACAATGGGCGCATGACAATACTCTTTCTGGCACGGCACGGTGAGACTGTCTGGCACGTGGGGCATAGATATGCGGGCGTCAGCGACATCGAGCTCGATGCCAACGGCGAGAGCGACGCAGACGACCTGGCGGCCTGGGCCGCGACGGCCGGTCTCGACGCGATCTATTCATCGCCGCTGAAGCGCGCCGTCCTCACGGCAGAGGCCAGCGCCATCGTCACGGGGCTGAAGGCGACGACGCTCGACGACCTGACCGAAGTCGACTTCGGAGAGGGCGAGGGAAGAACCCTGGGCGAGTTGCGCGAAGCCGGTCACGAGGATGCCGTCGCCGCCTTCGTCGAGAAACCGGCCGAGAATCCGCTGCCCGGCGGCGAGCGCGGCACAGACGCGATCGAAAGGTGGCTGCGCGCGTTCGGCCGGATCAAGAACGAGCATCCAGACGGTCGTGTGCTCGTCGTCGGCCACGGCACCGCGCTCAGGCTGGTGCTCTGCCGCCTGATCGGTGTTGATCCGAACGGCTATCGCGCCCTCTTTCCCGAGATCGGAAACTGCGCCCTGGCGCCGATCGAGCTCGACGGCCCGCGCGGGCCATTCTCGATGCTCGGCTTCAACCTGCCTCCGCGACCCGGCCTGCCGATCGCCGGTGCGCCCCGCCCCGAGCGCACGCGCTGATCGAGCCCACAGTGCTCGAGCCCCACGGTGGCCGAGCCTGTCGAGACCTCCCGTCATCACTGACGAGCTCCACCGAAAGGGTCACTCGGTGAAGCGGATGCCGTCCCACGCGGGCATCCGATCGGTCGCCGGGTGCTCGGTGTCGACGATGCGTCGGCCGAACAGCCGAGCGGCGCGAGAGGCGGGGCTGTAGCGCGGCCAGCCGGGATCACCCGCCCGCACAAAGGCGATGAGCCCGTTCTGCATCTGCGCCGAACGCTTTCTCAGGGCTCCTCGGCCACCGAGAGTGACGAGAAGGCGCCCGATGGGCGCGTCGAGCGTGCCGAAGAACAGCGGAAGCTCGGTGCCGTGCGTCGCACCGAACCCCGTCAGCGCCAGCGCCGGCGGCACGTAGTCGTACCGATACACGAACGTCGGCGCGGCGCCTGCGTGCCCGTCTGCCGCGCGCAGGCTGGGCATCGTGAAGGTCCAGTCCGCCGCGAGCGCGTGTCGTGCGCCGCGGCCGAGCCGAGCACCGTACACACGTTGCAGGCGCTCGCGCACGCCCGCAGCATCCGCTCGGCCGGCGGCCCTGACCTCGGCCTCGAGCCTCGCGATCAGCCCGTCGGTCTGCCGGTGTCTGAGAGGCAGAAGCGGTGGGTCGCCGAACGCGAAGAGCTCGGCCTCGTCTCGCGTGGTGCCGATCATCAGCGGCACGGGGTGCGCCTGCCCGGCGGCAAGGACCTCGAGCGGATGCCTCGGCAGGTATGCGCCGTCGACGACCGGACCGAGGGCGAGCGTGCCCGGGCGCTCGAGTGTGTTCTCGTCGACCAGTGCTGACATCGCGCGGAGCAGCCTGGGCACGGGAACCTCGCGAAGCCGTTCCACCTCGCGCGGTTCGACAGAGAGGATCTGCAGCAGCCGGGCAGCGCGCTCAGCGCTGAGCTCGCGGTCATAGACGGCGGCCGCCACCGGGCTCTGCGCCACAGCCGCGCGGAACAGGCCCGCTGCCGCCGGCGTCGCCATCAGTGTGGTGATGGCCGTGCCTCCCGAGGACTCGCCCATGATGGTCACGCGCCGCGGATCGCCGCCGAACGCACGGATGTTGCGCTGCACCCACTCGAGCGCAGCGACCTGGTCGCGCAATCCCAGGTTCGAGTCGAACCCGTGGCGCCCGCGGCGGAACGAGCTGAAGTCGGCCCAGCCGAGTGCGCCGAGGCGATAGTTGATCGTCACCACCACGATGTCGCCGTTGCCGCTCAGAAACCGCCCTGAGAAATCGGGGAGGGAACCGGCGCCGACCGTCTGCGATCCGCCGTGGATCCAGACGAGAACCGGTCGAAGAGCCGTACCCGTGCCGGCCGAGGGTGCAGCCGGAGACCAGACGTTGAGCGACAGGCAGTCCTCGCTCTGCGGCACAGAAGCGCGCAGTGAACCGGGCTGCCGTGAGGGAATCTGACACGACACCGCGCCGAACGCCGTTGCATCGCGCACACCCTTCCACGGCACCACAGGCTTCGGGGCACGCCAGCGCAGTGCGCCGACCGGAGCATCCGCATAGGGGATGCCTCTCCAGACCGAGACGTCGCCGTCTGACTCCCCGATGACGACCCCCTCGGCCGTCTCGACTCGAAAGCTCACGCGGCGTCGATCCGCGAGTCGAGCCATCCGAGCAGGTCGTTCACCACCTCGTGTTTGTTCAGGTCGTTGTAGATCTCATGGCGCGCGCCGGGGTAGAGCATCAGCGTGACGTCGCTGAGGCGGGACCGCTGCCGATAGGCCTTGCGCAGCAGCGACATTCCGCGGACGCCGCCCAGCGAATCGTCTGTGCCGCCCTGGATCAGGACCGGGATGTCACGCGGCATCCGCTTTGGAGGGCGACCGAGAAATCCGAACGCCTGCAACGGCGTCCACACCGGTTTCGCAGCGATGTCGAAGCAGTGAGGGTCAGCCGCGAAGAGCTCGGCGACTTCAGGATCTCTGCTCAGCCATTCGAGTCCGGTCGCCTGCTCGCTCTTCCACCGCTTGTTGAGATTGCCCGCGTTGATGACGCCGGGCGCCGCGAGCGAAGATCCAGAGAGCACCGCTGCGTCGTACAACGGCGCGCGCGCGATGATCTTCTGCGCCATCAGCGACCCCCAGCTGTGACCGAGGACAACGAGGGCGAGGCCCGGGCTCTCGTCTTTGACCGTTTCTGCGACGAGCTGCATCGAGTCGATGGCGGCCCGCGTCGTCCGCGCGCCGAGGTCACCGTATCCACGGCCGAGCGCTCCCGTGAAGCCGTGACCCCTGTGGTCGTCTGCGACAACCGTATAGCCGCCGTCGGCGAGGAGCCGTGCGGTCGGCGCCCAGCGGAGCGCGTGCTCCCCCGCCCCGTGGCCGATGTGCACGATGCCCCTCGGGCGTGCCGCAGACCAGCTGTAGTAATAGATGCAGACACCGTCGGCATCCGTGAGCACGTGCGCTTCTGCGCCGACGGCTGAGGCTGCGCGTTCGACGTCGTCCTGCATCCACTCAGCGTACCTCCGCGCCGGCCGACATCCAGTTCGTTAGCCTCGCTAAGTTGATATTTACCTAGCCTAACTAATCTGTTAGAATGGCCTCCTATGGCACGGACGATCGCAGAACAAAGCTCCGACCTGAGAATGGCGACGTTCTGGTTGGCGCGACGACTCCGCGCAGAGAAGGCAGACGATGAGCTCTCAGACGGGCAGTTCGCCGTGCTCACCGCCCTGCATCTGCACGGACCACACACACTGGGCGACCTCGCACAACGGGAACGCGTCTCGGCTCCGTCCATGAACAGAACCGTGAACTGTCTCGAAGAGTCCGGATACCTCACAAGGCAGACGGATGAGGGTGATCGCCGCAAGGTGAGCATCGCGCTGACGGATGCCGGAACATCCGTTGTCAAAGACACCGTCAAGAAACGAGACGCCTGGCTGAGCGTTCAGCTGCGCGGCATGTCGCAGGACGACCGCGCGGCGCTGGCGACAGCCGCAACAGTGATGAGGAGGCTGGCCACCCAGTGAGTGCGATGTTCCGATCGCTATCGACCCGCAACTACCGCCTGTGGTTCATCGGCGCCCTGGTGTCGAACGTGGGCGCCTGGATGCAGGCGACCACACAGAACTGGGTGGTGCTCGTCGACCTCACCGACAATGACGCCATTGCGGTCGGAACCACCATGGCCCTGCAGTTCGCCCCGCAGCTTCTGCTCGTGCCGCTCACCGGCTTCATCGCCGACCGTTTCGACAGGCGCAAGATCCTGCTGATCACCCAGAGTGCCCTCGGGCTTCTCGGGGCCTCGCTCGGCCTGCTGCTGCTGTTCGGCCACGCCGAGCTCTGGCACCTCTATCTCTTCGCGCTCTCGCTCGGCATCGTGAACGCCATCGACGGGCCCGCGCGTCAGACGTTCGTGTCTGACCTCGTCACCGAGCACAACATGTCGAACGCCGTCGCGCTCAACTCGGCTTCGTTCAACATGGCGCGTCTCATCGGCCCGGCCGTCGCGGGTGTGCTCATCGCGAGCATCGGGTCTGGATGGGTGTTCATCGTCAACGCCGTCACCTTCCTCGCGATGATCGGCGCGCTGCTGATGCTGCGCAAGAGCGAGCTGCAGCCGCGCAAGCGCTCATCGCAGAAGGGCGCTCTCGCCGAGGGATTCCGCTATGTGCGGGGTCGCCCAGACCTGATGATCGTGTTCGTGATCGTGTTCCTGATGGGAGCCTTCGGCATGAACTTCGCGATCATCTCGTCGACCATGGCCGTCGAGTTCGGCCGAGGCGCGAGCGAGTACGGCCTGGTCTCGTCGATTCTCGCGATCGGATCGCTCACGGGCGCCCTGCTCGCGGCACGCCGCGAACGCGCACGGATGCGTGTGGTCATCATCGCGGCATGGGGCTTCGGTGTCGCGTCTGTGCTGTCTGCGATCATGCCGACGTTCTGGACGTTCGCGTTCTCTCTCATCCTGATCGGATTCTCCACGGTGACACTGCTCACCACCGCGAACGGATTCGTGCAGACGACCACCAACCCCGAGGTGCGCGGACGGGTGATGGCGTTGTACATGGCGATTCTCATGGGAGGCACTCCGATCGGCGCCCCGATCGTGGGATGGGTGGCCAATGAGTTCGGAGCACGCTGGACGCTCGGCGCAGCGGCCATCGCCGGCATCGTCGCCGGCGCGATCGGGCTCACCTGGCTGATCGTCGCGCGCAGTCTGCGCCTGCATTTTCACCCGGACTCACGCTGGCGTCTTGTTGTCACACACGTCGCGAGGCCCCTGCCCGGCACATCTCCCGCCGAGTTCTCTGAGGCCGTCGCCCTCACCGCTCCGATCGCCCTCCCGCGCAAGAAAAGTGGTGCCGCCGCCGCGCGTGCGGAGGGGAGCAAGCGCGTCGGTCCCGACGCGTCGGCCGAACCCATCAGGGCGGCTGAACCCGTTGCGTCGGCCGGGTCGACTGAACCCGTTGCGTCGGCTGAACCCGTTGCGTCGGCCGGGTCGACTGCATCCATCGGGTCGGCCGAACCCGTTGCGTCGGCCGGGTCGGCCGAACCCATCAGGGCGGCTGAACCCGTTGCGTCGACTGAACCGGCTGAACCCGCGGAGCCGACGACGAAGCCGCTCCCGACCGTCGCCGTTCCCGACTCAGCGCCTCAACAGGTTCCGATCGACCAGCCCCGTTACGGCAGCCCAGACGAGACGCTCACCGGGCCGATCCGCCGCCGATAGCCGCGCCGGCGCCCCGCGCCCGGCGCCCCGCCCCCAAGCGTTCTCATCCGTATCGGACGTTCTCACCGCGCATTCCCGGTGAAATCGTCCGAACGAGGTGAAGACGTCGGCTCACGCGAGCGGTCAGCCTGCCGTGGACTCACGCACCACGAGCTCGGGCTGGAACACCACGTGCTCGTGCACGAAATCAGGGCCGCCCTCTGCCTCTCGCAGAAGCAGGTCGACGGCAGTGTTGCCGATCAGCTCGCTCGGCTGGCGGATGGACGACAACGGGACCACTGCCGCAGAGGCGAAGTCGATATCGTCATAGCCGATGAGCGCGATGTCGCGAGGCACACGCACATCGCCCTGCATCATAAGCGCTTGAAGCACCCCAAGGGCAAGGAGGTCGTTCGCCGCGAACACGGCATCCGGCCGTTCTGCCGGCGGCCTCGAGCGGATCTCGTTGCCCGCTGCGCGTCCCTGCAGCACGGTGAGCGAGTCGGTCTCGATCACCTCGAGCGACATGCCGTCGGTTGCTTCGACAGCCCGTCGAGCGCCCGCAAGCCTGTCCGCCACCTGACGGATGCTCGTGGGCCCGCCCACGAACGCGAGGCGCCGCCTGCCGATGTCTGCGAGGTGCTCCGTGGCCAGATACCCGCCGACCACGTCGTCGACGGCGACCGACGAGAAGCTGCGATCGCCCGCATGATGGTCCACGAGCACAACGGGAATACCGTGTCCGCGAAGCCGCTTGAGGCGCGGAAGGTCCTCGGCGACGGGCGAGATGAGCACGCCGTGCACACGCTGCTGCTCGAACAGGTCGAGATAGGCGTTCTCACGGGCAGACGTCTCGTCGCTGTTGCCGAGCAGAATGGTCAATCCGTCTGCCGACGCGCGGTCTTCAGCACCTCGGGCGACGTCAGTGAAAAACGGGTTGCGCACGTCGAGCACAACAAGACCAAGGCTGCTGCTCCGCCCGGCCCGCAGCTGCCTCGCGGCATCGTTGCGCACGAAACCGAGTTTGGTGATCGCCGCCTGCACCTTCTCCACGGTGGCGGGCGCCACCTTGTCTGGCCGGTTCAGCACATTGGACACCGTGCCGACTGAGACCGCCGCCTCATGTGCGACTTCTCTCACACTGGCAACCATCGGTCTCCTCTGTTTCGGCGGCTCCGACGACACTATCGGAGCCAGATGATCACAATTATGAAACGAATCAACCGAATACGCGAACGCTCGCATCGGTCGGGTTGACAGCCCCATAACGACACACCTACATTGAGGGGGTCCGATATGAAACGATTCAGTCCTCAAAGGGGAGGTAGCCCACGATGGAACGTGCAGCAGCCGGCACGACAGGGCCGACAGCCGAGAATGTGCTGTCGCTGACGGGTGCCGCCAAGCGGTTCGGCCCGGTCGTTGCGCTGGCAGACGGGACCATCGAGATCCGCGCAGGCGAGATCCACGCACTGGTCGGCGAGAACGGGGCCGGCAAGTCCACTCTCGTCAAAATCCTCGCCGGCCTCTATCACCCGGACGCAGGTGTGTTCCGAGTCGGTGGCGAGCAGGTGGCGTTCCGTTCGGTCGCAGACAGCAAAGCCGCCGGCATCTCTGTGATCTACCAGGAGCCGACGCTTTTCCCCGACCTGACCGTGGCCGAGAACATCTTCATCGGGCGTCAGCCCCGTGGTGGGTTCGGCCTGATCAGCCGGGGCAGCATGCGCCGCGCCGCGCACAACCTCTTTGAACAGCTCGGCGTGCCGATCGACCCGGATCGCATCGCAGAGGGTCTCTCGATCGCCGACCAGCAGATCATCGAGATCGCGAAGGCGATCTCGCTCGACGCGAGGGTGCTGATCATGGATGAGCCGACAGCCGCCCTCAGCGGAGTAGAGGTGGAACGGCTCTTCGCTGTCGCTCGCAATCTGCGGGAGCGCGGCGCCGGAATTCTCTTCATCTCCCACCGCTTCGACGAAGTCTTCGCGCTCACAGACCGGATCACGGTCATGCGCGACGGCAACTACATCGCGACGCACAACACAAGCTCCGTCACTGTCGAAGAGATCGTGCGCGAGATGGTCGGGCGCGACATCGACCAGTTGTTTCCCAAGGAGGAGGCCGAGATCGGCGCTCCCGTCCTGAGAGTTCAGGGTCTGGCCCGTGCCGGCGTCTTCACCGACATCGACTTCGAGGTGCGTTCGGGTGAGATCGTCGCTCTCGCCGGCCTCGTCGGCGCGGGTCGAACCGAGGTCGCCCGTGCCATCTTCGGTATCGACCCGTACGACGCGGGTTCTGTTGAGATCGGCGGAAAGGCCCTCAAACCGCGCGACCCGCAAGCCGCTATCGACGCGGGCATGGGCTTCGTTCCAGAAGACCGGCGCAAGCAGGGTCTCGTTATGGACCTCTCCGTCGCCCGGAACACGGCGCTCACCCTGCGGAACCGGCTCGCGAGATTCGGTTTGATCAATGGCGGCGAGGAGCAGCGGGTCGCTGCGGAGTGGACGAAGCGGCTGCAGGTCAAGACCGGCTCCCAGGAGTACGCGGTCTCGACACTCTCCGGTGGCAACCAGCAGAAGGTCGTGTTGGCAAAGTGGCTCGCGACAGAGCCGGCATTCCTCATCGTCGACGAGCCCACCCGCGGCATCGACGTCGGCACGAAGGCCGAGGTGCATCGTCTGCTCTCCGACCTCGCCGGGCGAGGCATCGCCATCCTCATGATCTCGTCTGAGCTGCCCGAGGTGCTCGGCATGGCCGACCGGGTGATCGTGATGCACGAAGGCCGCATCAGCGCAGAGATCGATCGGGCCGACGCGACACCGGAGAACGTTATGCACGCCGCGACAGCATCACTGGAGACCACACCGTGACAACCACCTCTGCACCCCCCGCCAAACAACGGTCATCGGCGATGAGGGCGGTACTTCGCGCGCGGGAACTGCCCGTTGCGTTCGCGCTGATCGTCCTCGTTCTCGCGACGTATGCGGCGAACCCCCTCTTCCTCAGCCCACAAGGTGTCAAAGACCTGCTGTTGAACGCGACAATCATGAGCATCCTCGCCGTCGGCCAGGCGCTCGTGATCATCACCCGCAACGTCGATCTCTCGATCGGTTCGATTCTCGGGCTCGTCGCCTTCGGCACGGGAACGATCTTCGCCAACGCGCCAGACATGCCGATTCCCCTCGTTTTTCTCATCGGGCTGGCCTTCGGCGCCGTGCTCGGGGCGTTCAACGGACTGCTCGTCACGGTGGCGAAGGTGCCCGCGCTCGTGATCACTCTCGGAACTCTCTACATCTATCGAGGACTGAACAACGCCTGGGCGGGCGGCACACAGTACTTCGCCGATGACCGGCCGGATGCCTTCGGCGCGCTCTCCGTCAACACCATCGCCGGCTTCCCGGTGATCACCCTTCTCGCCATCGTCGTCGTCGCCGTCGTCGCCGTCTACATGGCACGCACTCGCTCGGGCCGCGACCTCTATGCGATCGGCTCAGATCCCGAGGCCGCCAGGCTGTTCGGCATCCCGGTCTCGCGCAGGGTCTTCCTGGCGTTCCTGACAAACGGCGTGCTCGCGGGGCTGGCCGGTGTGCTCTATGCCTCCCGCTTCAACTCGGTCGGCGCGACCACCGGCACGGGAATGGAACTCGATGTCGTCGCCGCCGCGGTGGTGGGCGGCGTCGCGATCTTCGGCGGCAGCGGCTCGGTGGCGGGTGCGGCGATCGGCGCCGTGCTGCTCACCACCATCACGAGCGCACTCACCGCTCTGCGCGTCGACAAGTTCTGGCAGCAGGCCATAGTCGGTGTGCTCATCCTCTCTGCGATCGTCATCGACCGCATAGCGAGCGCCCGAAGAGCCAAGAAGTTACGAGTGAGCGAGGCCCGCGATGTCTGAGACCACAACAGTGACCACCGGCCCCGACAGCACGAGAGCACTCGCCGCAGAGCCACGGGGGCGCACCGGGCTCGCGCGCATCCTGCTGGGGCGCGACGCCATCATGATCTATGCGCTCATCGCGGTGATCGTCTCGTTTATGATCGCGATCCCGCGATTCGCCTCACCGGTGACGACCGGATTCCTGCTGCTCGACGTCATCCCCGTGCTGCTGATCGCGATGCCGATGACGCTCATCATCATCACCGGCGAGATCGACCTCTCGGTGGCGAGCATCGTCGGCCTCACAAGCGCCCTCATGGGTGTGCTCTGGGAGGCCGGCTGGGACATGCCCATGGTGCTGCTCGTCAGCGTTGTCGTCGGAGCCCTCGCGGGAGCGTTCAACGGCGTTCTGGTCGCGGTCGTCGGCCTGCCGTCGCTCGCCGTCACGATCGGCACACTCGCGCTGTTCCGCGGGCTCGCCCTCGTGGTGATCGGCGACAATGCCGTCGCGAGCTTTCCACCGGAGCTGACCTCGTTCTTCACCTCGAAGCTCGGCACAACGGGGATCCCCACGGTCATGATCGGCGTGCTCATCGTTATCGTGTTCTTCGGAATTCTGCTGCACCTCACGCCGTTCGGCCGCGGGCTCTACGCCCTCGGCTACAGCAAAGAGGCCGCACGCTTTGTGGGCATCAAGGTCGCTCGTGCGAAACTCTGGCTCTATGTCGGCTCTGGCACCGTCTCGGCACTCGCCGGCGTGTTCTGGACGCTTCGCTATTCCAGCGCCCGGTCTGACAACGCAAGCGGGCTCGAGCTGGCCGTCATCGCGGCCGTGCTCCTCGGCGGCGTCTCGATATTCGGAGGCAAGGGCTCGGTTCCCGGTGTGGTCGCCGGAGTGCTGCTGATCGGCATCATCAACTACGCGCTGCGCCTCGGGCGTGTCTCGGATGTGGTGCTCATCATCGTCACCGGGTCGCTCCTGATCGCATCCGTTGTCGCTCCGAGCATCTTCGCGGCGATGGTGAAATGGCGGCACGCCAGCCGATTACGACGAGAAATTCCCCGGGTCTCACCCTCGGGAACACCGAGCGCCTAGCACCGGCGCCGTATCGAAAGGAAGAACAATGGAGTTGAATCGCAATCGTGCTCGAAGAGGCATGGCACGTCGATTGACGACTGTCGCAGCGGTCGCCGCTTCCGTCGCCCTCATCGCCACCGGCTGCGCTGGCGGCGGAGAAGGCGGAGAGGGCGGAGGCTCGGGTGCCGACGGTGATCAGACGATCACATTCATTCCCAAGCAGCTGAACAATCCCTATACAGACGTCGTGCTCGGCGGCGGAGAGACCGGCGCAGACGAAGCCGGTTTCGCGTCGAGCGAGATCGTCGGCCCACTCGACGCGAGCGCCTCGAGTCAGGTCTCGTTCATCAACGCAGAGACCCAGGCGGGCACGAACGTCATAGTGATCGCCGCCAACGACCCTGACGCCGTCTGCTCGGCACTCGAAGAGGCGCGCACCGGTGGTGCGAAGATCGTCGCATTCGACTCCGACACCAATCCGGACTGCCGCGACGTCTTCATCAGCCAGGTCGTCGCCGAGGACGTCGCGAAGATCCAGGTCGAGCTGATCGCCGAGCAGATCGGAGGATCGGGCCAGATCGCCATCCTCTCGGCCACGGCGAACGCGACCAACCAGAACGAGTGGATCGCCTTTATGGAGGAGGAACTCGCCTCGAACCCGGACTACGCAGAGATCGAGCTGGTCGCCAAGGTCTACGGTGACGACGACGACACGAAGTCGTTCCAAGAGGCGCAGGGTCTTATGCAGGCCTACCCCGATCTCAAGGGCATCATCTCGCCCACGACCGTCGGCATCGCGGCTGCCGCGCGCTACCTTTCGACCTCTGAGTACAAGGGCCAGGTCGCGCTGACCGGGCTCGGCCTGCCCAACGAGATGCGTCCGTTTGTGAAAGACGGCACGGTCACCGAGTTCGCGCTCTGGGACCCGGCACAGCTCGGCTATGTCGCCGCGTTCGCCGGCAAGGCGCTCGCCGACGGCACCATCACCGGAGAATCAGGCGAGACGTTCGAAGCCGGCGAGCTCGGCGAGCGCGAGATCGGCGAGGGCGGCGTGGTCATCGTCGGCCCGCCCACCGTGTTCAATGCCGACAACATCGACGACTACGACTTCTAGTCGTCGAGCGACGGGGGCGGATGCTCACGCGAGCTCTTGCCTGGGCTCCGCCCCCGTTGCGTCATCCGCCTGAAGAGTAGGGACTGAAATATGAGGAGTAACCGCAATGCCTGACGCACTCACAAACGATGTGGGCGCACTGCTGCCGCCCAAGCAGCGACGGAAGACCCGGATCGGCCTCGTCTCGGGGGGCCTGGGGGCGTACTGGCCCCAATTCCCCGACCTGCTGCCGCAGTTGCAGGACTCCGCTCGCTATGTGACCGGGCGGTTCAACGACCTCGACGCCGAGGTCGTTGATGCGGGCTTCGTCTCTGACGCCCAGGAGGCCAACACCGCTGCTGAGAAACTGCGGGTGGCGGACTGCGACATCATCGTCATCTTTCTCGCGACCTACCTCACGAGTTCGATGGTGCTGCCGATCGCCCAGAAGGCCAAGACCCCGGTTCTTGTGCTCGACCTGCAGCCGACCGAGGCGATGGACCACGCGAACGTCGACACGGGCAAGTGGCTCGCCTATTGCGGCCAGTGCCCGGTGCCAGAGGTGGCGAACGTCTTTCGTCGCGCGGGCATCCCTTTCCGGTCGGTCTCTGGGCACCTTCGCCAAGACAGCGCCTGGCAGCGGATCGACCGCTGGGTGCACGCCGCCGGGGTTCGAGGCGCCCTCCGCAACGCCAGGCATGGCCTCATGGGTCATCTCTACCCCGGCATGCTCGATGTCTCGACCGACCTCACCACGGTGTCGACGACGTTCGGCTCACACGTCGAGGTTCTCGAGTTCGACGATCTGCGCGAGCGGGTCAACGTCGTGACGGACGCCGAGGTCGCCGAGCGCATGGACCTCGCACGCAAGCTCTTCACTCTCGACGAATCCGTGAATGACGAGGACTTCGCGTGGGGAGCCAAGGTCTCGGTCGGGCTCGACAGACTCGTCGACGACTTCGACCTCGACACCGTCGCCTATTACCACCGCGGCCTCGCCGGCGAGCAGCACGAGCGCCTCGGTGCGGGAATGATCCTCGGCTCGTCGATTCTCACGGCACGTGGCGTGCCGATGGCCGGTGAGTATGAATTGCGCACCTCGATCGCGCAGCTCGTCGGGCAGTCGCTCGGAGCCGGCGGTTCGTTCACCGAGATCCAGGCCCTGAACTTCTTCGACAACGTCGTCGAGATGGGCCACGACGGCCCGGCACACCTCGCGGTCAGCGCAGGCGATCCGCTGTTGCGCGGCCTCGGTGTCTATCACGGCAAACGCGGCTGGGGGGTGTCCGTCGAGTTCGACGTCAAGCATGGCCCGGTCACGACACTCGGCCTCGGGCAGGACCACAACGGTTCCTACGTGCTCGTCACGTCAGAGGGCGAGGTCGTTCCCGGCCCTCTGCTCGCGATCGGCAACACGACGAGCCGGGTCGACTTCGGAATGGACCCCGGTCTCTGGGTCGACGAGTGGAGCCAGACCGGCATCGGCCATCACTGGGCACTCTGTGTCGGTCATCGTGCAGGAGACGTCGCCGCGGCGGCGAGCCTGCTCGGCATCGAACACCGCCACGTGTCGGCCTGAGCGCGTCACAACATCGAGAACGAGATCGGCAGGAACCCATGGAACCCACAGACCGCCTTCTGAGAGGAGGCCGGAGATGAACGCGAACCGCAACACCCGTGTCTGCTTCCAGCTCCAGGTCAGACCGGACCGACTCGCGGAGTACCGCGAGCGACACGCTGCCGTATGGCCAGAGATGCTGCGGGCGCTGAAATCGACGGGCTGGAACAACTATTCGCTGTTCGTGCGCGACGACGGCCTTCTCATCGGCTACGTCGAGACGCCGTCGCTCGAAGCCGCGCAGGCCGGCATGGCGAAGACCGATGTGAACGCGCGCTGGCAAGCCGAGATGAGCCAGTTCTTCGTCGAACTCGATGGCGCACCAGACACCGGGTTCCTTCAACTGACAGAGGTGTTTCACCTCGAAGACCAACTCGCGGCACTCGACGAGACAGAAACAGAAAGCGACGCATCGTGAGCATCCTCACCACCGACATCCTCACCCGGCTTGAGAAGCAGGCCATCGAACTCCCGTCGTGGGCGTTCGGGAACTCGGGAACCCGTTTCAAGGTCTTCTCGACCCCCGGGACACCTCGCGCCATTCACGAGAAGCTCGCAGACGCCGCCAAGGTCAACGAGCTCACAGCCCTTGCTCCCAAGGTCGCTCTGCACATTCCCTGGGACAAGGTCGACGACTACTCAGCACTTCGCGAGCACGCGAACGGACTCGGCGTCGAGCTCGGCACGGTCAATTCGAACACCTTCCAAGACGACGTCTACAAGTTCGGGTCGCTCACACATTCTGACCCGGCAGTGCGCCGCAAGGCCATCGACACGCACTTCGAGTGCATCGACATCATGCACCAGACCGGTTCGCAGGATCTCAAGATCTGGCTCGCAGACGGCACGAACTATCCGGGGCAGGGCGACATCCGCTCACGTCAGGATCGACTCGCCGACTCGCTGCAGCAGATCTATGACCGTCTCGGCGACGAACAGCGCCTGGTGCTCGAGTACAAGTTCTTCGAGCCGGCTTTCTACCACACGGATGTTCCCGACTGGGGAACCTCGTATGCCCAGGTCTCGGCGCTGGGCGACAGGGCGATGGTCTGCCTCGACACCGGACACCATGCGCCAGGCACCAACATCGAGTTCATCGTCGCCCAGCTTCTGCGGCTCGGCAAGCTGGGCTCGTTCGACTTCAACTCACGCTTCTATGCGGATGACGACCTCATCGTCGGCGCGGCAGACCCGTTCCAGCTGTTCCGCATCCTCTACGAGGTCGTGCGCGGGGGCGGGCTCGCCGACGATTCGCCCGTCGCGTTTATGCTCGACCAGTGCCACAACGTCGAAGACAAGATCCCCGGCCAGATCCGCTCGGTGCTCAACGTGCAGGAGATGACTGCCCGCGCACTGCTCGTCGACAGGAGAGCCCTTTCCGACGCACAGGATGCCGGCGACGTGCTCGGCGCCAACGGCATCCTCATGGACGCCTTCTACACCGATGTGCGACCCGCCCTCGCCGAATGGCGAGAGTCGCGAGGGCTGCCCGCCGACCCGATGACGGCATACGACCGGTCCGGCTACCAGCAGAGGATCGCGGCAGAGCGCGTCGGTGGCCAGCAGGCCGGCTGGGGCGCGTAGACCCGGAGTGAGCCGGAGGGTGTGGCGGCTCTTTTCGCCCCTCACACCCTCCGCGCGCTCAGATCGACAGCCGCTGCTGGATGAGCGGGCAGGTGAAGGGGTCTTTTTCGCCGAGCCCGACCCTGTTGATGTAGCGGATCACTATGCGGTAGCTCTCGAAGAGCCCGGTCTGCGTATACGGAACGCCGGCCTTTCGACAGTAGTCCGCGATGAGGGGTGCGGCCCTGCGCAGGTGCGGCCTGGGCATGGACGGGAAGAGGTGGTGTTCGATCTGGTAGTTGAGTCCTCCTATCAGGGTGTCGAGCACACGATTCCCCCGGATGTTGCGGCTCATCATCACCTGTCGCCGCAGGAAGTCGAGCTTCGCGTCTTTCGGAACCAGCGGCATCCCCTTGTGGTTCGGTGCGAACGACGCTCCCATGTAGAACCCGAACACCCCCAGCTGCACCGCGAGGAACGCCACGGCGACACCCGGCGAGAGCACAACGAAGACAAGGGTGATGAAACCTGCGAGGCGCACGGTGAGGAACACGATCTCAACCCAGCGATGTTTGACCGGTTCCGGCGAGAGAACCCGCTTGACGCTTGAGGCGTGCAGGGCGATGCCCTCGAGAAGGAGGATGGGAAAGAAGAAAACGCCCTGGTGAGCGATGAGCCACGATGTGACGCGGTTGCGTCGCCGCTGTGCCTGTTCCGGGGTGACCGACACCACCGGTATCTCGATGTCGGGGTCAGACCCCTGTTTGTTCGGGTTGGCGTGGTGCCTGGTGTGCTTGTGCTGCCACCAGCCGTAGCTCATGCCGATGAAGAGGTCGCCGACGATCAGGCTCGTCCAGTCGTTCCATTTTCCCGAACGAAAGATCTGGCGGTGAGCGGCGTCGTGGCCGAGAAAAGCCGTCTGTGTGAACAGCACGGCGAAGAGCACAGCTGTGAGCAACTGCCACCAGGTGTCGCCGATCCAGACGAACAGGGCAATGGCCGCCGCATATGCGATCGGTACCGCTATCAGCTTCGCCCAGTAGTACCCGTACCGTCGCCTCATCAGACCCGCATCGTGGATGAGCCGCGCCAGCTCGGTGAACTCGCTGTTGACCCGCCCCGTCGATCGTTTCTTCGTGTTCTCTGCAGGGTTCGTGTTCTCTGCAGGGTTCGTGTTCTCTGCAGGGTTCGTGTTCTCTGTTGTGCTGCTGCTGCCGATCGCCGTCATCGCTTGATACTCCCGTTGCCGCACTGCGCTCCAGAGCAGTGTTCGTCACCCGTTGTGGTTTCCTCTGACGCTAGGTCGGTGTTGCACGTCGACTCAACCACTGGTCGAGAGCGGCCCATCGCGGTATGGTGCACGCTCACGCTCGAGGTGTCCTCACGTACCAGCCGATGGTGACGAGCGGCAGCAGCTGCGAGAGAACTGACCCGAACGCCGAGGCGGCGGCACACGGTGCTCGTCGGCTCCACGCCGAACATGGTTGTGCCCCGTCTCGCATGAGACGGGGCACAACCAGGTGTACTCCTCGGTCAGCTCTACAGCTGGCCTCGGTCAGCTCTGCAGCTGGTCGGTGCTCTCACGTCGCCGGCGTGTGATGATCAGCGCTCCCCCTCCGAGGATGAGCAGGGTGAGGGCTCCGAAGATCACGGGCCAGGCGAGGTCACCACCTGTGGATGCCAGTGGTGGCGGCGTCCGGTGGGTGGTCGTGCAGACACCGTCGGGGTCGCACAACGCTCGCGGGTCGTTGCTGGTCACAACGTTGAGCAGCGTGTTGTCGCCCTCCGCGGTGACCGTGACCCGGTAGCTGACGGTCACGACCTGACCCACGGCGAGGTCACCGTTCCAGGTGAGCGTGTTGCCGGAGCGGGCCACGGTGCCGGATGTCGCCGACTCGCCCCCGTTCCAGCTCGCGTCATCGAGAACATCCGTCAGGTCATCGGTCACTGTCGCACCGGTGACCGAACCCTCACCGCGCTGGGTGATCGTGAGTGTGTAGGTGACCACGTCGCCGACGTCAACACTGGTGCCCGACTTCGGGTCCGCGACCTTGTTATAGACATACCCACCGGTCTTGTGGATCGTGCGGCAGTCCTCGGTCTGGTCCGGAGCAGGAACACACTCGCCCGTGCCCGTGACGACGTTCGCCAGGGTTGTGTTCCCTGCACCGGTCACGGTGACCGAGTAGGTGATCGTGACGAGTTCACCGACACCGACATCGCCGGTCCAGGTGAGGGTTGTGCCGTCGAGGGCAACCGTGCCGACAGACGCTGTCGCGTCATCGTTCCAGGTCGCATCGTCGAGCACATCCGACAGGTCGTCTGTCAGCTCTGCCGTGACGCCGGCCGGGCCCACCTGGGTTCCGGTGACCGTGTAGGTGATCGTCTCACCCACCGAGACATCGGAGTTGTGAACCGGATCGGCCATCTTCGAGTACTCGAACCGGCCCGTCAGGTGCGACGTCTTGCAATCCGGGGTCTGATCCGCGGCCGGCACACACTCACCGAGCTCGCCCGGCGTGACCTGGTTGTTCAGGAACATGTCGCCTTCGGCGTTGACCTCCACCGTGTAGGTGATGGTCACGACCTGGCCGACGGCGAGATCTCCCGTCCAGTCCAGAACCTCGGTTGCGGGATCGAACGTCGCCGTGCCGGAATCCGCGTTGAGGGTGTCCTGCCAGGCCGCGTCGTCGAGCACATCCGACAGATCATCGGTCGCCGTCGCAGCCGTGACCGAACCCGGCCCGCGCTGTGACACCGTCACCGTGTAGGTGATGACGCCGTCGACCGGAACATCGGAACCCGAGGCCGGGTCCGACATCTTCGAGACCGTGTAGTCACCCGTGCGGTGAATGGTGGTGCAGTCCGCCGGATCAACACATCCGTCGCTGGTCACCACGTTCTCCAGGGTCATGTCGCCGTCGCCGGTCACCGTGACCGAATAGGTCACCGTCACCACGTCACCGACACCGAGGTCACCAGACCAGTCGACGATCGGTTCGGCGTAAGACGCCGACCCGCCGTCGAAGGCGAGAGTGTCGTCCCAGGTCGCGTCATCGAGCACCGCGGTCAGATCGTCTGTGAACGCAGCGTCTTCGACAGGGCCCTCACCGATCTGCGTGACGGTCACGGTGTATTCGACCGTCTCACCGATCTGCACATCGCTGCCAGACACCGGATCAGACGACTTCACCGTCTCGTACCGGCCCGTCTTGTGCTCCGTGACACAGTCACCCGGCTCTTCACAACCCGGAGACTGAACCGTGTTCCCGATGACCGTGTCACCCGCTGCCGTGACCGTCACCGAGTACGTCACGATCGCAACATCACCAGGGCCGAGGTCCGCGGTCCACGAGATCAGACCCGTCGCCGGATCAAATGTCGCGGTCCCGAGCGTCGCGTTGAGGTCATCGTTGAACGTGGCGTCGTCGAGCACATCTGCCAGGTCGTCGTTGAAGAACTGACCGACAACACGACCCTCACCCGACTGGGTGACCGTGATCGTGTACTCGATCTCCTGACCCGCCTGCACATCCGTGCCGCTCGCCGGGTTCGCCGTCTTCACCGTCGTGTAGGTCGCCGTGTAGTGCTCCGTCTCACAGACATCCTGCGAAGCGCAGCCCTCACTCGTGACCACATTGTGCAGGTGCGTGTCACCCGCACCGGTCACCGTGACGACATACGTGATCGTGACCACGTCACCGACCGCAAGATCACCAGACCAACTCAGCTGCTCGGTCGCCGGATCGAACCCGACGGTGCCGGCACTCGCGTCCAGCTCATCGTTCCAGGTGGCGTCGTCGAGCACATCGGAGAGGTCGTCGACCAGCGAGGCGTTCTCATACGCGGCCTTGCCGATCTGAGTCACCGTGACCGTGTACTCGATCTCGGAACCCTCGTCCACGTTCGACATGTCAGCCGGGTCAGAGGTCTTCACCACCGAGAAGTCAGCGACCTCGTGCTCGACCGGCGGGCACCCGCCGTCAGCACAACCCGGGCTCTCCACACCGTTCTCGAGAAAGTAGCTTCCCTCCGCAGCAAGCGCGGCCGAGTCCTTCACGATCACCGTGTAGCTGATCAACGCGACCTGACCGACCGGAATCGTCCCAGACCACGAGATCACGTCACCGTTCAACGTCGCCGTGCCGATCGAAGCCGTCACCACACCATCGAGCGTCGCATCGTCCAGCACATCGGCCAGAGTGTCCGTGAACTCGGCAACAGCCGGAGCATCACCCTCCTGCGTCACCGCGATCGTGTACGTGATCGAATCACCCGGGCGAACGGTCTCACCCGATGCCGGAACCGACGACTTCTCAGTCGAGTAGTTCGTGACGATCACGCCAGCCGGATCACAGGGGATCGTCGGGGCATCAGCGTCAGGCGGGGTCGCAGCGGTGCCGCAGGCGGTGTTGACGATGTTTCCGCCACCGGTCAGCGTCACCGTGTACTCGTGCGTCTGCGACTCGCCCCGTGCGAGTGAGTCGACGGTGAACGTTCCCTCGGGGAACAGGTCGTCCGTGATCTCGAGATCGGTCACCGTGCCCTGGCCGATGTTCTCCACAACGATCCGGTAGTTCACCTCGTCGCCGACCCGATAGGACGGGTAGTCAGCGATCGTGTTGGCATCGTGCCAGTCGCCGTCTGCATCCTGCACGTACTTCTTGAGGTTGACGGCGTAGCAGCTGGCGATCTCGGCGATGGCGGAGGACAGCATCGGCAACGCCGTGTGTCCCGCGTATGAGCTGGCCGAGTTCACCAGAATCTGCCCGGGCTTGTTGTCACCCGCCGCAGGTTCCTCGCAGCTGCTCCCGGCAGGTGTGTCGAACTCGATGCGGATCGTCTGAGTCGCACCGGGCGCGAGCTCCGGGGCGATCACACGGATCGCCGTCGGATTCGGAATGGCTGTCGTCGACCAGCCCACCGTATTTCCGGCAACCGAACCGGGTGTGCCACCGTTCGACGCGTCACGCGGGTCGTTGCTCACGGAGCCGATCGGTTCCGACGTGTAGTAGACCGTCGAGCCGGCCGGCGCATCAACGCCGGTGACGGTGTACGTGCCATCGATATCCGTGCCGCGGCCGTCGCCGACCGCGGGCAGGATGTCGATCGTGTCGGTGAACTCGTTCGTCACCGGATCCTGCGAGTTGATCGTCAGCACCCACGCGGAGCTGTCGCCATCGAAGGAGAGCACGTTCGCCTCGACCGACTTGCCGAAGATCGTGGCGGATGCGCTCGGCACGGTGACTGTCGCGCTCGCCGTTCGTCCCGGGGTGTTCGCCGGCCGGTTGTCGCCGACCGTGTTGATCACGGCGGTGTTCGTGAGCCTCGTTCCCGGCGTGATGACGCTGTCCGCCGGGCGCTGGGCCTGATACCGGATCGTCTGGAACACGTTCGGAGCCACGTCGACGAAGTCCCACGTGAGTGTCCGGCCATCGGTGCTGACGCTCGTCGGAGCAGGCTCGGCTGAGCCGGGCACGTAGACCATTCCTTCCGGAAGCGTGTCGACGACGGTGAAGGTCGCCGGCGGCGGGCTCGTCACGAGGTTCTGCGCCTGAGCGCGGAGTGTGTAGGTCACCGGCACGCCCGGCTGCGCCGTGGTGTCGGAGACGACCTTCTCGATCAGGCCCTGGGCCCCCTGCAGGCGGTAGACATCACGCGAGGAGTTTGTGTTCGGGCCATATGTGCTGCCCGGAATGACCGTCCCGCCGGGACCGGTGCTGAGGTTGATGTAGTTGTTCAGCGTCGGATAGCCGGGCCAGCGGGCGGCGACGTCATACGGCGCATTAAACGCTCCGACGGTCCACCCCTCGCCGGAGGTCGGCGCGGCCGGGTCGATGTAGCCGAAGACACGGAGGAAGCCCATTTCAGACGTGTCCACAGCGGGGTTCCAGGTCATCTTCACACCGGTCACGCCGGCGGGGAGGTCCATCAGGATGTCGCTGGCGATGCGAGGGTCGGTGAGGGAATGACCGGCCGGTGGCACGACCTCGATCCACTTCGCGCTCGGCGCCGCCTCACCACAGGTCTCGGTCTTTGTGTCGATCGCCTGGGTGGTGTAGAAGAACCGGGCGGTCTCGTAGTTCTCGTACCCGTCAAGACCGCCGCCGTTCCAGCCGCCGCCCTCGAACGAGGTCGGGACGAATGCGGGGTTCTGGTTCATCGTGCACGCGCCGGCCATCTGCGGACCGCCTGGACCTGCGTAGCCGTTCCACGCCTGGATGTTGGCCTGGTGGTACAGAGGGAGCGTCGACTGCGCGGTGCCGTTGGCGACTGCCTCGTTCCAGTCGTCCTCGTTGTCGATGCCAGGCTGCGGCAGCGTCACGTCGGCGCTCGTCCCCGGGCTCACCCACAGGTTCGGGTCCCAGGGGGTCCGCGAAGCGGCGGGGGTTCCGGACCATGCGTTGCTGAACCCGCCTGGCGGGGTGAGCGTGGCGCTCGAGACGTTGTTGTCGGGGTTTCCGTCTGGCTCAGACACACCGTCATCGAAGACGAAGGCGCCCGGAGCGGCGGTGAACGTGTAGGTGGTGATGTCCGTCACAGCGGTAGGAATGCTGAACTGCACGGTCCCCGACGCGATGTAGACGCCGTTGCCCGGGAGCGGCTGCCCCATGCTGTCATTGACCGGCGCATTGACCAGCGTGTAGTCGAGGTCCGAGAGCGAGACGGTGTAGGTGGTCCCCGTGCCGCTCACACTGCACGTCGGGAAGTTGGTGCGGTCGCCCTCTGCGGGGTCGGAGTAGGGCTGACCCGTCGATCGCGACGAGTTGCTGACCGGCAGGCAGTTCTCCCACGCGAGCCCGTTGGTTGTCCCAGCGATGTTCGAGCTGATCGTCACCGGGAACGAGTAGCTCTCGGGCCCTGGGCGGCTGCCCGCATCCAGAATGAGCGAGTAGTTCATCTGGAGGAACGGGCGGTTGCCGCCGAGGCGGCTCTCGCCGGCAAAACCCTGACCGCCCACGCCAGGGGCCTGGTAGAGCGACAGGTCCATGCCGTGCGCATACGTGATCGGCAGGGGGCCGGGATCCGCGGGTCCTGCTTCGGCGACGGCGGAGTCCGAGGTCGCGGTGCCGACGGCGGTGAGATTGCCGCCTTCGGTCGATGTGGCACGCACCGGGGCCTGGATGACCGACGCGGTGCCCTCCGTGATCGTGCCGAGGTTGCAGAGCAGCGTGGTGCCATCTGCCGAGATCTCGGAGACGGGCGTCACATCTTTGGTCTTACACACCTGGGGGATGCTGGTGAAGGCGCCGTTGCCCACGGTCAGGGTGGCGCGCACGTTGTCGACAGGTTCGTTGGAGTACGGGTCGTCCACGTCGTTGGTGTTGACGTGCCACTCCGCCGTCACCGGCTGGCCGTACGGCGCCTCCGTCGGCACCGGGTCGCCGACCCAGTTGGCGGTGATCTCGTGGACGGACGCGGGAGCAGCCCACGCCGGACCCGAGGTGAACGTGCCCACCCCGACCATCGCGATGGCGGCGAGGATCGCCATGACCCTGCGCGGTCGGAGCACGAGTGCCCGCCCTGAGTCGTCTGTGCGTTGTCCCCCACCGAACAGCATTCTTAGCCGGTTCAATTCAGTCCCCTCTGATACAGCTCATGCCCGAACATGTGCATACCATGCGGTGGCAGCGCCACTCTGATGCGTATGCACGAACGGTTTCCTTCACCGTTCTTAGCAGTCTGGGAATGTCGCCAACGCGGTTTTCAACCTCGAATCACCCATAGCTCACCCACAGCTCTCCCCTAGAGCTCACCCATAAACCCCATAGAGCTCACCCACAAACATGAGTGCCGCAAGCGGTCATACCCGTGGCAGAAATCCCAGTTCGTGAGCGCGCGCGACGGCGGCTTCGCGATCTCGAACACCCAGCTTCGCGTAGATCGCCGCCGACTGTGTCTTCACGGTGTTCGTCGAGACCGTCAGCGCCTGCGCAATGCCCGCCAGGGTCGCGTGTCTCGTCATCTGGTCGAGCACAGCACGTTCCCTCGGTGAGAGCTCGATGAACTCCGCATGTTCCGGAAACCTGGTTCCCTTCGCCGCCAGATGAGCTTCGAGCGCATCGGGCAGCACCATGCCGGCGACGCCGGCGAGCGCGCGCAGAGACGGTTCGGGTATCACGAGGTAGGGATACAGCGTCTGAGACTCTTCGGCGAGCATGATCGCCCGCAGGAACGATTCGACGGCCGTTCCCTCTGCACCGAGCCGAAGCGCCGCACATGCGCGGGCCATCAACAGCTCTGCCCGATCTCGCGGCGGAAGATCCTGAAACCAGACCGCTGCAGATGCGAGCCGCAGGGCCACCTCGTTGTCGCCGACCATCAGCGCGAAGGTCGCAGACGGCAGGCGCAACCAGGGCAGATCCGCCGCACCGACCTCACTGGAGCGCCCGGTGGAGAACGCTCGAAAACGTGCAGCCGCATCATCGAGATACCGCCGTGCGCGGTTGGCCTCGCCCATGGCCAGAAGGGCGTCAGCCGTGCACCGTTCGACAAGTCGTGCGGCCAGCCGGTCGTCGACCATCTCGTCCGCATGCACGGCGGCCAGGTGTGCAAGCTGTTCGTATGCCGTCACCGGCTCACCGAAGGCGAGGCGATACGACGTCTGGGCGAGTGCGACGAACGGCCAGAGCTCGCCCAGCTGGGCCTCGGTGCCCAGCTGGGCGATGGCCCGCGGGGACTCCACCCGGTCGAGCCGGGCCACGGCCATGAGTGCTTCGGCGATTCGGGCGGGCAGCATGGTCTGCCTGTCGAGCTCGTCATCGATCTCACCCACCGGTCGTGCGAGATCGATCCAATACTGCACCTGCGACGCATCACCGACGGTGCTGTGCAAGAGTGCCAGATGCCCGGCGGCGGACGACGCGATCCATCGGGTCTCGGGCGTCTTCGCCGCCGAATAGGCGCGCTGCATCGTCTGGATCGCCTGCACGGAATCACCGACGAGCAGCAGTGTCTTCGCGCGCTGCAGCAAGAACCAGGCACGACGCATCGGCACCGGCGCCACACCCCTGCGCCGGGCGTGCTGGAGCTGCTTCGAGAGCCGCTCATCGATCGCCAGGGCGTCGGCGAGCCGCCCCTGGGTCCTGCGCGCTGAGATCTGGGCGCTGAACGCGGCGGTGATCTCATCGATGCCCGATGTGTGACCGAGGTGGGAGACAAGGGAGTCTGCGATGTCTTCGAGCGAGCTGCGGTCGCCTTGTGCGGGCGCGGTTGCCTCTGAAGCGAGAAACTCGTGCGCCGCGAGCTGGAGTATGGGCGCAGCCGCGAACGCCGTGTTCGGCAGGTTGTCATAGACACGTCGTGTCTGCACGGGGTAGGCCTGCAGGAGCATCAGTGCGTGTTTCAGCCACAGC
Source organism: Okibacterium endophyticum (assembly GCF_054780075.1). Lineage (NCBI taxonomy): Bacteria > Bacillati > Actinomycetota > Actinomycetes > Micrococcales > Microbacteriaceae > Okibacterium > Okibacterium endophyticum. The sequence continues at coordinate 340,570 of NZ_BAAGXA010000002.1, read as the reverse complement.
TCGCCCAGCAGCTGCCAGTGCTTGCCCGCTCTGGCATGCTCGAGCACGAGGTCGAACGCGATGCCCTCGCCGTCGTTGTACAGGGCTTCGGCGAACTGGCGGTGTATTCGCCCTGCTTCGCCCGGCTGGGAGTCGGTGAAGTGCTCGGCGAGGGCGCTGCGAACGAGGGACGGAAACCGCCAGTAACTCGCCCCGTCCGGCGCGATGACCTCGTCGAGCAATCCCTGGTCGCGCATCAGCCGCGCCGTGTTCCGCCCTCCGGTCCCCACAACGTCCAGATGCTCAGGGCGGATGACGGGAGCCGCGAGCGACAGCCGCATAACGTGTTGTGCGGTCTTCGCCTCGCCGATCGACGGAAGCACAACATCCGCGATGTATGAGCCGGTCACACCGGAACCTGGATCGGTCCGTTCGTCGAAGGACGGTGAGCCGAGAACACGTCTCGAGAGCTCGAGCCATCCGCCCGTCATCTGCGTCAGTCTGTCTGCCGTCGACGGTGTGAGGTGAAAACCCCACGAGCGCGCGAGCGAAACCAGTTCGTCTGCGGTGGCGGCGAGTGTGCCTGCGGTGATGTGGTCCACCTCCACGCCGTAGTCGGCAGCGGTGTCGACGAGCGGGTGCGGCATCCTGCTGATGGCGACGACGTGCACGTTCACGGCGTCGCCGAGCAGCCCGGCCACGGCGTTGAGGGCGCCCTCATCCGTCACCCGCCCGAACCGGTCGAGCACCACGATGATGCGGCGGTCCCCCATCGACGCGAGAGCGGTGGCAAGTGGCACGGTGTGCGCGTCGGAATCCCCCTCTGCCAACGGGAGCAGACCAGAGATCACAAAGCTCTGGGTGAGCGCGGCGGTGAGCGCGCCAGGCTCGTTTATGTCGGGCGTGCAGCGAACCCACACAACGGCGTCACCTCGATCGTGGCGATGGCGCGCCCAGAGGGCTGCCGCAACCGTCTTGCCGTATCCGGGCGGTGCCTGCACGAACGTGAGCGCAGCGAGTCTGTCGAGCCGCTCGGTCATGCGCTCACGGACGACAACCCGCTCCGAGAGTCGGGGGAGGCTCGCGAGAGAGGGGCGATCGTGCGACCTGTGCACGCCGGAGACTCTCCCCACTCCACCCATCAGGTGCGACCCCGTTCATTATGGTATGAACGCTCACGCGCCCATCAGCCGATGACATACACCCGGGTCGGCCGCCCACCCCCGACACCCGGAATGCGTCACACACACTACGCGATCCGACCCCCGAATAGGTTACGGGGGAGTTAGGCCCCGGCCGGACACGATCAACATCGGTTTCACACCCGATTTCACCCTCTCGCGAGCCTGCCCGCCGAGGCGTTGCCGGCCTTCCCGAGCACGCCCGCTGACCACGTGATCGGCGCAGAGGTGTGCTGCGCTCCCGCCATCCAGCGACGGCGGCTGAACGAGGCGGTAGCATTCACGGCATGGCCACGACCTCCACCATCAGCGCCGAGGAACGCCGCCGGCTGCTGCTGGCCATGCTCGAACGCGACGGGCGCATCCGGCTCGAGCCCGCCGCCGCCGAGCTCGACGTCTCGGCGATGACCGTTCGCCGCGATCTCGCCGACCTCGAGTCAGGCGGCTCGCTGAGGCGCGTGCGCGGCGGCGCCGTGCCGTCCCTTCGCCCCCGATCTTTCGTCGAGCGGATGTCGACGGGTGCGTCGGCGAAGACCCGAATCGCTGAGAAGGCCCTCACCCTGGTTCCGGCGACCGGAGCCGTCGCATTCGACGCCTCATCGACGTCGGGCACCCTGCTCTCGCGCATGACCGTGAGCGACCTCACGATCTGCACGAACTCGCACGAGAACTTTCTCGTCACCAGACGCATCCCAGGCGTTCGCGCGATTCTGATCGGCGGGGAGCCGGAGGACCGCACGGACAGCTTTGTCGGACACATCGCGTGTCGCGCCGCTGCGGCACTCAACTACAGTCGTTTTTTCACATCTGCCTCTGCTGTCGATCCGGCGGCCGGAAGCTCGGAGGTCTCGATGCCCGAGACGCAGGTCAAACTCGCCTTCGCCGACGCGGCGGACGAGACGATCCTGCTCGTCGACTCGTCAAAGCTCGGCCAGCGCGCACTCGTGCGCACACTCGAGTGGGACCGCATCGCGCTCATGGTCACCGAGCTCGACCCGGGCGACCCGAGGCTCGACCCCTATAGAGAGCTCGTTGAGATCTGCTGACCGAGCCTTGACGGCATCCGCCCGCAGTGTTATTTTCTGTAATAGTTAACACAAAGGAACACAGAGACCCTACCGGGTGGCTGAGTGCGTCGAAACCGAGATCTCGACAAGCTCGACCACCGATAGCTCGACCACCGACGGGTCTCGACAAGCTCGACCACCGATAGCTCGACCACCGATATCGCCCCAGGAGCCTCCATGACCCACCCCACGGCCGCCGAGCTCATCGCGCGCAGCAACCGTCTCGGAAGCGACCCGAAGAACACCAACTACGCCGGCGGCAACACCTCGGCCAAAGGAACGGCGACCGATCCGGTCACCGGCGAAGACGTCGAGCTGCTCTGGGTCAAAGGCTCTGGCGGCGACCTCGGCACCCTCACCGAGAGCGGCCTCGCGGTGCTGCGCCTCGACCGGCTGGGCGCCATGACGGGTGTCTACCCCGGCATCGAACGCGAAGACGAGATGGTCGCCGCGTTCGACTACACCCTGCACGGCACGGGCGGCGCAGCTCCCTCGATCGACACCGCGATGCACGGCCTGGTCGACGCCGCGCACGTGGACCACCTGCACCCTGACTCCGGCATCGCCATCGCGACCGCCGCAGACGGAGAACAGCTGACCGAGACGATCTTCGGCGACAGGGTCGTCTGGGTCCCCTGGCGCCGCCCCGGCTTCCAGCTCGGGCTCGACATCGCCGAGATCAAGGCGAAGAACCCGGATGCCATCGGCTGCATCCTCGGCGGCCACGGCATCACCGCGTGGGGAGACACGAGCGACGAGGCCGAGAAGAACTCGCTCTGGATCATCGACACCGCCGCCGAGCACATCGCCGCGAACTCGCGTCCGCAGCCGTTCGGCCCGGCACTCGACGGCTACGCCGCGCTTCCCGAGGCCGAGCGCCACGCCAAGGCCGCCGCCCTCGCGCCGACCATCCGCGGTCTCGTCTCGACGGACAGACCCCAGGTGGGCCACTTCACCGACAGCGACGTTGTGCTCGACTTCCTCGCCAGCGCGGAGCATCCGCGCCTCGCCGCCCTCGGCACCAGCTGCCCAGACCATTTCCTCCGCACCAAGGTGAAGCCGCTCGTCGTCGACCTGCCGGCATCCGCCTCGGTGGACGAGACGATCGAGCGCCTGCACACCCTGCACGAGGAGTACCGCGCCGACTACCAGGCCTACTACGACCGCAACGCGGTCTCGACAAACTCGACCAACAGGTGGCCGGCGATCCGCGGCGCGGACCCACTGATCGTGCTCGTGCCGGGCGTCGGCATGTTCAGCTATGGCAAAGACAAGCAGACCGCGCGCGTCGCCGGCGAGTTCTACGTCAACGCGATCAACGTGATGCGCGGCGCAGAGGGGCTCTCGACCTACGCGCCGATCGACGAGAGCGAGAAGTTCCGCATCGAGTACTGGGCTCTCGAAGAGGCCAAACTGCAGCGGATGCCGAAGCCCAAGCCGCTCGCGACCCGCGTCGCGCTCGTGACGGGCGCGGCATCCGGAATCGGCAAGGCGATCGCGACCCGTCTCGCCGCCGAGGGCGCCTGCGTTGTGATCGCGGACCTCGACCTCGCGAAAGCGCAGTCGGCGGCAGCCGAGATCGGCACCACGGATGTCGCCGTCGGCGTGGCGGCGGATGTCTCGGATGAGCTGGCCGTGAAGGCCGCGATCGACACAGCCGTTCTCGCGTTCGGGGGGCTCGACCTCGTGGTCAACAACGCGGGCCTCTCGCTCTCGAAGTCGCTGCTCGACACCACCGAGGCCGACTGGGATCTGCAGCACAACGTGATGGCGAAGGGCTCGTTCCTCGTCTCGAAGAACGCCGCCAGGGTGCTGATCGAGCAGAGGCTCGGGGGTGACATCGTCTACATCTCGAGCAAGAACTCGGTGTTCGCCGGTCCGAACAACGTCGCGTACTCCGCGACGAAGGCGGACCAGGCCCATCAGGTGCGGCTGCTGGCGGCCGAGCTCGGCGAGCACGGCATCCGCGTCAACGGCATCAACCCCGACGGGGTCGTGCGCGGCTCTGGCATCTTCGCCTCTGGCTGGGGCGCGAACCGGGCGAAGACCTACGGCATCCCCGAAGAGGACCTCGGAAAGTTCTACGCACAGCGCACGATCCTCAAGCGCGAGGTCGTGCCAGAGAACGTGGCCAACGCGGTCTACGCGATCTGCACAAGCGACTTCAGCCACACAACGGGACTGCACATTCCGGTCGACGCCGGCGTTGCGGCGGCGTTCCTGCGATGAGCTCGCGACCGGCCGCGGCCTCGCGCGGCGTTTTCACCCATATCGGACAATTTCATCGCGCACGCGAGGTGAAAAAGTCCGATACGGGTGAAAAGGTGTCGGGCGTGACGACGCGCGGAGTGCACGCATGAGCGGCGGCGTGGTCGCGGCTGTCGACCTCGGGGCGACGAGCGGCCGCGTGATGCTCGGGCACGTGAGCGAACGCGAGCTTCGGCTTGTTCCCGTCGCCCGGTTTCCCAACACCCCCGTGCGCACGCCGGACGGCCTGCACTGGAACATCCTCGAGCTCTATCGCTCGATCGTCGCCGGGCTGACCTCGGCCGGGCGAGAGGCCGGAGACCTGGCATCGATCGGCATAGACTCGTGGGCCGTCGACTACGGTCTGCTCCGCGACGGCCGGCTGCTCGGCGTCCCGTTCCACTATCGTGACGAGCGAACGGATGCCGGTGTCAGCGCCGTGCACGGCTCGGTCCCGTTCGACGAGCTCTACCGCGAGAACGGACTGCAGTTCCTGCCGTTCAACACGCTCTACCAGCTGGCCGCCGAACGCGAGTCCGGCACACTGCATCTCGCAGACACCGCTCTGCTCATCCCCGATCTGATCGCCTACTGGCTCACGGGCGAACGCGTCGCCGAGGTGACCAACGCCTCGACGACAGGTCTGCTCGGTCTCTCTTCCGGTTCCCCCGGGTCGCACGGACGTGCTGGGCGTCCTGTCGATCCGGGGGAACCGGCAGGCGCCTATCCCGGCGCACCGCCCACCTGGAACGACTCGCTCATCGAGCGCATCGGCCTGCCGCGCGGCGTGTTCCCGCGCCTGGTCGTGCCTGGCACACCCATCGGCACCCTTCTGCCTGTGGTGGCGGAAGAGACCGGGCTGCCCCTGCATGTTCCGGTCACCGCCATCGGGTCGCACGACACGGCATCCGCTGTGGTGGCTGTGCCGATGACCGACCAGAGCGCCGCGTACATCTCGTGCGGCACCTGGGGGCTCGTCGGCGTCGAGCTCGACGCCCCCGTGCTGACCGATGCGAGCCGCGACGCCAACTTCACGAACGAGGGCGGCGTCGACGGCCGGGTGCGGTTTCTGCACAACGTGATGGGGCTGTGGCTGCTGAGCGAGTCTGTGCGCACCTGGGAGCGCGAGGGCGAGACCATCGAACTGCCCGCACTGCTGCGGCACGCGGCGGCGATCGAGACGCCCGTGAACGTGTTCGATGTGGACGACCCCCGTTTTCTCACGCCTGGGGACATGCCCGCCCGCATCGCGGAGTGGCTGACCGAACGCGGCCTGCAGGCACCGGCGTCGAGAGCCGAGTTCGTGCGCAGCATCGTCGAGAGCCTGGCGGATGCCTTCGCGCGCGCCGTGCACACGGCGGCTGACCTCTCTGGTCACCGCGTCGACACCATCCACATCGTGGGCGGCGGCTCGCAGAATGCGCTGCTCTGCCAGCTCACCGCAGACCGGGCGGGGCTTCCGGTGCTCGCCGGCCCCGTCGAGGCAACAGCGCTCGGCAACGTGCTCGTGCAGGCACGCGCCGTCGGCCTGGTCTCCGGCTCACTCGAATCGCTGCGCGCGCTCGTCGCGCGCACGTTCGAGCCGGCTCGCTACGACCCGCGCCCCTCACGCTGACTCCCGACGTCGCGGTCGCGCCGTCCATCCGGGCAGCACCACGACAGAGCGATGCCGGTCATCGAGTCACCGCTGCCGTTCCGCCTGACCGGGATCGACAGCGACAACGGCGGGGAGTTCATCAACGAGGCCCTCATCGCCTGGGCCTGGGAGCGGAACCTGTTCTTCACCCGCTCCCGCCCTTACCGCTCCAACGACAAGGCCACGTCGAGCAGAAGAACGGAGACGTGGTACGCCGCCACGCGTTCCACTACCGTTACGATACCCAGACTGAGCTACGGCTGTTGAACGAACTCTACGCGCTCGTGAGAGTCCGGCTGGATCTGTTCACCGGGACCACGAAAGCGATCGGCTACCGCAGCAACCGCAACGGCAGGAATGTCCGCGTCTTCGACAAGCCCCGCACCCCCTACCAGCGTTCTCACCGCCGAGAAGGCTGCGGAACTGAAAAAACTGTTCAACGCCGTCAACCCCGCCGACCTGACCCGCGACATCATCGTAATCCAGACCAGACTGCCGCGAAGACCGCCGCGATCAGCGCCGGCGTTTCGCGAGCAAAACCAGGTGAGGCACGCACCCAGCTTTCGCGCGCATCTTGACACGAGCCGCTACGCGGGGTCCCCCAAAGAGACGACGCGCGAAAAGCAGGTGCTCTGCAAGACTGACCGAGGTTGCTAGTTTCCGAATTTGGAGGATACGTGAATTTCAGAAAGTTGGCTAAATGTGCTGCGGCGTTGGCGGCCGCAGTCTTTGTAGGTGGTTTGTTTTACGCAGCTCCAGCATCTGCGGACGATGATCTACCACTACAGATAGATATGGCTGCGGGTGGTGTCGTAACTGATGGCAATGGGCAACCACTCACCGATGTTTCTACTGAGGGTGACGCGGGAGAAACGATCACCTACAGCCTGACTCCTGACAACCGTCCGGTGGTCATACTTCGACAAAGCGCTTTGCCTATCCAATCCGTGCCCGTCGAGCCGGAGCCCGTTGATCCGGAGATAATCGAAGAAGCCAACAAGATCGAAGGCACCGTACCTATCGAGCTCGTCCCCGGCGCAGTTGAGGGCGACGTTTCTTAGCGAGAAGAGGGAACTCTCGGCACTGATACGGTGGACCCGAACGAGCTAGACCTTCGATTCGTGGGAGCAGCTACACCACAATCTGTGGCCCTCGCTTGGGCAGCAGAACCTTCGGCGATCACATACGACGTTATGAGAGACGGTGCTTTGCTTGCGACAACGAGCGTGCCAGAGTTCGAGGAGAACTCGCTGCCACCCTCAAGTAATTTCGTTTACGAAATCATCGCCAAAGATTCGACGGGCACTCCCGTAGGTTCTCGAGCGGTGCCGATCGGCACCCCTGACCCGACCGCAAACAAGTCGCGGAAGGATCTGGGGATTCAGACCTACCAGACATACACAACATCGTTCATCTACAGGACCTTTATCGCCCCGTCCTCAGTCTCAATGGATTTCATGACCGCAGTGGGATGCGGCCAGGCCGGATTTGACGGAAGGACTTTCGGCGGCGATGGCCGCAGCTGGGTGACGCCACCCTACAACACGCCTTGGGACAGCACTTCCTATAGAACGTCGGCATTCATTAATATCAATTGGAACAATCCCGCCGGCCAGGGCGATGTCTCCTGGGTGACTGACGTTTCGCCGACCCGCCTCTATGACCACGGCAACCTCATCGAGACTCGTACTGCATCCTCCGCGAACTTCAACATCACGAACGCGTACAAGTCAGGAAGCTATGCGCAGGCTCGGATCAACCATTCGGTGGGGAACCCTTGGTGCATTGCAGGAGCAATCACTTACGATGTGACCGCCCGCTTCTATAGGAGTGGAACAATTGAGGTGGCTGGCTCACGGTTCCCTGTTCCGAACCACGAGGTTTACGGGGGCTGGGATAACCCATCGACAGGACTTCCGACGTGGCGGCCCCTTGTCCAGGTAGGGAACGAAGGCTTCGGATGCCTCACTGGAGCTTGCGGCACCAAGCCCGTAATTGCATCGAAAACATACTGAGATTGGTCCCGACTAAATGAGCTCCACCCCCACCCGCCGCACGTACTCGTTTCTGGCCTGTGCTGCGGGTGGGGCCCTCGGACTCCTCACGGGTGCTCTTGCATACTCCGCATTGATCCCTGGGCCCGACTTTCTTTCCCTCGCCGCGCGTACCATCCTGTTCGGTGTGGCTCCCCTACTGATCGGCCTCCTCGCGATCGGCCTGCCGCTGATCTTTCGCTTCAACCGACACAATACGAACACACCCACTGCCATCCTCATCACAGTGGGCTCCTCTATCGCTTTAGCCGTTGTTGCCGGGATCGTCACCGAGCTGTTTGGGATATCCCCGTTCTATAACGGTTTCCTTCTCTTCGGATTGCCAACCATTTGGTGCATGACCGCGGCGGCCCTTCTGCTCAAACCCCTCACCTCACACCCCGCGCTCAGCTGGCTCATTCTTGGTTCCACCGCCCTCTTCTGCATCGTCGGAGCATTCACGCTCATTCTGTGATGCACTACGCCCCCGGGTACGAGACGCTCAGCAACGATCCCGTGGTCACCGCCGGCTCACCCACGCGGCATGGGCATTGGACGTGGCAAATCGCAACTACGCCGGTTCAAGAAAAGCGCTCACTGATCGCCTCGCTTTCCCCGGCGGCCACAAGCTCGACGACTTCCCACGAACCCTCGTGATCAACGCAGAGCAGGACAACATGCGGACCAAGTCGCGCGCCAGTTCGCCGACCTGGTCGGACAGAAGGAGCGAGCATACCGGTCCCGAATCGACGAGGCCGACCGACCGTGCGGTGATCTCGGAGAAGATCATCGCGGGCTGGACGAACGGGCACTCGGTCGATCACGCGTTCGCGTCCGCTCATCCTTGAACTCTTGACTGAACCATCGATGTGAAGCCGCCATAATCTCAGGATCTCTCTTTCAGTAACCCTCTCAGAATAAGAGGGCACACTGTCCGAAATCCCTAGGCCGCCCAATGCTTACTTTTTCGGACCCTCAGCGAACGAGACGGACGAACGAGACACCACAAGGGGCGGCAGATCGACTGTCGACCTGACGCCCCTCGTGGTGTTCGGCGAGTGCGCGAGCTCAGCCGAGCGGCGTGAAGTCCCGGTGCGCGATGTGCTCCGGGCGCGGCTCCTTCGCGGCATACGGGGCGACCAGCGTGTTCTCGACGCTGTTGAACACCATAAAGATGTTCGACCGCGGGTACGGCGTGATGTTGTTGCCGGAGCCGTGCATGATGTTCGAGTCGAACCACAGCGCCGATCCGGCCTTACCGGTGAACTGCTCGATGCCGTAGCGGTGGGCGAGCTCGGTGACGGCGTCTTCGGTCGGGACCCCGGCCTCCTGAGCCTTGAGCGACGACTTGTAGTTGTCATCAGGCGTCGCGCCGACACTCGACACATAGGTCTTGTGCGACCCCGGCATCACCATGAGGCCGCCGTTGAACGGGAAGTTGTCTGTCAGGGCGATCGACAGGCTCACGGCGCGAGGTATCGGCATACCGTCTTCTGCGTGCCAGGTCTCGAAGTCCGAGTGCCAGTAGAACCCGGTGCCCTTGTAGCCGGGCATGTAGTTCACGCGGGTCTGGTGCAGATACACGTCTGAACCGAGGATCTGCCGCGCCCGGCCGAGCACACGGGGGTCGGTCGCCAGTGCGGCGATCGACGCGCTGAGGTGCTGCACGTCGAAGATCGAACGCACCTGCCCCGTCTTCTTCTCGGTGATCTTGCGTGCGTCGGCGTCGAGCGCCGGGTCCTCGGCGAGACGCGTGAGCTCCGAGCTGTAGAGGTCGACCTCGTCGTGCGAGATGAAGTTGTCGAGAATGGTGAAGCCACGGGCCTCGTGTGCCACGAGTTCTTCCTGGCTGAACGGACCGTCTGCGGCATCGCCCCAGACGGCCGGGTGCTGGCGCTCGATGAGCTCCCCGGCTTCTGGCAGGCGAGTCGGGTACAGGTCGTGTTCCAGGCGTTGCGTCAGTGTCATGTCGTCCTCCTTCTTATCGAACCGGCGGGACCGACATCGTCCCGCCGGTATGGATCGTGGGGTCTCAGGTGCTCGCGGGGTCCGTGTCGACCGAGCTCACCGGGGCCTCGACGACGAGCGGGTACACCCCGTTCTCGTCGTGCACCTCGCGCCCGGTTATCGGCGGGTTGAACACGCAGACGGTGCGCATTCGGGTCGTCGGGCGGACCACGTGTTTGTCGTGGTCGTTCAACAGGTACAGGGTGCCAGGAGCGAGTGTGTGCTCCTCGCCGGTCGCGCTGTCTGTGATCGTTCCCTCACCCTCGACGACGAACACCGCTTCGACATGGTTCGCGTACCAGAACTCGTTGACGGTGCCCGCGTACAGCGTGGTCTCGTGCACAGAGAAGCCGACGCCCTCCTTGGCGAGGATGATCCTCTTGCTGCGCCAGTTCTCGGTCTTGATATCCGCGTCGGTGTCTGTGACGTCGTCTACGCTGCGAACGATCATGCGATGGATGCCCTCTTCTCTGATGCGGAGTCGGTGGTCGATGCGGAGTCGGTGAGCACACGCGAGGCCACGCTCGCGATGGCGCTCTCGATGACCTTGAGACCCTCTTCGAGCTCGTCGTCTGAGATCGTCAGCGGCGGCAGGATCTTGAGCACCTGGCCTTCTGGCCCCGACGTCTCGACGAGCAGCCCCTGCTCGAACGCCTCGAGCGACACCTCGTTGGCGAGCTCACCGGTGCGGAACTCGATACCACGGGCGAGCCCTCGGCCTTTGGCCGCCACCGTCAGCTCAGGCGTGACGTCGACGATCGACTCGAACCACCTGCCGACCTTCTCGCCCTTCGCGACCACTGACCTCGTGAGCTGGTCATCGCTCCAGTAGCGGCGGATGGCCTCGGTCGCCGTGGCGAAAGCCGCGCTGATGCCCCTGAAAGTGCCGTTGTGCTCGCCGGGCTCCCAGACGTCGAGGTCGGGGCGGATGAGCGTCAGCGCCATCGGCAGGCCGTAGCCGCTGATCGACTTCGACAGGCAGACGATATCGGGGGTGATGCCCGCCTCTTCGAAGCTGAAGAACGTTCCGGTGCGGCCGCATCCCATCTGGATGTCGTCGACGATCAGCAGGATGTCGTGCTTCTTGCAGAGCTCGGCCAGTCCCTGCATCCACTCGATGCGCGCCAGGTTCAGACCACCCTCACCCTGCACGGTCTCGACGATGACGGCTGCCGGCAGGTTCAGCCCGCTCCCGCTGTCGGTGAGCAGGCGCTCGAAGTAGAAGAAGTCGGGAAAGTCGCCGTCGAAATAGTCGTCGTACGGCATCGGCGTCGAGTGCACAAGCGGCACACCGGCGCCGCCGCGCTTCAGCGAGTTGCCCGTCACGGACAGCGCGCCGAGTGTCATGCCGTGGAAGGCGTTGGTGAAGCTGATCACGGACTCGCGCCCGGTGACCTTGCGGGCGAGTTTGAGCGCCGCCTCAACAGCATTCGCGCCGCCGGGGCCGGGGAACACCATCTTGTAGTCCAGGTTCCTCGGCTCGAGGATGCTCGAGGAGAAGGTGCGGATGAAGTCGTTCCTCGAGGTGGTGAACATGTCGAGCGAGTGCATCACCCGGTCGTCTGAGATGTAGTCGATCAGTGTCTTTTTGAGGTACCGGTTGTTGTGCCCGTAGTTGAGTGCACCCGCTCCGGCGAAGAAGTCGAGGTAGCGGTTGCCGTGCTGGTCGAAGAGCTCGCTGCCGCTGGCGCGGTCGAACACAACGGGCCATGAGCGGGAGTAACTGCGCACATTCGATTCGAGTTCAATGGCGGGTTCAGAGATATGTGAAGGCATGATGAGGAGTCCTGTGGGGTCGGGGCTGTGAATGACAGGGATGGACGAAGGCGATCGACCGCGAACGCAGCTAATCGTCGCCGTCGAACGTGTGCACGGGGCCGATCTCATAGAGCTCCTCGGCGCTGTGTCCGTCGGGAAAGTCGCCCTCGACGAAGAGCGGCGTCACGCTCATCGAGCCGTGGGCTCGCCGCTTGGCGAACGAGGCGAAGAGCTGCTGTGAGGCGGCGTTGTCGCGTGTGATGGTGGTCTCGACGGTGACCCCTGCCGCTCGCGCGAACGGCTCGACAAGGTCGTCGAGCATTCTGCCCGCCAGGCCGATGCCGCGGTATCGCTCTGACACCGCGATCTGCCAGACGAAGAGGTTGCTGGGGTGTTCCGGCCGCAGGTGCCCGATCACGAAACCGGCCGGGTCGCCGTCGATGAGGGCTATGCGACTCGTACGCGCGAAATCGCGGCAATAGACAAGGTAGGCGTACGAGGTGTTGAGATCGAGGGTGACTGAATCTCTGGCGAGGCGCCACATGTCTGCGGCGTGTTCTCGTCGGGGCTCGAGGATCCGCTCATCGGTCGGGTTACGGGATCCGTTGACATCGGTTGGGACGTTCGCTGTCGGGTCCATACGCCGAGCGACGTTACCGAGATCCCCACGGAAGGTCAACCGCAGAGGAGCGCTTCTGGATCGACGGAGGGCCGATATTCCGCGTCAGGCCGCGCGACGGCGTGAACCTTAACAATTCATAAAGAAGATGAGGTGAAGACCGTGCAGGATCGCGACGGGCCTGGCGCGCGTCGCCCGCGTCGCCCGGACTCGATAGAGTCGAACGGTGAGTTCGGACATCGTCGTGAGCGTGCCAGGGAAAACCCTTCGTCGAGCGCTGGGCTCCCTGCCAGAGGCCGTCGAGCTCGTGGAGTGGGACTTCATCTCGGAGCCGCCGGCCGCGCATCTCGATATCGCGGTGCCACCGTATATGGGCGCAACCCCCCTCCTCTCGCGGCTGAGCGAGGTGTCGACGCGGCTCGTGCAGAGCCAGTCGATCGGTTATGACGATGTGAGTGACGTGCTCCCAGCCGGGCACGTGTTCGCGAACGCGGCGACGGTGCATGAGACGTCGACGGCAGAGCTCGCGCTCGCACTCATTCTGGCGAGCCAGAGAGGCATCCCCGATTTCGTGCGGGCTGCGGCGACGGACGGGGGGCACTGGGCGCCGGCACGCCACGAGAGTCTCGCAGACCACACGGTACTGCTGGTCGGCTACGGCGGAGTCGGCAAGGCCGTCGAAGCCAGACTGCTGCCGTTCGAGACCGATGTCGTGAGAGTCGCCTCTCGGGCCAGAAGCGACGAACGCGGTGAGATCCACGGGCTCGATGAGCTCCCCGCGCTCCTGCCTCGGGCGGATGTCGTCGTCATCGGCGTTCCCCTGACCGACAGCACCGTCGGGCTGGTCGACGATGTTTTTCTCTCGGCGATGAAAGACGGCGCGCTGCTCGTCAACATCGCCAGGGGCAGGGTCGCAGACACCGACGCGATCATCCGCCATGCGTCATCCGGACGCCTGCGGTTCGCTCTCGACGTGACGGACCCAGAACCGCTCCCAGACGGCCACACACTCTTCGCCCTGCCGAACGTGCTGATCGCGCCGCACGTCGGCGGCGCGTCGACCGCCATGGTCCCGCGGATGGCGCGTCTTCTTCGCCGCCAGATCAACAGGATGCTCGCCGGCGAAGAACCGGTCAACGTCGTGCTGCGCACCTGACGCACTCGGTCGGACCTGAAACATACACATGCTACTGTATGTGCATGGCCACCCTGGAACGTCGTGTGCAGATATTGCTCGATCCTGCGCAGTACGCTGTGCTCGAAGCTGAGGCCCACGAGAAACACCGCAGCATCGCTTCGATCATCAGAGAATCCATCGACGAGCGTCTCGACCGGGGGCAGGCAACGCGGCGGCGTGCTGCCGCCGACTTCGTCGCCTATGCACAAGGCAACACCGGTGATACCTCCCTCCACGACTGGCGTGAAGGCAAACAAGCGCTCGATAACCAGTTGGCCGACACGTTCCGAGACATCCCGTGACGAGCGCCTTTCTCGATTCGACGGTATTTCTCTATGCATTGGGCACCGAGCATCCGCTGAAACAGGCCAGTGTCGCCGTCATCGAGCAAGGGGCCGCACAGGGACTGCGTTTCTATTGCAACGTCGAGGTGATCCAAGAGGTCGCCTTCCACCGTCTGCGTCGCACCTCTGACCGCACGCGCGCCGTCGCCGAGGCACGCCTGGCGATGTCGACATGCACGGTGCTTCCCTTCGACCGCGAAATACTCGACGCCAGCCTCGACCTTCTCGCACGGATGCCCACGATCAGAGGCCGCGATGCCGTGCACGCGGCATCCGCTCTCGCTTACGGCATCGAGACGATCATCACACCAGACACGGCGTTCGATGGAATCCCCGGCCTGACCCGCGCGGGTGTCGAGGAGTTCGCCGCGTCGTTCGCCTCACCCCACGAGCCCTGACGCGTTCTGAGCGCACACTCGGGGACTCGACGAGCGGGTCTCGACAAGCTCGACCACCGGAGTGGAGGTCTCGACGAGCGGGTCTCGACGAGCTCGACCACCGGAGTGGAGGTCTCGACGAGCGGGTCTCGACAGGCTCGACCACCGGAGTGGAGGTCTCGACGAGCGGGTCTCGACAGGCTCGACCACCGGAGTGGAGGTCTCGACGAGCGGGTCTCGACAAGCTCGACCACCGACGTGGATCAGTACAGTGTGTAGCCGCCGTCGATGATCACAACCGAACCGGTCATAAACGACGATGCCTCTGACGCCATGTAGACGATCGTCGGTGCGATCTCTTCAGGCAGCGCGTAGCGCTTCTGTGCGGAGTCGTCGATCCAGTAGCGCTTGAACTCCGGTCTGTCGACGGGCGCCATCTCTGTTTTGACGTACCCGGGCGCAACGGCGTTGACACGGATGTTGTCATCAGCCCATTCGGCGGCGAGCGACTTCGTGAGCTGATGCACTGCGGCCTTCGACGCGTTGTACGCCGCCTGCCACTGCGGCCGGTTGACGATGAGCGAGCTGATCGATCCGACGTTGACGATGTTGCCGCCGCCGTGCTCGCGCATGTATCGCGCAGCGGCCGTCGACACCTTCCACAGCGCACGCAGGTTGAGGTCGATCACGGCGTCCCACTCGTCGTCCGGCACCTCGAGCGACGGGCGATGGATGGCGATGCCCGCGTTGTTCACAACGATGTCCAGTCCCCCGAGCGTCGAGACGGTGAACTCGATCATCCGGTCGACATCGGCCGGCTCTGTGATGTCGACGTCGACCGAATGCACCGAGTGGCCTTCGCCACGCAGTGCGGCCACCGCTTCTGCGTTCTTCTCCGCGTCGCGAGCCCCGATGACGACCTCGGCCCCCGCCTCGCAGAGACCGCGAACGAACGCGAGCCCCAATCCGCGGTTTCCGCCGGTGACGACTGCTTTTTTGCCGGCGAGTGAAAACGTGTCTAGCACGCCCATGATTCCTCCTGTTGTGATGATGCGTCTGTGCACAGCTGATGCACGGGATGGTGCGCCCAAGCGCAGGTTCAGGGTCGGTCTGGTCAGGTCAGCACACCGAATTTCCGGTTGCTGTAGCCGTTCAGCAGCGCCGCGAACACGAGCACAACACCGAGCGCGAGCAGTTGGTATTGAGTGCCGGCGTTGCCGGGGAACAGCAGCAGGATGCCGGCGTTCAGCCAGACGATCAGGAGCGTCGCAAGGACCACGCCCGAGACCCGCCCGATGCCGCCGGTGATGGCGACGCCACCGAGAATGGCGATCGTGATCGCGGGCAGGGCCATGCCGTTGCCCGAGGTTCCGGCGTCAGGCCTCGCAGAGGCGAACTGCCCGACGGTCACCACGGCGACGAGTCCCGAGATCATGCCAGACGCTATGTAGGCGCGCATCCGCACCCAGGCGACGTTGATGCCCGCCCATTCTGCTGCAACGTCGTTTGTGCCCGTCGCATAGAGCCGCCTGCCGTAGGGCGACCTGTTCAGCGCGTACCAGACGATGATCACCGTCGGAACGAGGAACAGGAAGATGCCGAACGGGATCGGCGGAACTATCGATCCGACAAGCGGCAGCTCGACGGACTGCGCCGTCGAATAGAACTCCTGGATCACCGGCGAATTGATCGGCTGCTGGTTGTTCACGACGATGGCGAGCGACCCGTAGGCGTAGTACGTGGCGAGTGTGGCGATCAGCGCGGGGAATCCCAGGTAGGCGACGAGCACACCGTTCACCGCACCGAGCAGGCCCCCGGCCACAACGGCGATCACGATCGAGGGAACAAGAGGAACACCCCACATGCCGTAGACGAAGCCGAAGACCATGCTCACCAACGAGACCATGGACCCCACCGAGAGATCGATGGCACCGCGGCCAGACACGATGACGAGAAGCTGCGCGAGGCCGAGCATGGCGAGCGGGACCACGTTGATGAGCGAGCTCGCCAGGTATCTGGCGTTGTATGAGCCCGACATCTGGCCGGCGGCGTCCAGGATCAGCATCAGGGCGAGCACGATCACCAGCAGGATCGCGACGAGCAGCACCCTCTGGGTGAGCAGCATCCGCACGATGACGTTCGTCTTCGCGGCGGGGTCCTGTCGCGGCGCCTTGGTCGCGGGAGTGACCTGGGTCATGCTTTTCTCCTCAATCGCTGCTGCACGAGGTCGGCGCCGACGGCGATGATGATCGCGAGGCCGACGAAGAGATTCGCCAGCTGCGACGGCCATCCGAGCTGAATCACACCCGAGGTGACGGTCTGCACGAGAATCGCGCCGAGAACGGTGCCGAGCACCGTTCCACGCCCGCCGAGGATCGACGTGCCGCCGATGACAACGGCCGCGATCACCTGCAGCTCCATGCCGCGCCCCACCGTCGGGGCGAGCGACTGGGTGCCGTTCGCGATCACGATGCACGAGGCCAGTCCGACAAGCAGGCCGGTGACGACGTATGCGTAGATCGTGCGGCGCTGCACACGGATGCCGGCGAGACGAGCAGCGTCCGCATCGCTTCCGATGGCGTAGAAATGACGCCCGCCCGCGGTGTAGCGCAGGTACCACCAGGCGAGCGCGGCCAGCACGATCATGATCAGGAACGAGATCGGAACACCGAGGATCCTGCCCGCTTCTCCTCGGCCGAGGATCGCGATCGACGAGGGGATCCCGTTCACCACCTGCGAGTCGAAGATGCGCAGGCCGATGAACAAGAAGATGTTGGCGGTTCCGAAGGTGATGATAATCGGGTGAACGCGACCGATCGAGATCAGCACGCCGTTGAGCAGTCCGAGCGCACCGCCGATGAGCACACCGATGAGCAGGGCGAGCGGCAAGGGGAGCTGAGCCTCGACGAGCAGTTTCGCGACGACGACGGAACAGACCATGATCATGCCGGCGACCGAGATGTCGATGCCTGCCGTGATGATGACGATCGTCATGCCGATGCCGATCATCGCAATGGGTGCGACGTTCGAGAGCATCGGCTGAACGGACTGCGGCTGCAGGAACGCGGGGGTGAAGATTCCGAGGAGCACCCAGAGCACGGCTATCACGCCGATGAGCACGAACTCCTGGCCGGTCACGGGGAACGGCAGCGCGCGTCCGCGCGGCGCCGTCGACTTCTCCACGGGAGGGGTTGTGGTCTCGGTCATGCTGCGCCCGCCCGTCGGTCCGGGGTGACGACGTCGCCCGCGGCGGCGGCGAGCACGTCGACCTGAGTGGCCTCCGGGCCGAAGGCGACTGTTGTCGTTCCGCCCCTGACGACGACTATCCGGTCGGCTATGCGCAACGCCTCGGGAAGGTCGCTCGTCACAACGAGCACAGACACTCCGCCGTCGGCGAGCTCGCTGACGATGCCGTGGATCTCTTCTTTCGCACCGATGTCGACACCCTGTGTCGGTTCTTCGAGCACCAGCAGTTTCGGACGCTCGACGAGCTGCCTGGCGAGCACGACCTTCTGGGCGTTCCCCCCTGACATCGCGCCGATGGGCTGGCGCTCGCTCGGCGTCTTCACCGAGAGCCGATCGACCATCGACCTCGCCACCTCGGTCTCGCGCCTGCGATCGAACCACACACCGAGCCTCGTGAGCAGCGGGATGTGCCCTGCCGAGATGTTGAACGCGATCGACTGAAAGCCGAACATGCCCTGGCGTTTGCGATCGGCGGGCAGCAGGGCGATGCCGAGTCTCTGGGCGTGACGAGGGGAACGCGGTGAGATCGGCCGCCCGTCCAGGTACATCTCGCCTCCGCTCGGCTTCTCCATCCCCCAGATCGATGCGGCGATGGCGGCGGCCCCCGAGCCGACGAGGCCGTACAGCGCAACGATCTCGCCTTCCGCGACGCTGACGTTCACGTCGCGGAAGGCATCCCCCCGCCTCAGCCCTCTCACCTCGAACATCGGTTGCGCGGAATCGAGCTCTGCCACGCGTTTCTCGGCGCTCGGAAGCCCGCCGACCATCTCTTCGGCGATGGACCGCACGGTCATGTCGCCGATGTTGTGGGTGCCGATCGTGCGGCCGTCTCGCATCACCGTCACCTCGTCTGCAATGCGGAACAGTTCGTCGAGTCGATGCGAGATGTAGATGATCGACACCCCGCGCTCCCGCAGCCGCCGCACGACCTGGAACAGAACGTCGATCTCGGCGTCGGTGAGGATGGCGCTCGGCTCGTCGAGGATGAGGACCGATGCATCCTGCGCGAGCGCCTTCGCGATGGAGACCTGCTGTTTGCTGGCTATCGACAGGTCGTCGACCGCCAGGGTGGCATACCGGGCCGGAAGCCCGATCAGCGTGAGCAGGTCGCCCACCTCGGCGTTCTGCCTCTTCCAGTCGACACGACCGCCGGTGCGATGCTCGCGACCGATGAAGATGTTCTCGGCGACGGTGAGCTCGTTGAAGAGCTGGGGCTCCTGGTACACCGTCGCGATGCCGGCGGCGATCGCGTCGGTTGTGGTCGCGAAACTCACAGGCGCGCCATCGATCTCGATCGAGCCCTGGTCTGCGATCTCAGCGCCGGCGAGAATCTTGATGAGCGTCGACTTGCCCGCTCCGTTCTCGCCGACGAGCGCGTGCACACTCCCCGGTTTCACGGTGAGGTTCGCGTGCGAGATGGCTCGAACGGCGCCGAAGCGCTTGGCCACGCCTGCGAGTCTCACTCGTGGGGTGTCGCTCGGCGGGCGGGCGGATGCCGTGGCGGGCTGATCGTTATGTGCCAACGTGTCCACTCCTTCGGGGATGTGATGGTGAGCGGTCTGTGGGTGCGCGTCTGGGTGACCGGGCGGCGGACGGCGTCGGCTGGACGTCGCCCGCCGCCTCGACGGTTCAGTAGTCGAAGTCCCCCGCGTTCTCGAGCGTGATCTCGAGCGCCGGTCCGAGGATCAGCATCTTCTCGTCTTCGACGTATTCGACGGCGGGCAGGTTCTCGCTCACCTCGTTGGTCGCCTGGAACGGCTCTTCGAGGCCGAGCTGCAGCCCGGCCCACGCGGTGAGGTAACCGAACTCTTCGACGTCCCAGAGAATGGATGCCGACGACGATCCGTCTTCGAGATACGGAACCATCGACTGCGGCGTTCCGACTCCGACGGTGAAGACCTCGCCGATGGCGCCCGCGTCTCGCACGGCCTGCGCCACACCGACGGCCGAGGTGGTGCACTGCCCGATCAGCCCTGTGAGGTTGGGGTTCGCGTTCATGAAGTCCGTTGCCATCTGCGCGTTGGCCGCCTGATCCTCACCGGAGTAGCCGATGTCGACGAGCTTCATGTTCGGGTAGGCCTCGGTCTGGTAGGCCTCTTCGACCTCGATCCACGAGTTGAGGTTCTCTGCGGTCTCTCCACACGAGACGATCGCGTATTCTCCTTCTTCGCCCATGGCTTCCGCGAGTGAATCGATGACCTGTGTGCCGATGCCCTCGGCCGTCGCCTGGTTGACGAAGACCTCACGAACCGAGTCGGGTGCGTCTGTGTCGCTTGTGGCGACGTGAATGCCGGCGTCTTGCGCCTGCTGCAGCAACGGCGCCATGGAGTCCGGGTCGTTCGGAGCGACGATGAGCACGTCGACCTGCTGCTGGATGAACGACCGGACGACGTCGGCCTGCGCAGCGGCGTCCGCTGTCGTCGGGCCCTGATACAGCCACTCGATGTTGCCGAGCTCCTCGACTGCGCGCTCCGCGCCGGTGTTCATCGCTTCGAAGTACGGCGAGCCCTGGAGTTTGGGAACGAAGGCCACGGTGATGGTGTCGTCTCCCCCACCGCCGTCTTCCCCAGTGCCGCCGCCTGAGCAGGCGGTCAGCGTGAGCCCGGCGATGGCCGCCGTGGCGAGCACGAGTGCTGAACGAGATTTCTTCATTGACTTCTCCTGATGAGTGAGGTTGTGCCCGAGGGCCATGTCGCCCGAGGCCGTGTCGCTCCGCTGTGAGCTGGCACACCGCGTGATCCGATCCGGTTACCGCGCCCCTTTCTTCATTCGGTGGTCCGTGTTCCGTATTTCGAACTATAGTACGGTGTGTGGTTCTCGGTAGTGTAGGCTTACTCTCAGCCGGTGTCAAGGGTGCGTATTCCAGCGCGGGAATGGAGGAAGATGAGCACAAAGGCCCAGGTGTCGCGTGTGCCCTCTCTCTCACGCTCGGTCTCCGTCATCCGCTGCGTCGCACAGCTCGGGCGCCCTCAGTCCGTGAGTGCGATAGCCCGGGAAACAGGGCTGCCGAAAACGAGTGTTCTCGGAATCTGCTCCGCTCTCGCAGATGAACGGATGCTCACGCGCGGTGCAGATGGAAGCTACTGGCTCGGGCCTCGCCTGGCGGAGTTCGCGGCGTCCGAAAGACTGCACGCGGGCCGCACGCTGCGCCTCGGACTCCTGATTCCCACACGAGACAACCAGTACTACACGGCCATGCTCTCCGCGGCCGAGCACGAGACCCACTCGAGTGGCAGCGAACTGCACATTCGCGATGCCAACTCCGATCCGGACGAGCAACGACGGCAGTGGAACGAGCTTCTCTCGATCGGCGTCGACGCGATCCTCGTCGACGCCGTCGACTCCGACGCATTCGACGACCTGCTCGAACGGTCGCGCACCCAGCGTGTTCCGGTGCTGGCGATCGGTTCGCGTATGAACGGGGTGAATGCCTCGGTCACGAGTGACAACACCCAGGCCGGACTCCTGGCCGGGCACTACCTTGCCGCGCGACTGCAGCCCGGCGCCAAGGTCGCGATCGTCGACGGCCTGCACAAGAACGCGAACGCCGACAGGGTCGCCGGATTCCGCGAAGCGCTGCGAGACCACCCGCGCATCGAGATCGCCACCCACGTGCGCGGAAGGAACGACGACCCGGCATCCGGTCGCACGATGGCGGAGCGACTGCTCAGGGACGTGCCAGACGTCAGCGCCGTCTTCGCCGTGTGCGATCCCGTCGCCTTCGGCGTCACCGAGCACCTCACGAGAGTGGGAGCCCGCGTAACGGTGGCGAGCGTCGACGGTCGCGCACAGGCCATCGACCAGCTTGGCCGTGGACCGATCGTCGCGACCGCCGCGCAAGACCCGGAGCGCATCATCCGGAGCGCCCTCGAGCTCGCGACGGAACTGTGCAACGGAACACAGCCCGTTCAGGCCGCTGTGCTGATTCCCGTGCGGCTCGTCACCGCTGAGAACGCGTCTGGGTACACACCGTGGGGGTGAACGAGAACCGGCGTGCGCCGGCGGTCAGGCGAGGCATGGCCGCACTCGACGTGCTGGCGCACTCCGGCGATGTGAGCTGGCCAGACATCTCGCGCTCGCTGGGACTGGCCAGGAGTTCGACCTCAGACCTCATCGGCACGCTTCTCGACGAGCGGCTGATCCGTCGCCGGGGCTCGGGTTTCGCACTGGGGAACGCACTCGGCGAACTCGCGGCCGGATTCGTCGGCAACAGGCCCGTCCTCGAGCTCTTCGCCCTCGAGCTGGGGCGCGACCATCCGTTCGGCGAGCATACCCTCAGCGTGCAGGTGCTCTTCGGCGACCAGACGATGTGCGTCGACGTGCGAATGGGGCGGCAACTGCTTCCGTTCACGCCACGGGCTGGCAGCCGATCGCCCGTGTGGAACGGCGAGCGCGGAGAGCCGATCCTCACCAGCCTCGATCCAGACGACGTCGAACGCTCGCTCGACGCTTTCGGGGCGTTCTGTGGTGTGGACGCCGAGACGGCCGAGCGCATCACGCGGTGGACGCGCGCACACAGCACAGTGCACACAGCAGACCCCGGTGTGCTGCGGGCGTCGACGGGCAACGATGAGCTGAGCGTGGCGCTGCGACCGGTCGCAGACGATGCGACACCCGCCGTCATCACTCTGCAGTTGGCACCGGGAACGACTGACGACGCCGAGGCATCGGCGTTGCACAGCGCGCTGCGCGACCTGGTCGAGCGGATCGACGAAAGGCAGACGGGGTGATCAGGCATATGACGCCGGCACCCCGGGCGCGAACGCACTCGATCCGGGTGCCGCGAATCGAGAGAGGAGGCAGAGGATGACTGCCGAACGAGTGACGGCTGCCGAACGGGACGAGGCGACCAGAGCGATGGACGAGGTCGCCGCGGCGGTCAGGAGTGTGCCGGAGGGCACCCTCAACGACGTCGCTCGGATGATCTCTGAAGCACGAGTGGTCGCGAGCTATGCCGGCGGACGTGAGGGGCTCGTGATGAAGGGGCTGACGATGCGGCTCTTCCACGCCGGCGTCGACGCCCACTCGGTCGGTGAGATGACCTGCCCGGCTGTCGGCGAAGGCGACCTGCTCGTGCTGTCGTGCGGACCGGGGCGGATCTCGATGGTCGAAGCGCTCGCCGGCGTCGCGCGCAGAGCGGGCGCGCGCATTCTCTACTTCACAGCGGAGCCGCAGACACCGCCGGCCGACCTCGCAGACACGGTTGTTGTGATCAACGCCCAGACGATGGCGAACGACACGGGATCGGATGCCGTGCTGCCGATGGGCAGCGGATACGAGATCGCTCTTTTCGTGCTGGTCGATCTGATCACGAACCGGGTTCGCGAGCACCGCACCGGGTCGCCGGAGGAGATGCGGGCCAGGCACACCAATCTCGAGTAGCAAGCACCGGCAGGCGCATCACCTATCCTCCCGCTGAAGAGACGGCTTCCGGCGAGTAGTGCGTCCGCGAGGCGAACGTGTAAGCTGTGGTCTGACCACTATGGTCAGACCACACATCGGAGAAGCGGATGCCAGACGAGCCACGCGCGTGGAACCTTGTGCTCACGCACATCGAGCGCGAGCTGATCCAGGGTCGTCTTCGCCCCGGTGACCATCTTCCCGGCGAGCGCTCGCTCGCCGCCGCCCTCGGTGTCGGGCGCTCCAGTGTGCGCGAAGCCCTTCGAGTGCTCGAGGTGCTCGGTCTCATCCGCACCTCAACGGGTTCCGGCCCGAGCTCGGGCGCCATCATCGTCGCCGTGCCGGGCGGCGGGATGTCTGCGCTCATGCGCCTGCAGGTCGCCGCGCAGGGATTCGCCGTCGAAGACGTGGTGAAGACCCGTGTCATCGTCGAATCAGCGGTCGCCGCAGAACTCGCCGAGGCATTCGCCCGGCACTCCTCCAGCCGCCAGGACCCGGCGGAGCGCGCAGACCAGAACCCGCCCCCGGCGCCACACCTCGACGAGGCCAGAGTGCTTCTCGACGCCATGGACGACGCTGCGAACGAGGTCGAGTTCCTCGCGCTCGACGCGCAGTTCCACCTCGCTCTCGCCGAAGCGAGCGGCAACCAGGTGATCACGGCCACGATGGCGGGCCTGCGTTCGTCGATCGAGTCCTATGTGATCGCCGGGGTGCCCCGGCTCGCCTCGTGGAGCACCACAAGCCAACGCCTCAGGCGCGAGCACCGCGGAATCGTCGCCGCAATCGAGGCGGGCGACCACAACCGGGCGCGCACGGGCATCCGCTCGCACATCGAGACCTACTACGCCGAGACGGGGCTCTCGAGCGCCGCTCACCCCCGAAGGAGACACACATGGTTCAACGCCGCATCCCCAAGGTGCGTGACCTCGCGCCGCTGATGCAGTTCAAGACCCCCGAGCTCAACGCCAAGAAGCGCCGGTTGGATGCCGCGCTCACGATCGCAGATCTTCGCGCGATCGCGCAGCGCCGCACCCCGAAGGCCGCGTTCGACTACACGGAGGGGGCCGCGGAGGGCGAGATCTCGCTGAAGCGCGCTCGCCAGGCGTTCGAAGACATCGAGTTCCATCCCTCTGTCCTGCGCGACGTCTCGTCCGTCGACACCACCCGCGAGGTGCTCGGCGCGCCCGTGGCCATGCCGTTCGGCATCGCACCGACCGGCTTCACGCGCATGATGCAGACCGAGGGCGAGCACGCCGGAGCGAGCGCCGCCGCCGCCGCGGGCATCCCCTTCGCGCTGTCGACGATGGGCACCGCATCGATCGAAGACGTCAAGGCGGCGAACCCGCACGGGCGCAACTGGTTCCAGCTCTACATGTGGAAGGACCGCGACCGGTCGATGGCCCTCGTCGACAGGGCCGCGAAAGCCGGGTTCGACACCCTGCTGGTGACGGTTGACGTTCCGGTCGCCGGCGCCCGCCTGCGCGACAAGCGCAACGGCATGTCGATCCCACCGTCGCTCACACCGAAGACCGTGATCAACGCGATCCCCCGTCCGGCGTGGTGGATCAACTTTCTCACCACGGAGCCCCTCGCGTTCGCATCGCTCGACCGCTGGTCTGGCACGGTGGCCGAACTGCTCGACACGATGTTCGACCCGACCGTCGACTTCGACGACCTCGCGTGGATCAAGGAACAGTGGCCGGGCAAGGTCGTCGTCAAGGGGGTGCAGAACCTCGAAGACGCCAAGCGGCTCACCGACATGGGCGTCGACGGCATCACCCTGTCCAACCACGGCGGCCGGCAGCTCGACCGGGCGCCGATTCCGTTCCACCTGCTGCCAGAGATCGTGCGCGAGGTCGGCGCAGACACAGAGGTGCACCTCGACACCGGCATCATGAACGGTGCGGACATCGTCGCCGCCGTCGCCCTCGGCGCACGATTCACGATGATCGGCCGCGCCTACCTCTATGGGCTGATGGCCGGTGGTCGTGAGGGCGTCGACCGCACCATCGACATCCTGCGCGCCGAGATCGAGCGCACGATGCGCCTGCTCGGCGTTGCGAGCCTCGACGAGCTGGAACCTGGCCACGTCACGCAGCTCGCACGCCTGACGCCGGTGTCGCGGAACGTCTCTGCGGCCCTTGCCGCCCCGGCGCCCAAGAAGAAGGCCCCTGCGCGCAAACCGGCGCTGGAGAAATAAGACGACCAGCACAATGCGATCGACCGGCCGGGGACAACCGCCGCATGTCGGATGTTCCCGGCCGCGCTCCACAGTACGAACGTGTTCGGCGAAGACCTGCGCAGGTCATGCCTTGGGAAGAAAGGGCTGACCCGACAGCAGAAACCCGGCGGCCACTCCCATCAGCACAAGGTTAAGCAGCATAACGACCGCGAACAGAAACCGCCCCCACGCCGCCAGCGGGCATCGGGCCATCAGCACGTAGCAGCCGGCGAGCAGACACACCCAGGCGACAGCGGCCATCAGCCCGAGCAGGAGTGCCGACGTGTTCTCCGCGGCCTCCCAACCCGGACCGTGAACAAGGTGCCCCTCGGCGAACACGAAGCCGGCGAGGGCGACGCACGCGATCGCCAGCAGTCCGAACGGGAGAGCGAAGACGCCGACCATGCCGCCGACGATCAACCGCAGCGCCGGGTTGCCAGGCGGTGGGGCCACGTACGCCGGCACGCTCTGCTCGTTTCTGATGAAAACGTCGTTTCTCATGGTGACTGCACCTGCTGGGCACAAGCTACTTTGCTGCGATCGATCGTACCATTCAGCACGGTATGAGCTGATACGTCGTATCAGCCTGCCGGCCCGGCCCGGCGGGACCGGCATGCAGAACGAGCAAGCTCGCCGAACGAAAATACTACGGGGTAGGCTTTGGGAAATATTGTGCTCGAAGAGAATGCCCGTGGACGAGAGGGGCGCTATGGCCGTTATGTGCCGCCCGCTTGCGTCACTGGGGTTTGACGCCGAGCAAAACGATGTCCCACATGCGTTCGAGCTGCTGCTCGACGGTGTCAGAGGTGTTCGTGTCCTGTGCGACGGACTGGACTCCGAAGAAGCATTGGACGAGGACCTCTGCGAGGTCGTGCACGTCTTTGTCTTCGCGCACGGTTCCGTCGGCGATCCCCTGCTGCAGGTGCAGGGTGAGGAGCGACGCCCATCTTTTGTATGGGTTGCTCTCACCGGCTGCCAGGCCGAGTTCCTGGGACACCCGAACCGCCGCGCGGGCGCGGAGGTCGTCTCGGAAGACACGTGCGACGTGTCTCGCGAGCTCTTTGATCGCGTCCAGCCCGCGCAGGCCCTGCTGGTTCACCTCCGCGATCACACCGGGCCACAGATCGAGTTTCTCGGTGACGAGGGCGTGAGCGATGGACTCCTTGCTGTCGAAGTGAAAGTAGACGGCGCCTTTGGTGTAGCCGGAGCCCGCGATGATGTCCGCGAGCCGAGCGCCGTGAACGCCGTGCCGTGCGAACTCTCGCGCGCCGGAATCGAGCACGGCGTTGTAAGTGCGTACCGCTCGTTCCTGCTGGGCCACCTCAACCCCTTCACGTTCACTGGAGCAGACGATGAATCAACCACAGTTCGACTCGCTGGACGACGCCCTCGGGCCAGCAAGAGACCGATACTTCGGCCGTGGGTATCACAGAATATCGCACGAGATCACGGATGCCGTGCTCCACACCGAGGGAGCGCACGTTCGGTTTCGAGCGCGCGGAGCGGTCTCCTATCCCGAGGCCTGGTCGAGCAAGGCGGATCGACAGCTCGCGCCGCATCTGAGCACGATCGACATGATCGTGCTCTCGGCGAGTCTCGCGGAGCTCAGCGTGGCCCATCAGAACGGTCTCAACGCGGCGGACCGCAGGCGGAGCTGGATCTCATCCATCGAGCTCCGCGCCGGCACGAAGCCGCACCTTGATCTGGGAGACATCCCGCTTGCGGGCACGTCGACACGGACGAGCCGCACCATCAGCGATGTTCACGTGACGGTCGGGGCAGCGAAGGCGACGATCGTTGTTCACCATGAGGGCGGATCCGGCGACCGGCGCGATGCCGAATACAAAAACGTCACCGATGCCCTCGCGCCCGCCGAACAGAGGATCTACGGCTCTGCGTACAAGCGTTCCACGATCTCGAGCGCCAGCATCCGCGTCGACCTCAACGAGCTGACGCTGCACACCAGTCACAGGGTCGAGCCCGCGCACGTCAGCGCAGACGCGGAGTCCGCATACGGCCGCTCGGTGTCGTACCTCGACGCCCTCGTGACGACGGCTCAGCTCGGACAGGTGCTTATGTATACCATCGACGATATCGCCCGCGCAGACAGCAACACCTTCTGGCTTCGCAAGATCACGCTTTCGGCGACAGGTCCCGATCGCGTTCCTCGCGGCCGGATCTCATCCGCGCTCCGAACAACGAAGACGACACTGCTCGAGCGCGGTTCGTCACGCTGGCGTGCGAGCGAGCTCGCCGTGGAGTTCGGCGGTGTTCACGCGACCGCTTCCGTTGCTCACGAGATCCCCGCGCCATGAGTCACGGAACCACAACGGCTTTCTTCGACGTCGACGGCACGCTGATCAGCGCCCAAAGCCTGACCAGCTTTCTGATGTACTACACGCGAACGCCCGGAGGCCGAACGGTCGCCGCGCGCGTGGCGGGCCTGCAAGAGCTTGTGGATGCAGGGGCCGGCCGCTCCACCGTCAACCGCGCCTACTTCCGGGCTTTCGCCGGCGAGCACTGGGATGCCCTGCTGGCGGCCGGGAACAACTGGTACACCAGCCTGGACGAGTCGACGCTCTTCCACCGGCCGGTACTCGACCGACTCATCTGGCATTACCAGAGCGGCCACCGGATAGTCCTCGTCTCGGGCTCCTGGGCGCCGTGCCTCGAGCCTCTCGCAACAGTCCTCAGCGCCACCGTGCTCTGCTCGCAGCCGACCATCGTCGACGGGGTGCTCACCGGTGAGCTCGACGTGCAGATGCTCGGATCGACGAAAGCGAACGCCATGCAAGCCCTGCACAAAACGCACCCCGTCGACTGGCAGACGAGCACCGCGTATGGCGACGACATCTCAGATCTCCCCATGCTCGAGCTCGTCGGCCGGCCCGCGGTCGTCGGGCGAAACGCCCCGCTTCTCCACCACGCGACAACGAACAGGTGGGAACGCATCGTCTGGTGACGGATGCTCCGCCTCGTCTCGGAACCTGCCATCGGCGGGGCTCGGCACGCGCACTCAGATTCATCTGCGCACCGCGCGCCGCCTTCTCCCTGCAGAATGACGCAGAAACTCCTCGCCGACGGGACGCACTCGTTCAGCGCGCACGCAGCCGCGCGGGAAGTGTGGTGATCCCCCACCAGGTCACCCGCCACATCGCCTCGAGCACGATGCCCGTCGTCATCTTCGAGGCGCCGGCGGTGCGTTCGACGAACGTGATCGGCACCTCGACGATGCGCAGGCCCTCTCGGTGCGCGTGCCAGAGCATGTCGACCTGAAAGCCGTAGCCCTGGCTGTGCACCCCGTCGAGACGGATGCGACGGAGCGCGTCTGCGGTGAACACACGGTATCCGCCGGTGACATCCCTCTGCGGCAGGTCGAGAACGACCCTGGCATAGGTGCTGCCCGCGCGCGAGAGCCACTCGCGATGCCACGGCCAGTTGACGACGCCGCCGCCGGGAACCCAGCGCGACCCGAGCACAACGTCTGCCCCGGCATCTGCCGCGTCGAGAAGCGTCTGGAGCTGCTCGGGCTGGTGGGATCCGTCTGCGTCCATCTCGACGAGCAGGCGGTATCCGCGCTCGAGCCCCCATCTGAACGCCTGTCCGTATGCCATTCCGAGGCCCTGCTTGCGCGGCCTGTGCAGCACGTGCACCTGTCGGTCGGCGGCTGCCAGCTCATCGGCGAGCGCGCCCGTGCCGTCTGGCGAGTCATCGTCGACGACGAGCACGTCGACGTCAGGAACGGCGGAACGCACGCGAGCGACGACCGGACCGATGTTGTCGCGCTCGTTGTAGGTCGGGATGATCACGAGCGCGTCGGCCACGTCCATCCCTTCCTCGCGGTCGAGCGCCGCGAGCAACAAGCCTACAAGCGAGAGCCATCCGCTCGCCCCCAGGCACGGGCTCGGCCGCCAGCGGCCGGCTCCGACGGTGAGTGTCCAAAAAGCGGCCAACCGAGCTCCGGATCACGGTTTTGCTGCTTTCGAGACACTCACCGTGGGTGGGACGGATCCAGGCTGACCGGGCGCACGAGATACGCCACGGGTTCGCGAACCCACCAGTCGCCGGTCTGACGACGTTCAGCCCTCGTGGTGAACCGGTAGCGGAACAGCCGGGCGCGTATCCAGCGCGGCGCGGCGCCCTCGAAAGGGTCGACCCGCAGCAGTCGCAGCGTCGCCCGATCGGCCATCAGCAGCTTGAGCAGCAGCACGTGGAACCAGCTTTCGTTTCGTGCGCCGAGCGCGAGAAACCACATCATCCAGTCGAGTCGCAGGTGATAGGGCGCGAACTGCCGCGGCATCCGGTGCGGGTCTCCCGGTTTTCCCTTGAACTCGTATTCGAGCCAGGTCACACCTTCGCCGTCGTGGCCGGCCCGTTCGTCGTCTGACCCTTCGACGATCACCTCGTAGCGTTCCTTCGTCACCGTTCCGAATGCGCCATAGGCATTGACGAGGTGCCAGCGGTTGAAGCTCGCGTTCATCAGCTGACGACGTGCGAACAGGTTGCGCAGCGGCTTCCAGCTGAGCACCACGAGCAGACCGACGGCGAGCGCCACCAGAATCGTCCACCACACCGGCGACGCCGCATCGGTGCCGAGGTCCTGCGGAATGAACGGGAACAGCGCGTGCAGAAAGCTGTCGCTGATTCCGGCGAAGGCGAGCACGATGGTGATCCAGTTGAGCCAGGCGAAGTTGCCCGTGATCACGAGCCACAGCTGGGTCACGATGACGATGAGCGCGGCGACGGATGCCACAGGTTGCGGAGCGAAGAGAAAAAACGGCACGACGAGCTGTGCGAAATGGTTGCCGAGCACCTCGGCCTTGTGCACCGGAGCCGGCAACAGGTGTGCGAACCGGCTGAGCGGGTTCGGCATCGGCTGGGTCTCGTGGTGGTACATCAGCGCCGTGAGATCACGCCACTCACGGCCGCCGCGCATCTTGATCATTCCGGCGCCGAACTCCAGTCGGAAGACGAGCCACCGGGTGAAGAGGATGACGAGCAGCGGCGGAGCCACCTCGTTCGAGCCGAGGAACGCCACAACGAACCCCGCCTCGAGCAGGAGCGACTCCCAGCCGAAGCCATAGAAGGTCTGGCCGATGTTCACCACAGACAGATAGAGACCCCAGCAGAGGAGAAAGGCGACGAGCGGAACCCAGGGCGGGCCGAGTTGCGGCACACCGATCACAAGCAGCGCGGCGATGGCGAACCCCGTCCAGGCGACGGCGAGCAGCATCCTGTCGCTGTATCTCCATCTGAACAGGCTCGGGTAGGCAGAGGCGGGTGTGCGCGCGATGAGATCCGGAGCGGGCATCAAGCCGTTCTCGCCCAGCAGCGCGCGGAACTGCATGGCCGTCGAGAGAAACGCTATGGCGAAGACAGCGGCGGTGCCGCGCTGCAGCACCAGCCTGGCGATCTCGTAATCGCCCGCGTCCAGCCACCCGAACCAGCCGAGCCACGCTGCGACCTCCATGTACACATGTCACTCCGATCGCTGCGGTGTGACAAGCCCGTCTGGCCATACACGTGTCGCTTTAGGGCAGCACCCCGAGTTCGCGCACCAGATCGCGCTCCTCGACGAGTTCGCGCACGGACGCATCGATCCGCGAGCGAGAGAATCCATTGATCTCGATCCCCTGCACAATACGCCACTGCCCGTCGACCGATTCGGCCGGGAACGACGAGACGAGTCCCTCCGGCACACCGTAGCTGCCGTCTGACGGCAGAGCGACACTCGTCCATTCCCCCTGCGGCGTTCCGTTGACCCAGTCCGAGACGTGGTCGATCGTGGCCGACGCGGCGGATGCAGCTGACGACGCCCCACGCACCTCGATGATCTCTGCGCCTCTGCGCGCCACCCGGGGAATGAACTCCGTTGTCAGCCACTCGTCGTCGACGAGTTCTCGCACGGGTGTGCCGTTCGCCGTCGCGTGCGAAACATCCGGATACTGGCTCGACGAGTGATTGCCCCAGATCGTGAGTCCGCGGATCGCCGTTGTCGGCACGTCGACGGCGCCGGAGAGCTGGTGCAACGCCCGGTTGTGATCGAGTCTCGTCAGCGCCGTGAACCGATTGTCTGGAATCTCCTGTGCGTGAGCACGTGCGACCAGTGCGTTGGTGTTCGCGGGATTCCCGACGACGGTCACACGGATGTCGTCTGCGGCGTGCTCCGCGATGGCGGCGCCCTGCGGGCCGAAGATCCCCGCATTCGCCTCAAGAAGGTCCGCGCGCTCCATACCGGGGCCTCTCGGCCGCGAGCCGACCAGGAGCGCGATGTTCGCTCCATCGAACGCGCGGGCGGCGACATCCGTCACGTCGATGGAGGCGAGCAGCGGAAACGCACAGTCTGCGAGTTCGAGAGCCGTGCCCTCGGCGGAGGCGATTCCCTGAGGAATCTCGAGCAGCCTCAGCTCGATGGGCGTCTCGGGCCCGAGCAGCTGCCCGGACGCGATGCGGAACAGCAGTGCATAACCGATCTGGCCGCCCGCTCCTGTCACTGTCACCCTCATCGGACTGCCGTTGTGTGCTCGACCTCTGCTGTGCGCGCCACCCATGCTGTCAGCCTACTCACCCGGCTCACACACCTCGTGCGCATCTCGGCCCGCGCCTCATAACGGGCCCCGGCCTCGCTGTGGGCTCAGAAAGGAAAGATGGAGGCAACCGTCAGCAGTGCGTGACAGGATAACGACCGTGACGCAAGAACTGCAGACCGGATCCCTCTCAACGCGTGTCGACGACATCCGTCAGCTTCGAGACGATTTCACGAGCTTTATGCTGTCGTACAAGTTCGGCATCGACGAGGTGATGACGAAGATCAACATCCTCAAAGAGGAGTTCAGCCACCGTCACGCCTACAGTCCCATCGAGCATGTCAGCTCGCGGCTGAAGTCACCGGAGAGCCTCATTGCGAAGGTGCAGCGCAAGGGATGCGAGCCAACGATCGAGGCCGTGCGCGAGAATATCCACGACATCGCCGGTGTGCGCGTGACCTGCAGCTTCATCGAAGACACCTACAAGATCTTCGACATGATCGCCGGTCAGCAGGATGTGACGGTGGTGCAGGTGCGCGACTACATCAAGAACCCGAAACCGAACGGCTACAAGAGTCTGCACGCCATCATCGAGGTTCCCGTGTTCATGTCCGACCACGCGCAGCAGGTGAAGATCGAGCTGCAGATCCGCACCATCGCCATGGACTTCTGGGCCAGCCTCGAGCACAAGATCTATTACAAGTACAACCGCGTGGTGCCCGCGACGCTGCTCGACGAGTTGCGCGAGGCCGCAGACGCGGCGAACAAGCTCGACCTCAAGATGGAGCACCTGCACAACTGGGTGACAGCGCTGAACGGCGACAGCGGCACAGACGACGGCACCATCAGCACGGGTGAAGCCTCGCACGTCGATCTGCCGGACGCTCTGCTCCAGCGGATGGTGGAGCAGCGCCAGCATCCCGACGACTGACGCTCAGGCGCTCCGCCGCACGACGGATGCCCCGGTGCCAGCTGGCACCGGGGCATCCGTTTCGCGTGCGTCAGCTTCGCGGCGTCAAGCCATCGTCTGCCCCGAGGAACAGCCGACGGCGGCGCAGGAGCATACCGCCCGCGAGCGCGAGCAGAACACCGAGCCCGGCGATCAACCCGACGTTCGCTCCGGTGGAGGCGAGGTTTCCCTCGCTTGCGGAGCCGCTTGTGTTTTCGGCGCCGGCGCCCGCCCCCGGGTCTCGACCGCCGTCGCTGCCAGGTTCGGCACCGGGAGCGACGAGCACAGCACGACCCAGCGGGGCCGGGTCGACCACATCGTGCGCTTTGAAGTACTCGACGGCGGCGACCAGGTCGATCTGCCCGGAGTCTGCGGCGTTCGCACCCTCGGCGAAGGTCGTGAAGTTGTCGCCGCCCGCCGCAAGGAACGAGTTCGTCGCCACGCGCAACACCTGTGCGTCGTCGACGGGCTGTCCGTCGAACGTCATCGACACGATGTGCTCACCGCGGGGAGCGTCTTCGATGTACTCGTAGCTGAAACCCTCGGAGACACCGAGGTGAAGCTTGGACCTGGACGATCCGTCTGGCTGCCACTGCTCCTCGAGAACCTGCTTGAGCTGCGCACCCGTGAGGTCTATCGTCCACAGGGTGTTGCCGAACGGCTGCACACTGGCGACGTCCATATAGGTGACGGTGCCGTCTTCGCCGTACAACAGATCGGCCCTGAGCCCGCCCGGGTTCATCAGTGCGATCTGCGCCGGCTCTCCGCCGAAGTTCTCGTTGGAGGTGGCCCAGAGCTGCATGTCTGCGACCAGGTTTCCGAGCGATGACTCCACACCGCGGTCAGACCCGTTCTCGCCCCCGCGTGTGATGTCGGCGCTGATCGACCCGATCTCCTGAGCACCGACCTCTTCAGCGGCGTCCGCGGCCGCTGCCACGATCGCGGCGACCTCCGGATCGGCGGGATACAGAGGCACGATCTCGGCGTCATCTCCCTCGCCGACCTCTTCGGTCAAGGGGAGCAGAGCCGAGGTGATCGACGCGATCGACATATCGGACCTGTTCACCTCGATCTCAAGCTGATCGAGAGTGGTGCCGTACTGGTGCGCCTGCATCACCGGACGCTCGAGCCCGTCTGCCCAGCCCTCGACCGGGAACGAGCAGTTGTACGACTGGTGGGTGTGACCAGAGAGGATGGCGTCGATCTGGTTCGATGCACCGCGCACGAGGTCGCCATAGAGCGTGTCTTCGGTCGCGATCGCTGCGCAGTCGGATCCGGCTGAGCCCTCGTGAGTGAGCAGCACGATGACATCCGCCTCGCCGTTCTCGGTGTTGCCGTCCTGCAGCTCAGCGGCGACGCGGTTGGCGGCCTCGAGCTGGTCGCCGAAGACGATGCCCTCGATGCCTGCCGGCGAGACCATCGCCGCGGTCTGCTCGGTCACCGTTCCGATGAAACCGACGCGCACGCCGTCGACCACTGACACCCTGTACTCGTCGAGCACCGGCTCGCCTGTCGCCTCGTCATAGACGTTCGCACCGAGCGCGAAGCCGCCGTCACCGTATCGCGGAATGACCCGTTCGGCGAGGTCTGCGAAACCCTGGTCGAACTCGTGGTTGCCGACCGCTGAGGTCTGCAGCCCTGCGGCGACCAGTGCGTCGATCGTCGGGTTGTCCTGCTGCGAGAACGAGGTGAAGGTCGATGCGCCGATGTTGTCACCGGCCGACACGAACAGGGTGTTCGGGTTGACGGCGCTCAGCTCGTTCACTGCTCCGGCAAGCACAGCGGCGCCCGCCTCTGCGCCGTTGGCCTCGATGCGTCCGTGGAAGTCGTTGATGCCGAGCACCTGCACGGTTGTGGTGTCTGCCGTCTTCGACTGGATGGCGAAGAACGTTGTGGTGCCAGAGACCTCATTGCCGACCGCGAGCAATGGCTGACCGTTCGGCGAGTCGTCTGCCGAGATGAACGTGAGGCCTTCCGGTCCCAGATCGCCCGCCGCGGCGAGATCGCCGCCGTCTTCGACCGACTGCGAGAAGTCGCGGTTGTTCACGTAGGTCACGAAGGCCGATGCGGCAGGGTCGGTGATGTCATAGACGGCGACTCCGCCGACACGCTCGAATCCGATGAAGGCATAGGTGCGGCCGTCGACCTCTCCGATGGTGAGGTTCTCCGGCTCAGGTCCTTTGTCGTCGCTCCGGCCCTCGAGGTTCGACTCCGAATGGTTCGAGTTGAAGAACTCGGGGTTCGCCGCGTGTGTGATCTCTTCGAAGTCCTGGCCGGAATCGAAGACCTGCTCACCGTCCGTCGTCCAGATCGAGAACGAACGGCTGCCGAAGGAATAGAGCTCCTCATAGCAGGTGCCGTCGTCGTTGAGACCGTTCTCCGTGGTGACGTTCAGCCGCCCGAGATCACCGTCGCCGGTCAGGCCTGCGAGTGGGCTCGTCTCGCAGACGGGCATCGTTCCGTCTTCGCCCAGGTCTTTCACCCGGACGCCCTCCTCATAGTCGCCCCACTCGCGGGCGTCGCCCTCGTTCGCGCTCACCAGGTAGGTCTCGCCACCGACGGTGTACGCGTTCAGCCCGTCGGGCATGTACACGCCGTTGAGGCCTTCGAACGTACGGATGTTGAACGTCGGCGCATCTTCAGGGTCACGGTCAGAGGCGTCGACTCCATTGCCCTCGATACCGTGGTCTTTGGATCCGAGCGGCCAGACATCCGTCACCTCTGCCGTCGCGATGTCGATCACGGCCACAGCGTTCGCCTCTTGCAGCGCCGCGTATGCCGTGCCGCCGTCTATGGTTATGTACTCGGGTTCGAGGTTGCGCGAGATCGGCTTGTCGTCGCCGTGCGGCGCCGGCCCGAAGACGCGCACATCGTCGGGGAGCGTCTTCGATCCGTCTGTCTCGTAGTCGTTGAAGCCGGCCGTGCGCACATCGCTCTGCGCTGCCGCGTCGACAGTGGCCGGCAGGGCGACGATGCTGACCGAGCCTTCTGGGTCGACGGTGAAGTCCTCGCTCGGCTCGCCCTCATTCGCGACGATCGCATAGCTGCCGTCTGCAGAGATGGTGACCATGTCTGGCAGGGCGCCGACGGTGACCGTGCCGAGCACTGTGCCGTCACCGGCTGCGTCGAAGAAGACGAGTGTGCCCGGATCGGTTTTTGTCGTCGATTCGAGTGCGATGACGCCGAGTCCGTCCTCGCGCACCGCCACGGAGTTCGCGACGCCTTCTCCGGCGATCGAGAAGAGCTTCGTGGGCGCCGTGACGAATTGTGCGTCGAGCACGTCGATCGCGCCGGCCTGGGCGTTCACAACGAAGAGCCGCTGGGTCGCCGCGTGAAAGGTCACGATCTCGGCGGCGGACTCATCGAAGATGCCGGTCTCATATGAGCCGACGGGCGAGAGGCTGAGCGCCGCGTCTTCGGCAGACGTCGATACCGGCGCGGGCACAACGGCGGCGGGAGCCGCGACGGCGGGAGCCGCGACGAGGCATGATCCTGCGATGATCGCTGCGGCGGTCACCGCCGTTGCCGTGAGGGTGCGGCGGGGGTTTCGCCGGAATGCAGACATGGTTCTCCAGGGATGGCCGAACGGGTTCCGTCCCTGTCTACGGATTCGACGTAGCCAGAGGGTGAACGCAAGATGACCACACGGCGACGATGTGCTGTCGGCGCGCGTCGGCCGTCGACCAGCCTCGGCGAGCAGCGCACGTGCGATCCGAGACCGTTGTGACCGCGCACGGTTCGGGAGACGGTCAGGCTGACGTGAGGGCGTCTGCGGTCGCGCGGGCGGCACAGAGCACCGCGTTCACACTGGCGGTGAGGACCGACCGGTCTCGCCCGGCCGTCCAGTGGGTGCCGGCGCTGTTGCGGTATTCGATCACGGTCAGCGCGTCACTGTCGCTCCCGGCCGTGACCGAGGACTGGTGCAGAGAGAGGATCTCGACACCGATGTGCTGCTCCGTGAGCAACCGGATGGTGGCGTCGACGGGACCGATGCCGTTATAGGTGGCGCTGTGCTCGACTCCGTCGATGCGCAGGCTGATGGTTGTGCGGCTGATCCCGTTGTGGCTGACAGATTCGAGATCGACGAGCTCGATGCCGTCGGCGTCGGCGTCGGCGGTCAGGTAAACGGACTCGAAGAGCTCGAGCAACTGTGGCGGGTCGATCTCGAGACCGGTGGTGTCGGTGCGTTCCTGGACTCGACGCGCGAAGTCGATCTGGAGACGACGGGGCAGTTCGATCCCATACTCGGTTTCGAGCAGGTAGGCGATGCCGCCCTTGCCGGACTGGGAGTTGACCCGGATGACCGCGTCGTAGGTCCGCCCGATGTCGGCGGGGTCGATGGGCAGGTAGGGCACCCGCCACTCGATGTCTCGCTCGGGGCGGTTCTCGGCTGTCGCCCGGCTCCGGTGCTCGGCGAAGCCCTTTTTGATCGCATCCTGGTGGGTGCCGCTGAACGCGGTGTGCACGAGGTCGCCGACGTAGGGATGCCGGGGATGCACGTCGATGCGGTTGCAGTACTCGACGGTACGGCGGATCTCGTCGATGTCGGAGAAGTCGATCATCGGGTCGATCCCCTGTGCGTGCAGGTTCAGAGCCAGGGTGGCGATGTCGACGTTGCCGGTCCGCTCGCCGTTGCCGAAGATGCATCCCTCGACGCGCTGCGCGCCCGCGAGCACAGCCAGCTCCGCGCAGGCGATGCCGGTGCCGCGGTCGTTGTGGGGGTGCACCGAGAGGATCACCGCGTCGCGGCGGCCCAGGTTCTTGTGCATGTACTCGATCTGGTCGGCATACACGTTCGGCGTCGCGACCTCGACCGTGGCCGGAAGGTTCACGATGACCGGCCGCCCACACGTCGCGTCCCACAGCTCGGTCATGGCGTCGCAGACCTCGAGGACGTAGTCCGGCTCGGTGAGGTTGAAGACCTCCGGAGAGAACTCGAACCTAACGTTCGGCAGGTGCCCGGCGAACTCGAGCACGTCACGGCCGCCGGCGAGAATCAGCTCGCGCACCTCGTCGCGTTCCTTGCCGAGCACAACATCGCGCCAGGTGGGTGCGGTGGCGGTGTACATGTGGATGACCACCGGCTTGCGGATGCCGCGAATCGAGTCGACGGTGCGCTCGATCAGGTCGCGGCGGGCCGGGGTGAAGACGACGATGGTGACATCCTCGGGGGCGATGTCGGACTCGGCGAGGAGACGCACGAAGTCGAAGTCCGTCTGTGACGCGGACGGGTAGCCGACCTCGATCTCCTTGTAGCCCATCGCGACCATCAGCTCGAAGAAGCGGCGCTTGCGGGCCGGGTCCATCGGCTCGGCCAGCGCCTGGTTGCCGTCGCGCAGGTCGACCGGCACCCACAGCGGCGCCCGAGTCAGGCGGTGGGTGGGCCAGTCGCGTTCGGTGAGAGGAACGTCGACGCGGGAGTAGACCTCCCGGTAGCGGCGGGAGGGCATCTGCGAGTGTCGTTGCCGGTTCCATGCCGGAGCGTCCGCGGGAATGGTGCCGGCCGGGGTGGAGATGCGAGGGAATGGTGCGCTGGTCATATCGGGTCCTTCTTCGGTGTGCTGCTGAGGAGACCGGCGCAGGGAGCGGCTCCACGGCGGGGAGCCGGTCTGGCTAGGCCCCGCCGTGGCGGCGAAGAAGAAGGAGTCCGAGTGCGAGCACGGGTAGAATCTAACACAACTCCTCAGACAAGTAGAGCGGTAGCGAAAGGACGGCTGGCCTGTTCTTCACCGCCCTCGATGTTCCGGAGGACTGGGACGCGGTGCTGCGCCGTGCCGATATCACCGCGGTGGTCGAGGCGCGCATCAGGATCGCCCGGAGGTGGAACGCGGGCATCTCTCTGCTCTCCCGCAGATCTCCGGACCTTATGGCCGGGGCGCCTGGACCCGATTCACGAACACCCGAAACACCCGAGACGCGTCGCTCGCTCGCGCCTTCGCCGCGACGAACCCGTCTCTGACGAGATAGAACATACCGGCGACGAGCGGGGTCCGCGCAGCGGCAGGGAACACCCGAACCGCGACGCCCAGCTCGTCACCGATCCGCCTCACGACCGCTGGATCGACACGACCGTACTCATGCACCTGCCATTCCAACGACCGCAGACTGTCGAAATTCGACCCGTCCGCCGTCGGCACCCACACAAGCCGCCTCCCCACCACCGCATCGCGGACGCCGCGGGCGCGCTCGCGCGCCTCATCGCCCATCCAGTAGTGAATGCGAATCTGCGACACATACTGAAACAGACGGTTCGCGCCCCTGGCCCCGGGCACCACTCGCGTTGCGATCGGCATCACAAGCGGAAGCACCCATCGACGAACCAGCCGCGCCTCCACACGATCAGAGGTGACGAAAGCGAACACCCGGTCCGTGGTCTCCACCAGATTTCTGGCCACCGGCATCCGTTCTGCCTCATACCTGTCGAGTGCCGAGTCATCCGCGCGGCCCTTCACAACATCGGCGAGCGTGAAGGCGAGATTATGTGCGTCTTGCAGCCCGGTGTTCATCCCCTGCGCGCCAACGGGCGAATGCACGTGAGCGGCATCGCCGGCAAGGAACACCGGTCCGTCTCTGAACACGGATGCCATCCGGTGATGCACCCGGTACGTCGCGAACCAGGCGCTGTCGCGATAGCGGACGCCGAAGGTGTCGTCGATCCGCTGCCTCACCTCGTCTTCGACGATGTCTTCGTCGCGCACCCGCGTCGCGGCCGGCACCACACCGAGAAGCCGAT
Organism: Okibacterium endophyticum; assembly: GCF_054780075.1. NCBI lineage: Bacteria > Bacillati > Actinomycetota > Actinomycetes > Micrococcales > Microbacteriaceae > Okibacterium > Okibacterium endophyticum. The sequence goes on along the minus strand of NZ_BAAGXA010000002.1, from coordinate 301,069 downwards.
CGTGGTCGCCGCCCATCGGAAAACTGAGCAGGAACTCCGTGTGCCCGAATCGCACGTTGATGCTGCCCCGCCGGATCCCACTCACACCGCGCGCATCGCAGACATAGAAGATGTGCTCGTTCGTGAGCCCATCGAAGGGGATCCCCCTGAGCTTTCGCACGGCAGAAGACGACCCGTCTGCGCCGACGCAGTACCGCGCCCGCACGGTGAGCGGTTCGGTGTCGCCCACCACGTCGCCCCCGCCTTCGCCCGCATCGTTCGAGAACGTCGCGACCACCGGGTGATGTGACGCATCCGACGGATGCGCACCGTCGGGCAACTCGCCGACGGTCAGGTCTTCGAGCAAACGGCTCCACATCACGTCGTGCCCGGTCTCGCGCAGAGCGTCGAGAAGAATCTGTTCGTTGCGGCTCTGCTCCAGGATGTAGATGCGCGGGTACGGCGTCAGTCCCGTGCCCAGCTCCCCGATCGGGATCGGGCCGAACGAGCGCCGCTCATAGCCGGGCACCAGGGTCGGCACCTGCCGGCTCTCGGCGAGCACACTGTCGATCACACCGAGCTGGTCATAGATCTCCACGCTGCGGGCCTGCACACCGAGCGCCCGCGACTCGCGGGTGGGGCCGTCTTTGCGATCGACGATCACAACGTCGACCCCGAGCCGGGCGAGCCAGTTCGCGAGCATCAGTCCGGTCGGTCCCGCTCCGACAACAAGAACATCGCACACGCGCTCTGCCATGCGGCGAGCGTACCGCAGTAGGGTGTTGCCGTGGACTTCAGCATCGATCCGGCCAGCCCCGTTCCGCCGTTCGAGCAGGTGCGGACCCAGATTCTCGCCGGCGTGCAATCGGGCGATCTCGTTCCCGGGCACAAGCTGCCACCGGTTCGCGCCCTCGCCTCAGATCTGGGCCTGGCGGTGAACACCGTCGCCCGCGCCTACCGCGAACTCGAGGCGGACGACGTCATCGAGACCAGAGGGCGCAATGGGTCGTTCATCGCAACCACGGGCGATCCAACGCTTCAAAAGGCGCAGATGGCGGCCATGGCATATGCCGAGCGCATCACACAACTCGGAATCGACTCCGCCAGGGGACTCGCTCTGGTGCGGGCAGCCCTCGGCGAGCGCGATTGACGGCCGAAGACGCCGGTGCAGAACGCATGCCTTCAGCGGAATATCGTGCTCAGCGAGTGAGCGACATCCCGTCAGCAGCTGCCGCCGATCCGGATGCCTGTTCCACATCGCTCTCGACGGCATCCGCCCCGTGGCGACGCGCTCTCGCACCCCGTGGAGCGTCGACCACCATACCGCGCAGGCTGTGCGAGGTCAGGGACAGTTCTTCGAGCCACTCGCGGTCGAGCGCGGGCGGTTCTGACTCGTCGAAGTGGAACTGCAAGGGAATGGTGGGCGAGATCCACAACGTCACCCGACCGCTGTCATCGTCTTTTGTGTCCCAGCTCAGATAGAAGCACTCTCCGCGGCGCAGCTTGGCCCCGACTGCCGTCTTGACGTGCACGAGCGTGCGCTCGTCGAACTCGTACTCGCTGTGTTCGGCATAAACAAGATGCGCCAAGTCTGTCCCCGACCCTTTCGGTGCTCGTTCGATGACACTGTTCAGGCTTCACGGGGTGTGATGAACAAGAGTGATCGCTCTTTATTCTCAGTTCACGCAACGGGACTGTCAAGCTAGACTCGGTGCCAATGTCACCAGAGACATCGATGGCCGCACACGAGCGCATTCTCTCGACCGCCTACGACCTGTTCTCCGCCCGCGCCATCCGCGACGTGGGCGTAGAAGAGCTGGTCAAGCGGTCAGATGTCGCACTCGCCACGTTCTATCGGCACTTCCCCTCGAAAGACCATCTCGTCATCGCGTTCCTCGAGCGACGCGAAGAGCTGTGGACCCATGGAACAGTCGAGGCAGGCGCCCGAAGCCGCGGCATGACCGCAGAAGACCAGCTGCTCGCCATCTTCGACATCTTCGACGAGTGGTTCCGGCGCGACGACTACGAGGGATGTCCGTTCGTGAACGTCTTGCTCGAGATGGGCCCGGGGCATCCGCTCACCCTCGCGAGCATCGAGCACCTCGACCACATCCGAGATGTCGTCGAGAACCTGGCGATCGAGGCCGGGCTCACCGACACACGGGTCTTCGCCCGGTCATGGCACATCCTGATGAAAGGGTCCATCGTGTCTGCCGCCGAGGGAGACCAAGACGCCGCGAAACTGGCGGCGTCGATGGCGGGCGACCTGATCGAGCGTCACCGAGCCGTCTGACGGCTCACGCCGCTTCTGAGGCGGGCGCGCCTGCGGGGTTGCGGATGCCGAACCACGAGATGACTCCGCCGGCGAACAGCATCAGGGCCGTCGCGACCATCGCACGCGAGAAGCCGTCGATGTCGAGAACGTCACCGACGATGAGTGTGGCACACGCGATCGCGATCAGACCGGCGATGCGCGCGACCGCGTTGTTGATCGCCGACCCGATTCCCGCGTTCGCCGGGTTGATCGAACCGAGGATCGCGCTCGTGAGCGGGGCGACGGTGATCGACAGCCCGAGGCCGAACACAACAAGCCCAGGCAGCACCTGCCACCAGTAGTCGACGACGGTTCCGACGGTGAGCATCATCAGAAAACCACCGCCCGCCACGATCGGGCCGACGGTCATAAACAACCGCGGGCCGAACCGGCCGGCCAACGCGCCGACGCGTGATGAGAGAAGGAGCATCACGATCGTCGGCGGCAGGGTGGCGAGACCCGCGAAGAAGGCGGTCCAGCCCGCGACCTGCTGCAGATAGATCACCAGCACGAAGAAACCGAAACCGAGGGCGGCATAGATGAACAGGGTCGCCGCGTTCCCCGCAGAGAAGTTGCGCACACGATAGAGACCGAGCGGCATCATGGGCTGCGCCGCCCGGTGCTCCCACCAGAGGAACACTCCGATGCAGGCGACGCCGACGACCAGCGGAACCCACACCACCGGACTCTGCCATCCGTATCGCGCCTGCTCGATGAGCGCGAACACGGGTCCGCCGAGGCCGACGGCGCCCAGTGCGGCGCCGAGGTAGTCGATGCGCGGCCGCTCCGCGGAACGCGGCACGCGCTCGATCCGGCTCAACAGCCACAGGGTGATCGCGATCGGCAGCACGTTGATGCCGAAGACGAGCCGCCACGAGAGCGCGTCGACGAGCACACCGCCGAGCAGAGGTCCGACGATCATGGCCGTGCCCGTCCATGCGGTCCATGTGCCGATCGCCCGCGCCTGCGCCACACCGCTGAAGGTCGAGATGATGATCGCCAGCGAACTGGGCACGAGCAGCGCAGCAGACACCCCCTGCAGAGCACGCGCGGCAATGAGCAGCTCGGCGGTCGGAGCGATCGCACACAACAGCGAGGTGACACCGAACCAGACGAGACCGGCGGCCAGTACCTTCACCCGGCCGAAGGCATCCGACAGCGACCCGGCGAGCAGGATGAACGCACCGAGCGTCAGCAGGTAGGCGTCGACGACCCACTGCTGCACGGGAAGACCGCCGCCCAGTTCACCGGTGATCGCAGGCAGCGCGACGTTGATGATCGAGCCGTCGAGAAAGGCGACGAACGAGGCGAGGACGGCGACGAGAAGCACGCGCCGCTGCGACGTGGTCATTCTCGTGCCGGGCGAGACGGATGCCATGGGTCAAGTATGCTCCGCGCCCATCGCGACTGACGACGAGAAGACCCGATTTGTCGGATTGTGGTGGGACGTTGCTATGGTGAAGGGGTTGCGATGGTCCTGCTCCTTCGTCGCTCATCTTGATTCACACCGGTGCGAGACACCACTCAGCGCCCTGAATCGATTCGAGCGCTGAGACGTGTGACCGCCGCCCCGCCCGGCCGTTGCCGGGCACCGAGCGCCTGTGAATCACTCGCCGGTCTCAGCGACTCTCTCGCTGATCGATGTCCGTGATGCCCGTGGGCTGGCGCGTGCCAAAAAACGCGGGAACCGGCGCCCGCCTCATGAGAGGAACCGGATGGAATCCGAGGGTATTCAGCTGCAGCAACTGGGTGGGCCGCTGGTCATCGGTCTGCTGATCGTCTTCTTCGGCGGAACCATGGTCATGTCAATCGTGATCGGCAAGAAGAAGGAGAACGCGGACGGCTATATGAACGCCGGCCACCGGATCGGCTTCGGCATCTCGGCCGCGTCGATGACGGCCACCTGGATCTGGGCCTCGTCCATGTATGCGTCTGCGACGTCCGGATACACCTACGGAATCTCCGGCCCGGTGCACTACGGCCTCTGGGGCGCGCTGATGATTCTCTTCATCTATCCGTTCGGCAAGCGCATCCGCGCCGTCGCCCCTCGCGCGCACACACTCGCCGAGGTGATGCGCGCCAGGCACGGCCGGTCGAGCCAGCTGATGCTCGCGGGGTCGAACGTGCTCGGAAGCGTGATCAGCCTCACCTCGAACTTCATCGCCGGCGGCGCTCTGATCTCGATGCTCTCGCCATTCACCTTCGGCCAGGGGGTGCTGTTCATCGCCGCCGGTGTGCTGCTCTACACCCTGTGGTCCGGATTCCGCGCGTCAGTGCTCACCGACTTCGCTCAGGTCGTCGCCATGCTCGGTGCGGTGGTCATCATCGTTCCGGCCGTGTTCTTTCTCGCCGGCGGTCCCTCCATATTCGTCGACGGGGCGAAGAACCTCACGCCGGAGCAGGGCAACTTCTTCTCGTCAGACGCCTTCCTCAACCAGGGCGCCCCGTATATCGCCGCCGTTCTGGCGTATGCCATCGGCAATCAGACGATCGCGCAGCGGCTCTTCGCCGTTCGCGAGGATCTCATCAAGCGGACCTTCGTGACGGCGACAGTGGGCTACGGCGCCACGATCATCGGCGTCGGCATGCTCGGGGTGATGGCGCTGTATCTCGGCATCGAGCCGTTGAACGGCGACGTCAACAACATCATCCCGCAGATGGCGTCCACCTATCTCGGCCCGGTTCTGCTCTGCATCTTCTTTGTGATGATCATCGGCTCGCTGTCGTCGACTGCCGACTCCGATCTCGCCGCGCTGTCATCGATCATGATGGCGGATGTCTATGGCCAGAACATCGCGCGCAAGGGCAAGGCGAACCCCAAGACGATGCTGCTGATCGGCCGGATCACGATGATCGTGGCGACAGCAGCCGGGCTGTTCTTCGCCAGCGGGCAGATGAACATCCTCGACCTGCTCGTCTTCGTCGGCGCGCTCTGGGGCGCGCTCGTGTTCCCCGTCATCGCGAGCTTCTACTGGGGCAAGGTCACCAACGCAGCGTTCACCGTCTCGGTGCTCGCCGCGCTCGCGGTGTTCGTCGTCGTGCGTTTCGAGCTGATTCCGCTCAGCGGCGTCACGGGCTACGCGATAGACGTTCTCTCGGTGATCGGCATCGGCGTTGTGCTCGGCCTGATGGCGTTCGGGTTCTTCGGCAAGAAGGTGGCCCTGATCGTCGGCATCGCCGCGGCTGTGATCTCGGCACCGTTCGTCATCGGGTTCCTTCACGACTACACGGTGCTCAGCGGATCCCTCGTTGCCTATGCTGTGAGCACAGTGATCTGCTACCTGATGTCGTTCAGAAGCACAAAGAACTTCGACTTCAGCCTCATCACACAGCGGACGGGCGACTTCGACACACGCGATCTCGACGCCGAACCCGCACCGACCTCTCGCTAGGAGCAGTCATGGATGTTTTTCTTCTCACCCTGTACGTACTCATCTGGCCGGTGGTGGTCGCGGCGACCCTGTTCGTGATCTGTCGTGCCTTCGTCAGGGACTGGCGCGAGGCGCGGCGTGAGGGGCGCCGCATCATCTGACCCCACCCCGTTCGCTCGGTACGCGAGGAGAAAGTCACGAGGTGAGGACGAATGAGCTGATTGCGTCCTCCCCTCGTGACTTTTTGCTACCGTCGCTTCGTGGCTAGATGACGTCGCCGCTCCACGGATCTGGTGTGCCGAAGCGATGCGCCGTGATCGAGATCGACTGCTCGCGCACGAACGGCAGCAGCTCGACGCGGCCCGCCTGGGTGATGGCGCCCGAGTAGATCGCGAGGTCCGGGTCGCCGTCGACGGCACGGGCGAGCGACAGGTGAAGCTCCAGACGCGAGGCATCGGAGCCGACGATACGCACACGGTCTGCCCGCGGCAGACCCGCCTCGACGACCTCGTCCGAGCCCCTCGCCGCAACACGGGCGATCCACTCGTCGTCGCTTTCGACAGACACCGGCACATCGAGATCCCCGAGCACGGCTCGCACCGCCGCGGGCAGACCGGATGCCAGCGACAGGCTGAAGCGGGACCGCGAGCGCACAGCGGCGATCACAACACGCAGCGCATCGCCGAGGTCCGCCTCGCCGCTCACCCTCACTGCGACGGGCACCGGCCGGTAGCGGAACAGGTTGCGTTCGACGCCGAGCCCAGAGGCATCCTTCACCTCGCCGAACTCCGTGCCCCACGCGATGGCATCCGACAGCGCCGAACGCCGCAGCACGTCGAACTCCTCATAGCCGAGCGACGATTGCGCCGCCTCGATGATGCGGGTGATGCGTGAATCCAGTCCGCGCAGGTGCAGCGTGGGACTCGATGAGCCTGAGTCCGGCTGCCACGATCCGAGCCCGACGAGGTAGTTCGGCCCACCCACCTTTGCGCCTGGCCCGACGGACGACCTCTTCCAGCCCCCGAACGGCTGACGCTGCACGATGGCGCCGGTGATTCCGCGATTGACGTAGAGGTTTCCGGCCTCGATCCGGGTGAGCCACTCTCCGAGCTCGACCGGGTCCTGTGTGTGGAGTCCGGCGGTGAGCCCGTACTCGATCTGGTTCGAGAGCCTGATCGCATCGCCGAGCGTCGGTGCGAACATGATTCCGAGCACCGGGCCGAAGTACTCCGTGCGATGAAACTCCGACCCGGCGACCACTCCCGTGCGCACACCTGGCGACCACAGCCGGCCGGTGTCGTCGAGCTGCCGTGGCTCGACGAGCCACCGCTCCCCGACGCCGAGTTCGGTCAGCGCCTTCTTCAGCTTGCCTGTGGCCGGCTCGATGACAGGGCCGACCTGGCTCGCGGGGTCGTCCGGGTAGCCGACGCGCAGAGAGGTCACGGCGTCGACGAGCTGCCGTTGAAAACGCTCGCTCCTGCCGACGGAGCCCACCAGGATGACAAGGCTCGCGGCAGAGCACTTCTGTCCCGCATGACCGAACGCGCTCGTGGCGACGTCCGTCGCGGCGAGGTCGAGATCCGCGCTCGGCGTCACGATGATCGCGTTCTTGCCGCTGGTCTCGGCGAGCAGCGGCAGCTCGGGGCGCCACGAGCGGAACAGCCGTGCGGTCTCCCACGCTCCGGTGAGGATCACGCGATCGACGGCATCGTGCGAGACGAGCCTCTCCCCCAGATCGTGCTCGTCGAACGAGACCAGGGCGAGCAGCTCGCGGGGCACACCGGCCTCCCAGAGAGCCTCGACCATCACGGCTCCTGTGCGCCTGGCCTGGTGTGCGGGTTTGATGATGACACCGGATCCCGCCGCGAGCGAGGCAAGCACACCGCCGGCCGGAATCGCGACGGGAAAGTTCCACGGCGGTGTGACGACGATCACCTGAGACGGCACGAACTTCGCGCCGCGAACGGCATCGAGCTCACGCGCTTTCGACCCGTAGTAGCGCGCGAAGTCGATGGCCTCGCTCACCTCTGGATCGGCCTCGGCGATGGTCTTGCCCGTCTCTGAGGCCATCACCTCTATCAGTCGATCTCGGTTCGCCGAGAGCGACAGCGCGATCCTCTCGAGCATCGCGGCGCGCTCGGTCGCGGGGCGGGCGCCCCACGCGGCACCTGCGGCGCGAACGGTCTCGACGATCGCGTCGAGCTCATCAGCTGTCGAGACACGAGCGTCGTCGATGGTTGCCGTGCCGATGTCCGACTCCGGCACCCGGGCGAGTAGTCTCGCGGCCCACGCCCGGTTCGCCGGCAGCGCGGGGTCGGTGTCTGGAGTGTTGAAGAAGCCGGGAGCACCGATCTCGGTGGCCGGCGCCACGTCGTTGAGGGTCGTTGTGTCGAAGACCCTCACCGTGTCGAACGGCGACTCGGGCCGCGCTCCCCTGGCGAGGCCGAGCACCTGCTCGGTCATGCTCTGCTCGTCGTCCGCAGCGCGATAGAGCTCCTGATCGTCCAGCTGCTCGCCCCCGCCCTCACCGGCCGTCTCGCCTGCCCTGTCGCCCGGCCGGCCCTCGGATGCCGCCGGCCGGCCGCCCGGGTTCACCACGGCATCCGTTTCGGTGCCTTGCTCTGCCCATGACCACTCGGTGGAGCGATCCTGGGTGCGCCGCGGCCGTGGCACCTCGTCGATCGCGGCATCGAGTGCCTCGGCCGAACCCATAAAGCGCTCCCGCTCCCGCTCGAACAGCGCGGGGTCATCGGCCAGCTCGAACACCGCCGACATAAAGTTCTCACTCGACGCGTTCTCTTCGAGACGACGGACCAGATACGAGATCGCCACATCGAATTCACGCGGGTCGACGACGGGCGTGTAGAGCAGCAGCCCGCCCACGTCGCGCGACACCGCTGCCGCCTGGCCGGTCGCCATGCCGAGAAGCATCTCGAAATCGACGCGGTCCGTCACACCACGGGACTGCGCGAGTCGCCAGGCGAACGCCACGTCGAAGAGGTTGTGGCCGGCGACACCGATCCTGATCGCTTCTGTGCGCTCGGGAGTGAGCGCCCACATCAGCACCCGCTTGTAGTTGGTGTCCGTGTCTTGCTTCAGGTCGTATGGGGCGCGCGGCCAGCCGTGGATCGTGGCATCGACGTTCTCCATCGCGAGGTTCGCGCCCTTCACCAGGCGCACCGTGATCGGTGCACGGCCGCGGGCGACCCGAGCGGCAGCCCAGTCCTGCAGTCTCTGCATCGCGCCGAGGGCATCCGGCAGGTATGCCTGCAGCGCGATGCCCGCGTGCAGATGCCTGAGTTTCGGCTGGTCGAGCAGCCTGGTGAACACCTCGATGGTCAGCTCGAGGTCGCTGTACTCCTCCATGTCGAGGTTGATGAACTTCTCGCCCGCGTTCTTCTGCGACCAGGCAGCGTATTCATACAGGGGCGTGAGGCGCTCGACGACTCGGTCGACGGCTTCGTCCATCGACCACATCGACAGCTGCGACGCGATGGACGACACCTTGATCGACACGTAGTCCACGTCGTCGCGCTCAAGCAGCTCACGGGTTCCCTCGAGGCGTTTGAGGGCCTCGCGCTCGCCGAGCACGGTCTCGCCGAGCAGGTTGAGGTTGAGCCGCGCGCCGTCTGACCGCAGTGCGCTGATCGCCGGCCCGAGCTTGCTCGGAGTGGCATCGACGACCAGGTGCCCGACCATCCCGCGTAACAGCCGTCTGGCGATGGGGATGACGACCGCGGGGACGACCGGCCCGAGAACCCCGCCGATCCGGATGGCCGCGCGCAGGTGCCACGGCAAGAACCGGGGTGCGAGTCTCGCGATCTTCTGCAGGTTGTATCCGGCGACGAACAGGTCTTCGGGTCTCGCCACCCCGTCGACGAACCCCACGGTGAACACAAGGCCGTTCGGGTCTTTCAGCACACCGGCGAGACGCTCCGCCGCCTGGTCTGCCTGTGCGTCGGCGCTCTCGGCGATCCACCTGCGCGCGATCTCAACGGCCTCTGCGGCGAGTTCGGTCGCGCTCGGCTCAGCCGAGTTGTGATCTGCAGAGGAGTGCGGCATGATCACGAGGCTATTGCTTGACCGCGGGCGGCGCGCTGAGCCGCGCGGAGTTCACAGCGTGCTGAAAGTTCAGCTGCTCCGTCACCTCGGCGGTCGCAGGGTCGGGCCGTGCGCCATCGCACCCCGGTAGTCTGGGCTCGTGGTCGCAGACGCCTCGCCCGAAGAACATCCCACGCCTGCCCGCGATCGACGCGCGGGAGTCCTGGTGCGGCATCCGCTCGCCCTCGGATGGGCCTGGGTGCTGTTCTGGGTCGCCGTGATCGCGGTCTTCGAGTTCATCGACGCACAGGACTGGATCTGGTTCCCTCTCGCGTTGGCGTGCATCGCGCCCTCTGGCACGGCGACGGTCGTTGTGCTGAAGGCGACCCCGCGAACGCACCTCGACGTGCACGACTCGATCCTCAGCCACTTTCTGATCCGGTTTCTCACCCTCGTCTTCGCGTTCACGGCGTGGACGGTGTCGATAGTGATCGGCGCATCGATCTCGTCGACGCTGCAGCTCGCCTTGGACAACAACGAGAAAGAGATCCTCGGCACGGGCTTCGAGCTGGTCGCCGCCAGTGGGCCCGTGGTTCTGATCCTGCTCTGGGCAGCGCTTCTGGTTCGATGCGCCTGGTTCCTCGCACGGCTGAGGGGCTGGACCCAGCATCCGGCCGACGACCGGATCCCCGATGCGCTTCTCGCGTCTCGCCCCGATGCGAGGCGCGTCGTCGTCGCACTCGCACACCCCGGCCTGCTGCTCGTCTCAGGATTCGCCTCAACCCTCGTGGCGTTGCTCTTCGCGGTCTACGAACCGCTTGTGATCCTGCTCGAATGACCCACGGCATCCGGTGACCCCGCAGCCCTGACGTGACCCGCTGCACTGACCTGGCCTGACCCGCTGCACTGAGTAGTGTCGAGACAGGCCCTCTCACAACCGCAACGAGGTGCACATGCGCACAGACACCGAGATCGTCGTCGTCGGCGGCGGCGACAACGGCCTGATCGCCGCGGCCTCTCTGGCCAGGGCGGGCAAACGCGTGGTGCTGCTCGAACGAGCGGATGCCGTCGGCGGCGTCACCGCATCGCAGCCCGGAGTCGAGGGGGTCGACACCGCCCGTCTCTCGGAGACCGTTGGGGGGCATCGGCTTCCGTCGTCAGTCATCGACGATCTCGGCCTCGATCTGACCGCCTCGACGCGATCGCAGAGGGTGTATGCGCCCCTGCCCTTCGACCCTCGGGTCGGTCTGGTCATCGACCCCGGCGATCATCGGCGCACCCGTGAGTCGTTCGGCAGGATCGGCGCCGAACACGACGCCTCTCGCTTCGAGCGGTTCACCGAGCTGTGCAGCCTGGTCGCCGCGACGATCCGCCCGACGCTCACCGGTCCGCTGCTGCGCCGTGACGAACTGGGCGAGCTCATCGGTCGTGCGAGCCCTCAGGCGGGTGACCTCTGGAACTCGATGACAACGGTCCCGCTCCGGCACCTGATCGAGCAGACCTGTCAGAGCGACCTCGCGCGCGGCGTGATGCTGTCGAAGGCACTCCCCCCAACGCCACTCCCCTCAACGCCAGGCGACCGGATGCCAGGCGACCAGACACCGCACGGCGACGACGCGCTGTTGAGCGACAACATCCGTTTGCTCACCCATCTGCTCAACGACGAGACCGCTGACACCCGGGGCGGAACAGCCGCGACGATCACCCAGGAGCTGGCCCGTGCGGCCGAGAAGGCCGGTGTGCAGGTGGTGACCTCCGCCGAGGTGACCGCCATCGATGCCTCGGGAGACGCCGGCAACCTGGTCGACTACACCCTCGGCACGACCTCGCACACCATCGCCACCGCGTGGGTGATCGCCGGCGTCGATCCGGACGAGCTCGCCCTTCTGCTCGGAAACCGATCATCGGGCGGCGGTGCTCCCGGCGAGCCCTCGTTCGGGCCGTTCGAGGCACGCCCTTTCGGCGACCCGGACTGGTCACGGGTGCGCCGGGAACGGTCACGCACGGCGCATCTGACGGTGACGATGCTTCTGAGTCGCCTGCCCCGCCTGCACGATGCTCTGGTCACTCCTGACGAGGCCTTCGGCAGCGGTGTGCACGTCAACCAGACCGCGTCGTTGCTGCACTCCGCATCTGTCACTGCCGCCGGCGGCGGCATCCCCGACCCGCTGCCCGTTCGGGTGTTCTCGCCTTCGGTCGTCGATCCCCGCGTTCTGTCGCCCGCGCCGCGAGCCGCGGGGGCCCACGTTCTCACCGTGACGGCTGTGCACATGCCGCAGCAGCTGCTCGATCAGCGCGACTCGCCCGAGACGGCTCACCGCCTGAAGCAGACGGTGATCTCGTCCCTCGAGTCTGTGTTCGCCGAGCCGGTCGGATCGCTGCTGATGACCACTGTTGAGGGGCCGTGCATCGCCAGCGCTCTCGTCGACGGCGGTCCTGCGCGGATGTCGTGGCCGTTCGCCTCAGACGACGCACGTGTGGACTCGCCGCCCGAACGCTGGGGTGTGGCCACTGGCCACCCCCGTGTGCTGCTCTGCGCCGCAGGCGCCGTTCGCGGCGGCATCCGCGGCATCGGCGGTCGCGATGCCGCGATGGCGGTGCTCGAAGCTGAGGGTCGCTGGCCGTCAGGCCGTCAGGCGGACACACCGACTGCCTGGTCGTAGACGGCTGTGAGCGCTCGCACCTCGTCGTCGCTCAGTTCAGGCGCGAACCGATCGGCGAGCGCCGCCCACCTCACGGCGAGCGCTGCACGATCGGTTGCCGTGCGATCGTAGCCGAGGGCTCCGACCTGCTCGCGGAAGGCCGCAGCGATCTCGATCATGGCGTCGGTGCCGGCTGCGAGCGCGAGCACATGTCTTCTCGCGGCGACGTACTCCGCGCTGGGGGCGATCTGCACACGGCGCTGCCCCTCTTGCAGACGTTCGATGTCGTCATCGGTCAGCCGGATGACGCGTGGCGATTCGGTCATGTGTTCCTCCTGTGCAAAACAAGAAGCGCCCGCCCAGATGTGGACGAGCGCCGGTGTGCGGGTGCGCGCGTCTAGATGAACGTGGGTGCGTCGATCGAGGGTGCTGCGAAGGGAGTGCGATCGACGGGGCGGCGCGAAAAGGATCGGCGACTGAACGCCGGGCACACAGAAGACCCGCGTCTCGTTCGAGCGAGCGCGGTGAATGAGTGGCCGTTCGGTGTGGTCTGCATGATCCTTGCTTCGAACCATAGCCCGCTTTCTCCCGACGTGCCAGTCAGTGGCGGCACCTCGGACCGGCAGCCGCTCTATCGCCTGCGGTGGTCCGGAACGGCTGTGCGCGGCCCTCGGCGTGGTCTTCGGACGCCGCTCATCCAGATCAGGCGGATCACACGCTGGCGCTGCCCGTGCCACGGTTCGAGCAGTTCGAGCATGCAGTCGTCGTCGACGGGAGACCCGGTGAGTGCCGCGCCGACTGTCGACGCGAGGTGATAGTCGCCGACGCTCACGGCATCCGGGTCTCCGTGCGATCTGCTCGTGACCTCTGCGGCTGTCCAGACGCCGATGCCCGGCAGGCTCGTCATGCGGGCGGATGCCTCGGCGGCGTCGACGCCTGCCGTCCGTTCCAGGGCGTCCGCCACTCGGCTCACTCGTACGACGGTCTGCGAGCGCTGTGGCCCGACGCCTGCTTCGTGCCATTCCCAGCTCGGGATGTCGCGCCATTGCTCGGCGCTCGGGGCGACGACGAGACCCTCCGGGGCTGGGCCGGGCGCCGCCTCTCCGTGCCGGCGGACGAGCGTGCGCCACGATCGCCACGCTTCATGGCAGGTGACCTTCTGCTCGAGCACAGAGGGCACGAGCAGTTCGAACACCGTGCCGGTGCGAGCCAGCCGCAGGCCGGGGTTTCGTCGCCTGACCTCGGTGAGCAGCCGGCTCGACGACAGATCGAGGTCGCTCCAGTCGTCGTCAGCGCCGAGCAGCGATGGAACCCGCTCGAGAGCCCACTCGGCGCCTGCACCCCACGCGGCGGCCTCGACGGCGTGCGCCTCGCGCTCGATGTGAAGTGTCGCCGGCCCGATCGGGGTGCGCAGAGTGAGCCACGCGCCACCGGGAGTGCGCCGAAAGCACGGCCCGTCTCCCCCTCGAGCCAGCGGGCTCAGCGTCGATGACAGGTCGAGCGGATGCCTCGGCGTGTAGCGGGTGCGAACGGCGGGTTCCGCGCGGACCGACGTGGCCGGAGTGGCCGACGTGGCGGACGACGGGCTGTTCGCCGGTCCCGGATGCTCTGCACGGCTGTCGTCTGCGGCCCCATCGGCTATCCGAAGACCAGCGACGATCTCATCGAGCTCAGCCGTGATGCTGTGTTCGGCGAGCGTGGGATGCATGGCCACAACCATACGTCAGCACCACCGACAGGGCCGGCACGGCGCGCATCCTTGCCGGCGGTCGAGCCTGGACGTGCGGCCGTGTCGGCCGCCGATGCGATACTCGACGCATTCTGCACTCGAGGCATTCGCCACCACATGAGCATACGGAGAAGATCATGACCATTCAGCCCGTCCCCGTCGACCCTCCCCAGCTGCACACGAGTCCGGCGTTCGCACAGGGCATGATCGCACCCGCCTGGCCGACGCTCTACGTCGGCGGCCAGAACGGGACCGACAGCACGGGCGCCCTGCTCGACGGGCTCGGGCCGCAGACGGAGCAGGCCCTGCGCAACGTGCTCGCCGTGCTCGCCGAAGCCGGAACCGGCCCGGAGAACGTGGTCAAATTGACGATCTATCTCGCCGCGGGCATCGATCCGGCCGACGCCTATGCGGCGACGGGCACGGTGTGGGGAAACCGGCGCACCGCCGTCACCGTGCTCGCTGTGACTCCCGCTCGACCCGGTGCTCTCGTCGAGATCGACGCGGTGGCCGCGATCCCCGCACGGTGAGCAGCCGGTGTCGGTGCCCGCCCGTACGATTCTTCCAGCACCGCGCTCACGCGCCCTTCCCCATCGCCGAGCTGCGGCAGCCCGGCAATGCCCCCAGCTCCCCGAGACGCCGATGCTGCCCAGCCCGCGCTAGCCCGCGCTGCTCAGTCAGCCCGGCTCAATCCCAGGCGCTCGGCGCAGGGTCTTTCGTCGACGGCAGTGAGACATCCGCCGACCAGCGCACCATCCACTCTTCGATCCGCGCGTTCTCCGGCATTCCACCCACCGCGTCGATGAGTTCGTCGATCGAGACCGATCCCCCGGACTTCTTGAGAAAACGGCCGCGGATGTGGGCCTTCGTATAGATCTCGCCCTTCACAACGATGCGCTGCTCGATGAAGACCGAGCGGTCGTCGAAGCCGATCACCCGCGACTCCACGGTGAACCGCTGCCACAGTTTCAGGGACTTGCGAAACGAGATCGTCTCGTTCCTGACCACCGGGTACCAGCCCCGCTCGGTGAAGATGTCCCAGAGCCCACTCCTGATCAGCAGATCGAAACGACCGAGGTCGAAGATCGAGAGATACACACCGTTGTTCATGTGCATCATCAGATCGAGATCTGTCGGCAGCGTGGTCAAGCGAATACGCCCGACATCGTAGTGGCCGAGGGCCCGGCCACGTCTCATGCGTCTGCGGGCGAGCCAGAACGTCAGGATCGTGCGAAACATCATGTGCATTCACGGATGTTATCCCGCCCGTCGGCACCACGGCATCCGCCCTGTAGATGCGCGACAATCAGGGCACAGTCTCACGCAGCGACACCCGACGTCGAAGAACAGCTGCGCAGCAGGCAAAAGTCACGGGGCTAGGACGATTCCCGCGAATTCATCCTCGTCTCGCGGCGAGCTCTACCCTCCCGCTGGTGAGGATCGAGCTGTCTGCAGGTGGCGCTCGTCGGGCCCGTTGTACTCGGACAATGGCCGGATCAGCGCATTGGATGCCGCCTGCTCGGCGATGTGGGCCGTCCAGCCGACAACACGAGAGGCGACGAACAGCGGTGTGAACTGCAGCGTGTCGAACCCCATCAGGCTGTACGCCGGGCCAGAGGGATAGTCGAGGTTCGGCTTGATGTTCTTGCGAGACACCATCGCCTCTTCGAGGGTCGTATAGAGATCGAGCAGATCTGGCCGATCGTAGTGCTCCACCAGCTCTTTGAGCGCGGCCTCCATCGTCGGCACCCGCGAGTCGCCGTTCTTGTAGACACGGTGCCCGAAACCCATGATCTTGCGCTTCTCGGCGAGCGCGTTCTCGAGCCAGGCCTCGGCCTTCGAGGCCTCGCCGATCTCGTCGAAGGTGTGCATCACCGCCTCGTTGGCTCCGCCGTGCAGAGGGCCCTTCAGCGCTCCGATGCCCGCGACCACCGCCGAATAGAGGTCGCTCATCGTCGAGGTCACCACACGCGCGGTGAACGTCGACGCGTTGAAAGAGTGCTCGGCATACAGAATCATCGACACGGTGAACGCCTTCTCGACGACCGGCGCGGGCTCTTCGCCGAAGGTCATCCAGAGAAAGTTGGCCGAGTAGCCGAGGTCGTCGCGCGGCGGAACGATGCCCTGCCCACGACGGCGACGCTGGTCGTATGCGACGATGGCGGGCAGCTGCGCGAACAGGTAGGTCGCCCTGCCCTCGTTGAGTCTGAGGTCTGACACCCCGTTCTCGTGATTGAGGGTCGGGTCGGTGGCTCCGACAACGCTCACGGCCGTACGCACGACATCCATCGGATGCGCGTCGAGCGGCAACTCGTCGATGATCCTCTTGGTGCGCGGGTCGAGAGGCCGCAGCGAGCGCTCGAGCTTCTCGAACTCGGCGAGCTCGGAGTCGGTCGGGAGCTCGCCGTGCCAGAGCAGGCAGGCGACCTGCTCGAAGGAGCAGCTCGCCGCGAGTTCTTGCACGGGGTACCCGCGATACAGCAGTGAGTTCGTCTCGGGATTGACCTTTGAGATCGCTGTGTGGTCGACGACCACACCTGCGAGGCCCTTTTTGATCTGGGGCGTGGCCCCTGGTGCGAGGTCGGCAACGGTCATGGTCTGCTCCTTTGCGCGCTTGTCGGATCGGCCGGTCATACGGCGTGCGACGCTCGACGTGATGCGACGCTCGATTCCTCTGAACCCGTTGTGTGGGTACAGGCATGACTCTACCGATCGAGGTCGGATAGCGCTAAGCGCGTGCGGGCTCGTTCCGACGGAATCCTTACGCGGTCTTGACATTGGCGTAGTCTGTGCGACCCTTGGTATAGGCACGCGTGGTGAATAACTGGGGTTGCAGCCGCCGCTGCCGAACTGCGTAGCAGCCGCGTCCTCACGAAAGAAGCGCCTGCCTTATGCTCAGATCAGCGGATCGACCCGGTATCACACGCTCGGCCATCTGGCTGAGCCTCGCCGTTCTCGCGGCACTGACCCTCGCCTTCGCCGGCGGCGCCCGCGCCCATGCGGCCGGGCTCCCCGGAGGCGCCGACTACCTCGGCAGCGCGGCCGGTTATGCAGTGCTCGGCGCCGCAACGGTCACCAACACCGGACCCACGGTCATCAACGGAGACCTCGGGGTTCACCCGGGCACCGCGGTCGTCGGGTTCGGCATCCCCGGTGGTGGCACCGTGAACGGCGAGACCCATGCGGCCGATGCCGACGCGCTCGCCGCGCGGAACGAACTCATCGCCGCGTACACGACCGCTGCAGGCATGACGCCCACACAGGACGATGTCGGCACGGGTGACCTGACCGGCAGCGAGTTCACGGCCGGTGTCTACTCATCAGCGAGTTCGCTGCTGAACAGCGGAACGATCACCCTCGTCGGAGACGCCGACGACGTCTTCGTGTTCCAGGCGGGCAGCACTCTCACCATGGGGACCGGGAGCACCATCGCTCTCAGCGGCGAGGTGCAGGCGTGCAACGTCTTCTGGCAGATCGGCAGCTCCGCAACGCTCAATGCCAATACAACGTTCGTCGGAACGATCATGGCGAGCGCATCGATCAGTGTGCTCAACGCCGCGACGATCGAGGGGCGCCTTCTGGCCGGCGCCGGCGCGGAAACCGGTGCCGTGACCCTCATCAACGACACCGTCACCGTTCCCACCTGTGATGAAGACGGCGACGCAGATACCGACGCCGACACCGACACCGATGCGGCCACCGACACCGACGCCGACGCCGACGTGGATGCTGCCACCGACGTGGACACTGACGCCGACGTCGACACTGCCACCGACGTCGACACTGCCACCGACGTCGACGGCAACGTGGACACCGATGCCGCCGTGGACACCGACGGCAACACAGACACAGACGCCACAGACACGGACGCCGCAGACACAGACAACAGCACGGGCGCAGACGCCGATAGCAACCCGGAAGACGAACTGGCCGCGACGGGCACAGACGCCAGCAGCATGCTGCTCGTGACAGTGATCCTCACGGGTCTCGGAGTTCTGACGCTGGCGGTCTCCCGCTCGGCAAGGAACACCCGGCGGTAGCGCTAAGCACAGCTGATCTCTCGAATCGTGGCGCCCGCCGGTGCCTGGCGGATGCCAGGGGCCGGCGGGCGTCAGCGGCCCCGGGTGTCAGCGGCCGGCGGGTGTCAGCGCTCCACGGTGAAATTGAAGACCGACGTGTCGAAGTGGTTGTATCCCTCGTAGTCGATCAGGTCATAGAGTTCGGCGCGATGCTGCATCTCATCGAGTTTCGAGGCGAGCGCGCCCTGCTCGTTGAGAGTGTCGAGGGCCCGCTCCGTGGCCCCCATCGCGATGCGCAGCATCGACACCGGCCAGATGACGATGTTGACGCCGACGTCCGCGAGCTGGTCGGTGGTGAAGAGCTCGCTCTTCCCGAACTCCGTTACGTTCGCCAGAATCGGCACGTCGACAGCCTTGCGGATCGCCTCGAACTCGCCCAGGTCGCGCATCGCCTCGGGAAAGATCGCGTCGGCGCCCGCATCGACGAGCTTCTTCGCGCGGTCGATAGCCGCATCGAGCCCGTCGACGGCGCGGATGTCTGTGCGCGCCATGATGAGAAAGTTCGGGTCGCGCCTCGCATCGGTCGCCGCACGGATGCGCTTCAGCGCCGTCGACTCATCGACGACCTGCTTGCCGTCGAGGTGCCCACAGCGCTTGGGATTGACCTGGTCCTCGATGTGTGTGCCGGCGAGACCGGCATCCTCGAGCTCTTGGATCGTGCGCGCGACGTTCATCGGCTCGCCGAAGCCGGTGTCGGCATCCACGATGGCGGGCAGCTCGGTCATCCGCGCGATCTGCTTCGCGCGTCCGGCGACTTCGCTGAGGGTGGTCAGGCCGATGTCGGGCAACCCGAGGTCGGCGCTGAGCACAGCACCGGAGATGTAGACACCGTCGAAGCCTTTGCGCTCGATCAGCCTCGCCGACAGCGGGTTGAACGCCCCGGGGAACCGCAGGGTCTGACCGGTGCCGAGCCGCTCGCGGAACAGGCGGCGTTTCTCACCGGCGGGTGTGCGTGCGTAGAGCATTTCTCTCCTTCTCAAGACTCAGGTGTGCACAACTTCGGAACCTTCCGCTGTGACGACGCCCAGGCGGCCGATTCGAGCCGCGATGCATCAGATCTCCGACGTTGTGCACGGTGGCCGGACTAGAACAGTCCGCGCGGCGGTTCGACCGATGCGAGCACCCCTGGCGCCGCCTGGATGGTGAGTCCGCGCACCTCGTTCGCCGTGAGGTGCGGCAGACGCTCGGCGAGCGCGAGAAAACTCTCGATCTCTTCTGGTTCGAGCACGTGCGCCGCGAGCGTGCGGAACTTGTGCACATAGTCCGCACGTGCAAACGGCCGTGCTCCGAGCGGATGCGCATCGGCGACGGCTATCTCGTCGACGATCGTCTCGCCGTTCTCGAGCTCGATCTCGACCCGGCCGCCGAAGGCCTTCTCGGTGATGTCTGCAGAGTGGTACCTGCGGGTCCACTCGGGGTCTTCGACCGTCGTGACGCGGTTCCACAGGTCGATGGTGTCTGCACGCCCCGCGCGCTCCGGGGTGTAGGAGTCGACGTGGTGCCAGCGGCCGTCCTGCAGGGCGACGGTGAAGATGTAGGGAATCGAGTGGTCGAGCGTCTCGCGCGACGCCGTCGGGTCGTACTTCTGCGGGTCGTTCGCCCCGGAGCCGATCACGTAGTGGGTGTGGTGCGAGGTGTGGATGACCACGCTCGCGATCGCTCCGGGCTCGAGAAGGACCGGATGCTCGCGGTGCAGCCTGCGGCCCAGATCGATCCAGGCCTGCGCCTGGTACTCGGCCGAGTGCTCCTTGGTGTAGCTGTCGAGGATGGCGCGTTTCGCTTCACCCGGTTCGGGCAGTGGAACCTCATAGGAGGCATCAGGGCCATCGAGCAGCCAGGCGATCACCCCGTCTTCGCCCTCCCAGATGGGCTCCGGGGAGGTCTGCCCGCGCATCGCGCGATCAACGGCCTCGATGGCCATCTTGCCCGCGAAGGCGGGGGCGTGCGCCTTCCACGTCGAGATCTGGCCCTTGCGAGACTGCCGGGTGGCCGTTGTGGTGTGCAGCGCCTGCCCGACCGCTTGGAAGATCACCTCTGAGGAGAGGTACAGCATCGTGCCGATGCCTGCAGCTGCCGACGGGCCAAGGTGGGCGACGTGGTCGATCCTGTGCTTGTGCAGGCTGATCGCCTTCGCCAGGTCGATCTGGATCTCATAACCGGTGACGATCCCCCGCACGAGGTCCGCCCCATTGGCGCCTGCGTGCTGTGCAACAGCGATCAGGGGCGGAATGTTGTCACCCGGATGCGAGTACTCGGCGGCGAGGAACGTGTCGTGGTAGTCGAGCTCTCGCACGGCCACGCCATTGGCCCACGCTGCCCATTCGGGGCTCACACGACGCGCGGCATCCCGGCCGAAAATGGTCGACCCGTCGCCGCCCGTTGTGACCGGGTGCGCCTCGGCCTGCGAGCGCGCGGCGACGACCGGTCCGCGGGTGAGCGATGCGGCTGCCACCGCCGCATTGTCGATGACCCGGTTGATCACCAT
The DNA here is from genome assembly GCF_054780075.1 of Okibacterium endophyticum. Classification (NCBI taxonomy): domain Bacteria; kingdom Bacillati; phylum Actinomycetota; class Actinomycetes; order Micrococcales; family Microbacteriaceae; genus Okibacterium; species Okibacterium endophyticum. Next base: position 280,429 of record NZ_BAAGXA010000002.1, on the reverse strand, counting down.
CTCGGTGGCCTCGTCGGTCACAGCGACCTCGTCGGTCGCGACCTCGGCGATCGCCCACGCGAGCTGACCCTCGCGCTCGAGATTCTCGTCACTTCGATGGGTGCGCAGGTGGTGGTGTCTCATGCTGTTCCTTCCGGCTGGGAGTGTGGGGCCGTCTCCGTGCCGATGGTCTCGAGCAGGTTCGACAGGCTCTTGCGCAGGTGCACGGCGGTCGCCTGCGCGGCGAGAGTCTCGTCGCGAGCGATGATCGCGTCGACGATGAGCAGGTGTTCGCCGACGGACTCGGCCAGGCGAAGCGGGTTGTTGTGCGCGAACCGCCTGGCTCGCGCCAGGTGGCCGCTCATCCTGTTCAGTGCACCGAGCAGGTGGGCGCTTGCCATGGCCTGCGCGATCGCAGCGTCCAGACGAGAGACGAGTGAGTAATAGGCGTCGACGGATGCCGCGGTGGCGTTCTCCGCGACGTCACGGGTGGTCGAGAGCAGATCGCCGCGCAGCCCCTCGAACACGGCGGCGTCACGCCGGCGAGCAGCGAGACGTGCCGCCTGGGTCTCCAGTGCCTCTCTGAGCTCGAAGAGCTCGATGAGGCTGGCCGGTGAGACCCCGGTCACCACACCGGCACGCCCGCGCGTGACGTGGACGAGGCCTTCGGCTGCGAGGCGGGTGATGGCCTCGCGCAGCGGGGTGCGCGAGATGCCGAGTCGTGCGGACTGCTCGTTCTCGGCGAGCACGGCGCCCGGTGCGAGACGCCACTGAAGAATGTCTTCTTTCAGCGCTTCATAAGCCCTGTCGCTGGCACGCACGGATGCCATTATACGCGTCAGCGAACACCTAGGTATACCTGAGCGGGTAATGAGCGCCCGATTCATGACTCAACGCCGGCCCGGGTATACCGTATGGCTGCATAAGCTGGTGCATCAGAGAAAGATGTCGGGAAAGAGGTCTTTCTCATCGACCCCCGGCGAGTATTTGGCGAGGTCGGTGACACCGGCATCCGCCAGCACGTCTTCGACGATGAGCGACCGGCCGGTGTACTCACGCGCCGGCTTGATGAGAACCTCATACGCGGCATCCGCATAGATCTCAGGCGTTCGGCTCTTCGCCATCAGCGCATCACCCCCGAGAATGTTGCCGACCGCAGCCGTTCTGATCGTCGTCCGCGGCCAGAGGGTGTTCGCCGCGATGCCGTCAGGGGCGAACTCGGCGGCGATGCCGAGTGTCGCGAGCGACATGCCGTACTTCGCAAGTGTGTAGCCGGTGTGCGCGCCGAGCCACCTGGGATCGAGGTTGATCGGCGGGCTGAGCGACAGGATGTGCGCGTTCTCTGACTCTTTCAGCTGCGGGATCGCGGCACGCGTCAGCATGAACGTGCCGCGCATGTTGACGTCTTGCATCAGGTCGAACCGCTTCGGCTCGAGATCGAGTGTGTGCGAGAGGTTCAACACGCTCGCATTGTTGACGACGATGTCGATGCCGCCGAAGGCTCCGACGGTCTCGATGACCGCTCGAGTGATGTCGTCGTCGTTGCGCACATCGCCGCGCACGGGCAGTGCCCGCCCGCCCGCATCCCTGATCTGCTCTGCGGCCGTGTGGATCGTGCCCTCGAGCCGTGGGTCGGGAGTATCGGTTTTGGCGAGCATGGCGATGTTCGCCCCGTCACGCGCCGCGCGCAGGGCGATGGCGAGGCCGATTCCGCGGCTTCCTCCAGACATCAGGATGGTCTTGCCCGCGAGCGGTGCGTTCATGCGGATGCCCTCTTTCGTGCGAGTTGAACGGGTTCGGTGGGTGAAGCGGATGTTACCGGCCGGCAGAGCGGGCGGCGAACGCGGCGATCCTCTCGTGAGCCGCGGGGCTCGCCAGCGACGCGGCTATCGTTCGCGCCTCATCGTCGAGCGAGTCCCGGTAGTCACGGAAAGGCGACGCCCTCAGCAGTCTCTTGGCCTGGCCGAACGCATCCGTCGCCCCCGCGAGCCAGTGGTCGGCGACGACGTAGGCACGCGCCGAGAGTTCGTGAGCCGGAACCACCTCGGTGATCAAGCCCCACTCGAGTGCCTCGGCGGCCGTGAGAGAGCGGTCGCTCAGCATGAGTTCGAGTGCTCGCCGCATTCCGACGGCCTCTGGAAGCAGGGTCGACACCCCGCAGTCGGGAGTGAGACCGATGTCCGCGTATTTCGAGACGAAACGGGCGTGTCCGCTCGCCACGATGTAGTCGGCGACGAGCATAAACCCGAGGCCGCCGCCGGCGACAGCACCCTGCACGGCTGCGACGATCGGCTTGGGCGTCTCGCGCAGAATGCGGTGACCGTTGTGGATCACGTCGGCGAGTTCAGCGATCAGCCGCGCTCCGCCGCTGCCCGTCGAGGGGTCGGCCCCAGATCCGCCCGCCATCTGCGCGAACGCCATAACGTCTCCACCCGCGCAGAACGCAGGTCCCAGTGCGTCGAGCAGCACGACTTGCACCTCGTCGCTCTCGGCGATCTCGGTTGCGATCTCACACCACGCGCGCGCAGCGCTCTCGTCGATGGCGTTGAGGCTGTCCGGGCGGTTGAGGGTGACGCGGGCGAGGCCGTCACTCACCTCGCAGAGGATGCTGTCGGTCACACCGTGTCCTTCCTCGGTCCGGTTCTCGTCACAACACCGTGACGAGAACGCGCCGTGGCGCACTTGCGAGCCTATGGCTCCCACGCCCGCGGTACCAGTGCCGTCGGCAGACTTGTTCGCGATGCTGCATCGACAGCATCACCGAGCGCACGGGCTGTGGGCGGCGCACAAGTGCACGCGCAGGCCCGCTTCGGCCCTCCCCCATACCGGAGTGCGGAGCCGAGGCGCGGAGCCGGAACGCGTCAGCGCGTTGCGCCGCCGAAGATCCCCGTGCCCGTGATCTGCGCGCGGCCCAGCGCATGAAAATGCAGGTTGAATCCGAGCGCCGCCGGTGTGGACGAGGGGTCGATGCCGAGTTTCTCGACATCGACCGCGTGCACGATGAAGAGGTACCGATGCACTCCGGTTCCGTCTGGCGGGTTCGCGCCCTGGAAGAACGCGCTGCGCGACTCGTTCGGCAGCGTCACGGCTCCCTCTGGCAGGGAGCCCGTGCTCTGAGCCCCGGCGCCGGACGGCAGCGACGTCACAGACGCCGGAATGTCGAAGACCGCCCAGTGCCAGTAGCCCGACCCGGTGGGAGCATCCGGGTCGTAACACGTCACGGCGAAACTTCTGGTTCCCTCCGGTGCTCTTGACCAGCTGAGCTGCGGCGACACGTCGTCGCCGCCTGCGGCCGCCGCGTACTGCGCGGCTCTGAGCGGCTGTCCGTGCGCGACGTCGTCGCTGGTGAGCGTGAACGACGGAACCTCCCCGAAACGAGCGTGGGGGTCGAAATCGACATCGATATCATTCGGCATGTGTGCGCCCTCATCTGTATCAGCGGTCACGAGCTTCTGCGCCACCAGCCTAGGCACCCTGTGGCCGTACGGCCAGGTCACCTCGGGCATCCACCACCTGCCCGGGTAAAATCACGGGGTGGCCATCTCGAAGATCCTTCTCTATTACGTCTTCACTCCACTGGCCGACCCAGACGCCATCAGGCTCTGGCAGCGAGACCTGTGTGAATCCCCTGAGCCTGCGCGGACGCATCCTCGTCTCGAAGCACGGCATCAACGGAACCGTCGGCGGCGAGCTGGATGCCGTCAAAAGGTATCTGCGCACGACACGCGAGTACCCGGCGTTCAAGCACCTCGACCCGAAGTGGTCTGAGGGCACCGGGGTCGATGACAACGGCTACAGCGTCGATTTTCCCAAGCTCGTGGTGAAGGTGCGCGACGAGCTCGTGTCGTTCGGTGCCCCGGAGGAGCTGCGCGTCGACGCGAACGGCGTTGTGGGAGGCGGCATCCCGCTCGATCCGGAGCAACTGCACAAGCTCGTCGACGAGCGCGGCGACGAGGTCGTGTTCTTCGACGGCCGCAACGCGTTCGAGGCTGAGATCGGCCGGTTCAAGGATGCCGTCGTTCCAGATGTGAGCAACACCAGAGAGTTCGTCCAGGCACTCGAGAGCGGTGCGTACGACCATCTCAAAGACAAACCGGTTGTCACCTACTGCACCGGGGGCATCCGGTGCGAGGTCCTGAGCGGGCTGATGGCGTCGCGTGGCTTCGGCGAGGTCTACCAGCTCGACGGCGGCATCGTGCGATACGGCGAGACCTTCGGCGATGACGGGCTCTGGCAGGGGTCGCTTTACGTTTTCGACAAGCGGATGTCGGTCGACTTCTCTGACCACACCGCGGTGATCGGCAGGTGTTACGTCTGCGACGCGGCATCCAAGCGGATGCTCAACTGCGCGGATCCGTCCTGCCGGGTTCAGCTCGTCGTCTGCGATGAGCACAGCAGCGCGCCGTCCTGCGAGGAACACGCGGCTGAGCCGGTCTGACGTGTTCACAGCAAACTCCGAGACGCCGCATAGCAAAGAGGGGCACTCTACGAGTTCACGACATGTGGAGGCCGATGTGGCACAGGTCAGATTGCCCGAAGGTCGCCAGTATGCGGTGACGTGGGGGATTCCGGACAGCTTCGGGGGCATGACCGGGGCGATGTTGCAGCGCTCGCGAGCGTTCGTGCGGCTCGCTGACGTGTCGGTCGACGTGCTCACCTTCGACACACGGGCCGACTATCCCGCTCTCGACCGCCGGCTCCGCGACGAGGGTGAGCTCATCGACGGCATGCGTGTGCTCAATCTGTGGGACTGGGTGCGCGAGAATCCCGCTCGCATCGCAGACGTGCGCTCCGGCGGTGGCGGCAGCGCGAAGGCCGTCGCCGCCTTCGATCCGCTCGGCGAATCGCCCTCATTCGCCTCGGCGCTGCGCAACGGCCAGGAGATGAACCGTGTGCGCTATGCCGACGACGCGAGCACCGTGCTGCAGGTCGATCACTATCGCGCGGACGGCACTCTGGCCGCGAGCGACAGACGCGATGTCGCTGAACGTGGTGTCGCGGGTGGCCGATCCGTCGTGCTCTGCGACGAAAGGGGTGAACCGGTCCGCGGGTGGACGGGTGTGTGGACGTTCTATCGATGGTGGCTCGACGAACTGCGCGAGGGTGATCCGGCAACGTACATCGTCGACAGCAAGACCAGTGCGCGCTTTATGCTCGACTACCGCCGCGCACGGGTACTCACGATGCACGTGGTGCATGCGTCGCACCTGCAGGGGCCGCCGTCTGCACAGACCCTGCGGGCATCGCGGCGCACGGTGCTCGAGAACGCCGATCGCTTCGACGGGGTGGTGGTGCTGACCGAACGGCAGCGGCAGGATGCCGTGAGCGTCGTCCCAGCCGAGACCAACCTCGTGACGATCCCGAACAGCAGGGACGCGAGCGGCATGGGCAGCGAGAATCGTGCGGCTGGCACGGGGATCATGCTCTCGTCACTCGACGAGCGCAAACGCGTCCCGCACGCAGTCACCGCGATCATCGGCGCCCGCGAGCGCGGGAACGATGTGACTCTCGACGTCTATGGCGATGGACCGGAACGCAAACGGGTCGAGGCCGCGGCAGCCGGCGCCGGGGCATCCGTCACCCTGCACGGGTATCAGCGTGACGCCGCGACGAAGCTCAGGGAGGCGTCGTTCCTGCTCCTGACCTCAACGAGCGAGGGGCTTCCCCTGGTGCTCGTCGAGAGCATGGCAGCCGGGTGCATCCCGATCGCCTACGACATCGACTACGGCCCCTCTGACCTCATCGCAGACGGCGTCAACGGATTTCTGGTGCCGGCCGGTGACACCGATGCCCTCGCTCTCGCGATCGAACGCCTCCAGCGGATGCCGTCAGCCCAGCGCGCCGCCATGCGGCGCCGAGCGGCTCAGACCGCTGCGCGATTCTCAGACGAATCGGTCACCGCTCTCTGGGCGCGCGAACTCGATCGAGCAGCGATGAGGCGCGGCTTCCTGCCCGGCGCGCCAGTGCGTGCGATGGTCTTTCGACTGCGGCGTGGAATAGCCAGGCGAGCACAACGCTTGTGGGGACGGAAATGACGGCGACGAGCACCCAGTGTTCGTCGCCGAGCAGGAACGCGACTGTCGCGATGACGGGAACGTGCACAAGATAGAGGCTGAACGACACGCGGCCGAGCCAGCTCAGGGCACCGGAGCTGAGCACCCGTGTCACTGCGGGCGACCCGATCGCGACCACAACGAGTCCCGCGGCTCCGACACCGGAAAGTGCCCAGAATACCTGGCTCCATAACGAGCCGGCCGGAGCGATCGGGCGCGCGAGCCAGCTGAGCACGAGCAGCGTGAGTGAGACAAGGGTGGCGGGAAGCCAGACGCGCCAGCGAGCGCCGGCGTTCACCCGATCGGCCCAGGCCCGCACCTGCGCGAGGTTGGCGGCGAGCAATGTGCCGAGAAAAAACGTCGGCAGATACACGAGCGCGTCGATCTGGGTGAGCCGGCCGACCACCATGAGCGCGACGCTCAGCAGCACGGCGATCACCCGGAATCGGCGGACCGCAAGAGCGACGACGACGAACACCGGCAGGAGCACCGAGAAGATGATCTCCCAGCGCAGCGACCACAGGGGGTTGTTGATCGTGTAGCTCGGGGGCAGAAGCGATGCCTCATCGAGAAGGTGCTGCACGGTGATGGCATTCGCGTTGCGCTCGAGAAGCCAGCTCTCAGGTGCTGCAGACGACGCCGGTCGCGGCAGGGTGAGGATGAGTCCGGCCGCGAGCAGCAGCGCCCCCCACACCGGCAGGTACAGACGCAGCATACGGCTGGTGTAGTACGAGGCCCAGTCGATGGTTCCGGCGAAGGCGGGGAGCGTGACGACGAGTCCGCTCAGCACGAAGAAGACGAGCACACCCTCTGTGCCCGCGGTCACAACACGCAGGGGAGACTGCGTCATCCACTCCCACGCGCCGGTGCCGGTGTCGAGCGCAGGCCGGGCGACGAGGGTCAGGTGATAGATGACGACTATTGCCGCAGCAACGCCGCGCAGACCGTCGAGAGAGTGCAGTCGAGAGGTCTGCGACGCACGCTGTGCCCCCGGCCGGAGGTCCGCGCGGTGTGCGACGCCCGCCTGTCCACTGTTCATCTGCACAGAAGTGGCCATGTGTTCACGTTACGCCCAGCCGCTGAAACCCCAATACATACAAGCTGTGCCTCGAGTGTGCATCCCCTGCGGCGGTTCGGCGCACGGTGGACCCGGCTGTTCCTTCCACAGCCCGCCGAGGGGGGCGGGGAGCGCGGCCGGCGATCCACGCGGAATACGATTGTGACGAGCTGTTCCAGACCGTCCGCCCGCGCTCCTGAGCCGTGCAGCCTCAGGACGACGCTTTCACGTGGCGCTCGCGCTTGGGCTCGCGCTTGGCGAATTGCCGGGCAGACCGGCTCGACAGGGCGAGCAGAATCAGGATGTCACTGGCGAGCGTCGGCAGGGTGGTGCGCAGGGTGATCTCTGCGCCGTTGTTCCAGTAGTCGACGAAGGCGAGGGCGATGCTGATCGATGAGCCGAGCATCGCGATGAGCCGAGCCCAGTTGTGCCCGAGATAGACGAAGATCGCGAGTGCGAGAATCACGAGGAGCGCAACGGCGTACAGAGCGAGCAGCACGGTGAGCGTCAGGGACACCGTGGCTCTCTCGCTGCCTTCGATCCCTGCGTCGCTCTCAATGATCAGATTGTCGATGAAGGCCGCCGGGTTGAGGCTCGCCACCACAACGTAATAGACGCCGGCGAGAACACGAACGACAAGCAGAACGACACCCATGATCAGGGCGATGGGGCGCTTCACCGGTGAACGTCCTGTCGTATGGCAGCGGCATCCGCCGTCGTTGTGGATGGATCGCCGGCGGTGGGAACACGCACATTTCTGAGGTCGAGGATGGGCAGGTCGCCGTCGGTCTGGATGGTGTCTCCGCCGCCGTTGCGGGAGTGATACCCGGTCGAGAAGTCCCGGATGACGTCGAGGGCGACCGCGGCGTCCGCGGCAAGGAGGGTTTGCACGATGTGGTCGCGTTCGATGTCGGTGTCTGCGTCGATCTTGTGCGTGATCTGCAGGGTGAACAAAGACAACCCGACGGCGCGATCGAAGGTGCCGGCGGCGAGCCAGTCCACCCCGTGCCCGCCGGGCAGCAACCAGCCCTCCGGCGTCTTCCAGAACCGGACGTGGTGTCGTTTCGCCGGGTTTCCCGCGACCTCCTGCTGATATGCGTAGTCCTGCATACGTCCGAAGAGAAACAGCGGGCTGACCGGCGCCTCTGCATATGTTTTGCGCCTGAGGGTCGATGTGACGATACGGATGCTCGAGGCGAGCGTCACGGGGTCGGCTCTCGTCCAGCCTGCGGCGGCCATGGCGGTGTGGAGCTGATCGGTTGTGCCCTGCGCAGCGAGGTTGATGGGGTCGCCGAGCAGGCCGTCGCTCGTGCGCGCTCGCCCGATGAAATAACCGGGAACGTATAGCTGGGTGAGAATGCGATGCAACCGCGGCAGCACGAGATAGGCCAGCAGCACCCAGAAGGCGACCATCGAAACGATGCCGAGCCAGCCGAGGCTGAATGATTCGGTGAACACGAGGATGGCCAGCCAGACCGCGGCGACACCGCCGAACACGAAGAAGGCGTTGTCGACCATGGCGCTGAGCGAGAAGTTGCGTTTCTTCTTCGGCTCGTCGACCGCGGCACGATCTGTTGTGCCTCGGTTCCCGCCAGTGGATCCGGCCCCGGATGCTGCCATGAGTGTAGCTTCGCACGATGGCGGCAGTCGAGGGAACCTCGCGAGTGCGTTCTTCTGCGCGCGAGTGCGCGTTCTCCTGCGTCGAGGGAGACGTGGGTGTTGAGTGCGCGGTCTCCTGCGCGGGTCTCCTGCCAGTCCTCTGACGACGTTTCTCGCAGGGTCACCGAGACCCGGCAACCGGCACGGCATCGCTGTGGGTTTAGAAGGGTGGTTCTGTGGGGAGTTCTCGGGGTGGGGGGAGGAGGGCGTCGAGCAGTTCCCGTGCACGTGACGGCGGACGTGCGGGTGCGGGAGTGGGGAGCCTGTGTGCGGGGTAGGTGAAGTGGGTGTCTCCGTGGGGTGTGGACCATTCCAGCACCCCGTCTGCATGCTGGGTCACGTCCCACCGGGTGCGGTGTTTCACCGTGTGATGTTTGCGGCAGAGATGCGCGAGGTTCGTGAGCGCGGTCTGACCGCCGTGTTGCCAGTCAACAGTGTGATCGATGTCACTGTTCACGGCTTTGCGGTTGCAGCCCGGGAACCTGCAGGTTTGATCCCTGACGCGAAGGGCCCGCTTCAGGTCAGCGGGCACCGTGTAGGAGTCACGGCCGACAGAGAGAACCGCGCCGGTCTCGGGATGGGTGAGGATCCGGGTGAACGAGGACGCGTTCCCGGCAAGTCGTTTCGCGGTCTCCGGATCGATGGGCCCATACCCGTCCAGGATCGCGGGCTCGTCATCGAGATCAAGAAGAGTGAGCACGGGAACGGTGACCATGACCGTGGGCCGGATCGACAGACGCCGATCCCCGACCCCGAGCACCGCCCGAAACCCCGCCAACCCCTCACCAGCACCCTCACCCCCGTCATCTGCGCCTGCGGCTGACGCCGACAACACCGGCTCAGCCGGCAACGAATCGGCCGGCACTGTCGGCGCTGGTTCGGCCGGCACTGTTTCGGCCGGTTCACCCGTGGCCGGTGCCGGTGCCTGTTCGGTGAGGGGCCCGCCGGTGCCACCGAGGACATGCCCGGCGACGATCACATCAGCGAGCACATCAGCAGCGATCTGCTGGATCGTGCGACCATCCACCCCACCCGCACCCTCGTGCAGACTCCGCGCCGCAGCCATCGTCGCCGCGTGAAGCGAGGACACGATCTCCGCCGTGTGCTTCAACCCGAACCACGCCATCCCATCCGCCGCCGGACAGAACTCCACACCACGACCCCGTTCAGCCTTCACCCGGCGCTCACGGATCGTCTCCGGATGCAACCTCTCACGCAACACCCGCGCCGCCGTGCCGAACCGCGCCGACGTCATCGTCTTCGCGACCGGCAACACCCGCTCCTCGAACCCCGGCACCGCGTCATCGGGCAACGACCACACCTGATCAACGATCACCCTCGCATGCCGATAACCGATCTCCCCCGCAGCCAACGCAGCCCGAGTCAACGGCAACGACTCCTGCAACACACGAGCCTCCTCCACCAGCACACGCACCGACGACTCCGAAACCCGCATCGCCGCAGCCAGCTCCGCAATGAACGACCGATACCCCAGCTCATCCACCCGCGACCCCGACAGAACACCAGAATCCAACACCACCCCCGACGCAGTCTCTTCAGCACACCGCCTCGCCCGATCAAGCACCACCGCCCGCCGAAACTCAGCCCGAGCGACCTCACGATCAGCCTCGACAACCTCCGCGATCAAAACCGAAACCTCATCCGCACGACGCGCCGCAGCGGAACACACCCCGTCATCCGGAGAACCGGATCCCTCATCAGCGGCCATACCCCACACTACCACACATTCGAACATATGTTCTAGTCGCTTCGTGGGTGAAATCGGCGGATCTGCGAGATCAATGGGGGTAACCCGCCATCGATTTGGCCCGGTTCCAGGAGTGGCCTCCTCCGCCTTCACTCATGCAGAGACGTCGCCAACCGGTCATAGGCTGAAGACATGACATCGACGTTCCGCGCCTGGGTGGTCGACCGGCAACCCGAAGATGAGCAGAGTCCAGAGGGCGACGCAGGCACTACTGCCGGGGCCAGCCTGCTCGAGGTCACCGACGAGTTCCTGATGCCCGGAGACACGGTCGTCAGCATCGAGTACACCAGCGTCAATTACAAAGACGGCCTCGCCCTGCTGGGCAAACCCGGCGTTGTTCGCGAGTGGCCGCTGATTCTCGGCATCGACCTCGTCGGCACCGTGGAATCGAGCGAATCGGAACGATGGCAGGCCGGTGACCACGTGGTGCTCAACGGGACAGGGCTCGGCGAGCACCACCATGGCGGGCTCGCTCAGCGCGCCCGGGTCGACGGCACTCACCTGGTGCGCGTTCCGGAGCCGCTCGGCGGACTGCGGGCCGCCGCAATCGGTACGGCCGGGTTCACCGCCATGCTCTCCGTGCTCGCAATAGAGCGCCACGGAGTACGCCCGGGCGACGGACCGGTTCTCGTGACCGGTGCGGCCGGTGGTGTCGGAAGCATAGCCATCGCCGTGCTTTCCCGCCTCGGATACAACGTCATCGCGTCAAGCGGTCGAGCAGAGACCGAGGGGGCCTATCTGACGCACCTCGGAGCATCCGCCATCATCGACCGCGCCGAGCTCGCTTCACCGGGCAGGCCTCTGCAGAAGCAACGCTGGGCCGCCGTGCTCGATGTCGCCGGAAGCCATACCCTCGTCAATGCGATCGCGCAGCTCGAACGGGGCGGTATCGCCACGGCATGCGGGCTGGCTCAGGGAACCGATCTTGCGGGCACGGTGATGCCGTTCATCCTGCGTGGTGTGAGTCTCGTCGGCATCAATTCCGTGGAGGTGGCACCAGACGAACGAGCCGTGGTGTGGGAACGCCTCGCGAGGGATCTCGACGTCGGCCTGCTCGATCAGATGACGTCGGTCGTGGCGCTTGCCGATGCGAAAACGGCTGCCGAACGGATACTCGCCGGCGGCATCCGCGGACGCACTGTCGTCGACGTCAACGTCTAGAACTATGAGGCCAGGACGTTGAGAGGCTTGGAGCGGCCGACGCGGGCCTCACGCGCGACCGGACGGTAACGGCATCGCTCGACGAGCCGCCGTCGGCCTTCACAGGTCATCGGCGCGTTTCGGTGAACGCTGACGCTCATTCTTCGGCACGGATTCGCGGCGTTCCTGTCGGCGTTCGACGCGCCGCCGGTCAGCGAGGTGCGCACCGTTGAGGAGCTCCAGAGCGCGATCGAGCGTCGCAGTGCCAGGGTTCACGACGCACACCCACCCGTAAACGCCATAGAGAGGGTGAGGGGTGAACGCGTCCTCGGCGCTGTAGTCCACGTCGGCGTCGTCGATCTCCTCCGGTGGGTACCCGATGAGTGCGGTGAAGACCGCCGGGCCGACGTGGATGTTCAGTCGCCAACGGCCGGGTTCGTCGAGGTGGGAGTCCGCGTCGTTCGGGTAGTTCTTCGTCACGATGGTCGCGTAGGGCTGACGATTGCGGGGCACCTGGCCATCGGGTGCGTAGTAGAAGTAGTGATCGCCCCACGAGATCTCAGGGTGTTCGCTCCCCGGGGCGGGTGCGAGCTCGAGGAGGCCGTCGTAGGCTCGGACTTCTGAGAGGATCTGTTCCATAGACATGGTTCAAGTGTGATCTTGAAGCGCTTATGGAGGGTTTCACCCAGTGAAGGACGCCAACGAGCCCGGCTCCGCGCGATACACGACCAGCCGCCTCGCCGCCGCCGTGGGCTACTCCGTGCAGCAGATCCGCGACCTTGAACGACTCGACGTGATCCCCCCAGCGCCTCGGCGGCCCAATGGATACCGCCAGTTCACAACTGTGCACGTGACCGCGCTGCGCGCGTACCGTCAACTGGCGATCGCGGTCGGACCGGTCGTCGCCCGGGCGAAGATGCGCGAGATCCGCGGTCTGCCCCATCACGAGGCGGTCGCGAGAGTCGTCGCCCTTCACGTGGACCTCGCCCGCTCCCGTGACGAGACCATCTCTGCACTCAGTGCTCTCGACAGCATCGTCGACGAAAGCGCCCACGACGAAGCTCCTGCTCCGGAGGATTCGATGAGCATCACCGAACTGTCTGCTGCGCTCGGCGTGCGCTCCTCCACGCTCCGCTTCTGGGAACAGCAGGGACTGATCGCTCCCGAACGTTCAGAGCGTCTCAACACGCGATTTTATCCACCCGATGCGGTCAGGGATGCTCGTATCGTCGCCGCCCTCCGTGCTGGCGGCTACCGGATCCCGGCCGTGCAAGCTGTTATGGCGTCCCTGCGGACCGTGCACGATACACAAGACGCGCGCGATGCCCTCCAAGAACGCCTGCACAACATCGCCGCACGATCCGAGGCGATGCTGCGGGCCGGCACCGACATCGCCTGCATGCTGCGTCACTCAGCCCTCAACAACGTGCTGGCCTCGTGCACCTGACACCTTGCGCGTGCGTGTTGTCAGGTCTCGTCCGACGGCCTCTCCGGCAGGCTCTCTGGCAGCGTCTCTGCGCCCGTTTCTGCGCCCGTTTCTGGCGGAGTCTCTCTGTCTGTCACGGCCTGGGAGCCGGTGTCTGGCGTCGAATCGACCGACGCAGTGGGTGCCTCAGCCTCCGGCGTGGCCGGCTTCTTCGCGGCAGGCTTCTTCGCGGCTGCCTTCGAACGAGTCGGCGCGGGCTTCTTCACAGGCGCCTGCTTCCCTCTGGTTGCCGACGTCTCTGCCGATGACGTGCGAGTCTTCTTCTTGGGTGCATCGGCATCCGTCGCATCAGCCCCATCCACTGCGTCAGCCGTCGCGATGTCTGCAGCCGCCACGACCTCGACGGATGCCGTTGTGTCGGTCGTTGCCGGCTTCGTCGAGCGCTTGCGCTTGGAGCGTGTGCCGCCTTCGGCCTGCCGGTCAGCGGCTGCGGGCTCAAGGGCACGTTTCGCAGGACCGCCCGTCACCGCGTCATGGGCGCCCGAGCCGGGAAGCTCCCTCGGCTTCGCGGCACGCGTGCGCGCCTTTTTGGGGGCACGCTCGTCGAGGCGCAGGGCAGCGACCAGCTCGAGGGCGTGTGTGGTGGTGACCACCAGCCGGGCGAACTCCTCACCTTCGACATCGATCACCACTGCAGCACGGCTGCCCTTGATGACGAGAAAGTCCTTGCCGCCGTGAAACTTCCACTGCCCGACGGCGAGGCTCAGCGGGATCGCCGTTCCGGGAGCCCTGATCCCGCGGACCCAGATCCACGGGTCATCGGTTATCGTCGCGGAGCGAATGGCCTCGCGGGGCACAACGATGTCGCTCTTGCGTAGGGCAAGCACCTTTTCTGCGGTCGTCAGTGTGATCTCGAGACGATCGGAAAGCAGATGAAGGCGAGCCATAGCACCAGTCTGCCGCGTTCAGCATGGGAATGCTGTGCGCGAACCTCACAAATCGGAATCGTTTCCGCTGAACGGTCGCCACTGCGAACGATCACGGGCCCCGTCGACCACATGATCGCCCGTGTTCAGAGCGCGTCAGCCCTCCGGCGAGAAGCATCACCCACGGGGTGCGAGGTGCGAGCGATGTCGAGCTGTTCAACCGAGTTCTGAAGAAGATCAGCGAGGGCGCGGAGTTTCTGCGCCACGTCGCGCCCCAGGGGCGTCAGCTCGTACTCCACCCTCGCCGGGATCACGTCGATCACCTCGCGCACAACGAGCCCGTCGCGCTCGAGAACCCGCAAGGTCTGAGAGAGCATCTTCTCGCTGACCCCTTCGACCCGACGGCGAAGAGCGTTGAACCGGTACGTTCCCTCGAGCAGCGCGAGAAGCGCCAGCGACGCCCATTTCGATGTGATGTCGTCGAAAACGGCACGGGACGGGCAATCGCGTGCAAAGACATCGGCTACCAGTTCGGCGCTCGGCGCGTCTTCTTCTTCACCGAGCGAGTCGGGTGACGCCATCTCAGCCTCCCAGCCCATTCACACCTTGTTCATCACCATACCTCGGGGGATTTCCCTATAGTACTATCCGATAGTTAGTACCCATGAAAGAGGTTGGAATGCCGAAGACATATGCCGTGACCGGTGCATCCGGTCGCCTCGGCCACCGTGCTGTCGAGGAGCTCATCGCTCGCGGTGTCGAACCGCGCAACGTCATCGCCGTTGTGCGCACACCGGGCAAGGCCGAGGATCTCGCCGCTCGAGGCGTTCAGGTGCGCGAAGGCGACTACTCGCGCCCAGAGACGCTCGCACCGGCGCTGGCCGGCGCCGATCGTGTGCTTCTCGTCTCTGGCAGCGAGGTCGGCAAGCGCGCCGCACAGCACAGAGCCGTGATCGACGCCGCGAAGGCGGCGGGCGTCGAGCGCATCGTCTACACGAGCATTCTCAAGGCAGACACAAGCGACAATCCGCTCGCCCCCGAGCATGCCGCCACAGAGCGGGAGCTGCGCGCCGCAGGGCTGCCGCACACGATTCTGCGGAACAGCTGGTATCTCGAGAACTACACCGACCAGATGGGCCAGTACGTCCAACGGGGCGAGATTCTCGGGGCGACGAACGGGGCGAAGATCTCGGCGGCGTCTCGCGACGACTACGCGATCGCGGCCGCGGCGGCGCTGCTCGAAGACGTCGACGGCGACCGGGTCTATGAGCTCGGCGGCGGCCCCTTCACCTTCGAGGAGCTGGCCGCTGCAGTCACCTCCGTGACCGGCACAACGGTGACCTCACGCGATCTGCCGCACGCAGACTACGCGGCCGCGCTGGTGGATGCCGGCATGGACGAAACGACTGCGGGTTTCGTAGCAGCGCTCGACGCTTCCATCGCCCGTGGTGAGCTCGAGACCGACAGCGACGATCTCGCCCGTCTCCTCGGGCGGAGCCCGACACCACTCGTCGAGGTCGTCCGAGCTCGACGCTGACACCGGCTCTCTGCAACGGCTCAGAAGAACAGGACCCCATGAAGAAGCGCACGAAAATCGTTGTCGGATCGATCATCGCGGGAGTGGTTGTGCTCGGCGCCGTGGCGGCATTCGCCGGACCCGTCATCTACCGGGACATCGTCGCGGGGGATGCCGCCGCCCCACCCTCGGTGACAACCGATCCCTCACCCGGCACAACGCAAGACGCCCCGTCGGATCTGTCCGGCACCTGGAACGTGAGCGATGGGTCAGAAGCCGGCTATCGCGTCGACGAGGTGCTGAACGGCACGGACGTGACCGTGACCGGCCGCACCGAAGAGGTCACGGGAACCCTCGAGGTCGACGACCTCACCCTCACCTCGGCCGAGATCACGGTGGATGTCGCCTCGATCGCCACCGATCAGGCCGCCAGAGACGAGTACTTCCGCTCGACGGCGTTGAAGACTGACGAGTTCCCGACGGCGACCTTCGAGCTCACCGAACCGGTGACCACGGACAGCGCTCCCACCGTCGGCGAGGTGCGCACAGTGCAAGCCACGGGCAACCTCACCCTCGCCGGGGTGACGCAACAGGTCACCGTCGAGCTCCAGGTCGCGCTGAACGGCACAGACGGACAGATCGCCGGCAGCATCCCGATCACCTTCGCCGACTACAACATCACGGCGCCCGATCTCGGATTCGTCTCTGTCGAACCCACAGGCTTCGTCGAATTCCAGCTCGTCGTCAGCCGGTCCTGACCGACCGCGCGGGGCTGCGTCAGCCTGCGGCCGCTGCCGCCCGGGCTGCGGCGGGCAGCGCATCGATGATGCCCCCGAGGATCTCGTCCGAGTGCTCGGCAGACACGAACCAGGCCTCGAAGACGCTCGGCGGCGGCGAGACGCCGTCAGAGAGCAGCGAGTGGAAGAACGGCGCATATCGCCACGACTCCTGGGCCTGAGCTTCGGCGTAGTTCCGCGGCGCGGTCTCGGCGAAGACGAAGCTGAAGAGGTTGCCTGCCCGTTGAACGACGTGCGCAACGCCGGCGGCGGTCAGCGCGTCTGACACAGCGGCAGAGAGCAGGGCTGATGCTCTGTCCACTCTCGCGTAGACATCCGCATCTGCCAGTCGAAGTGTTGTGATCCCTGCGGCGACGGCTACCGGGTTTCCCGAGAGAGTCCCCGCCTGGTAGACCGGGCCGGCCGGCGCGAGGTGATCCATCACGTCTGCGCGACCGCCGAGGGCGGCCAGGGGCATCCCCCCGCCCACGACCTTGCCGAACGTGAAGAGGTCGGGAACATAGTCCTCACCGCCATCAACCGAGTATCCCCAGTAGCCCGCCGAGCTGACGCGGAACCCGGTGAGCACCTCGTCGAGAATCACGAGCGCGCCATGCTCATGGGCGATGTCGACGAGCGCCGCGTTGAAACCGGGCTCCGGCGGCAGCACACCCATGTTCGCTGCCGCGGACTCTGTGATGACGGCGGCGATGCGGCCCGGGTGCAGCGAGAACGCCTCGTGCAGGGCGTCGAGATCGTTATAGGGAAGCACAAGCGTCTGTGATGCGGTCGCCTCGGTGACGCCGGCCGATCCCGGCAGCGCGAGAGTCGCCAGGCCGGATCCGGCCTGCGCGAGCAGGCCGTCAGAGTGCCCGTGATAGTGCCCGGCGAACTTCACGAGCAGGTCACGCTGCGTGAAGCCGCGTGCGAGGCGGATCGCGGTCATCGTGGCCTCGGTGCCCGTCGACACCAGGCGCAGCTTCTCGACGGGCGTGTGCCCGCCCGCCGTCACCCGCTCGGTGACGAGCTCGACGAGCTCGGTCTCTGCCGGAGTCGACGCGCCGAATGAGAGGCCGCGCGCCGCGGCGTCCTGAACCGCGCGCACGACCTCTGGATGCGCGTGCCCGAGAAGCGCAGGACCCCACGAGCCGACGAGGTCCACGTATTCACGGCCATCGGCATCCGTCACGAATGCCCCACGCGCCGAGACGAGGAACCGGGGTGTTCCGCCGACGGACCCGAACGCCCGGACCGGCGAATTGACGCCGCCGGGTATCACCCGCTTGGCCCGCTCGAAGAGATCGTCGTTCACACTCATCGCAGCCACCCCGCCAGCTCAGTCGCCCAGTAGGTCAGAACGGCGTCTGCCCCCGCCCGGCGGATGCCGACGACCGATTCTTCTACGGCACGACGACGGTCGATCCAGCCGTGCGCCGCGGCGGCCTCGATCATCGCGTATTCACCGGAGACCTGATATGCCCAGACGGGAATATCACTCACCGCGGCGACGTCCGCGAGCACATCGAGATAGCTCATCGCCGGTTTGACCATCACGATGTCCGCACCTTCGGCGGCGTCGAGCATGGCCTCGCGCAGGCCCTCGCGGCCGTTGGCCGGATCGAGCTGGTAGGTGCGGCGATCACCCTGCAACTGTGAATCGACGGCGTCACGGAACGGTCCATAGAACGCAGAGGCGTATTTGGCCGAGTAGGCGAGGATCGCGGTGTCTGTGAAACCCTCGGCGTCGAGCGCCTGCCGCACCACTGTCGTCTGGCCGTCCATCATGCCGCTCAGCCCGAGCAGCACCGAGCCGGCCCTGGCCTGCGCGAGCGCCATCCCGGCGTAACGCTCGAGGGTGGCGTCGTTGTCGACCCGGCCCGTGGCATCCAGCACCCCGCAGTGGCCGTGATCCGTGAACTCGTCGAGACACAGGTCGGTCTGCACAACAAGCGCATCGCCGACCTCGGCGACGAGCGCTTCTGTCGCCCGGTTCAGGATGCCGTCTGGCGTGCTCGCCTGCGACCCCGTCGCGTCGCGGACCTCAGGCACTCCGAAGAGCATCACACCGCCCACACCGGCCTCTGCGGCATCGGTTGCCGCGCGACGCAGCGAGTCCATGCTGTGCTGCATCACCCCGGGCATGGATGCGATCGGCACGGGCTCGGTCGCTCCTTCGCGCACGAACATCGGCAGAACGAGTTCGGCCGGGTGCAACCTGGTCTCGCTGACGAGGCGGCGCATGGCTGCGGATTGACGGAGTCGGCGGGGGCGATCAGCGGGAAAACTCACTCGGCAAGCCTACGCTCCGCGGCTGAGCGCTGCCCGAGCCGGCTGACCCCCGGTTGCGTGCCGCCCCCAGCGGCAGCGTGAGGCTCGGCCGGCCGCGGGACGATCAGCGAACTGGCGTGTGCCGCTGCCGGCCATTCGTCGCTCTCACTCGGCACGCTCGCCAAGCTCGTCGAGCACCTCGAACGGCGACTCGACGTCGCCCCTCCACGCCTCGATGCCTTCACGGACGGCAAGCACGGCGACAACGAGGGCAGCGACCGAATCGGCCCACATCCAGCCGAAGAGGGTGTTCAGCAGAAGCCCGACGAGAACAGCGCCAGACAGATAGGTGCACAGCAGCAGCTGCCTGGCATCCGCCTGCACGCTCTTCGAGCCGAGCTCGCGACCGGTGCGGATCTCGAACCATGCCAGTGCCGGCATCACGATCAGGCTCAGCGCGGCGATCGCAATTCCCAGCGGGCTGTGATCGACCGTCTGCACACCCGCCAAGGTCAGGATGGCGTCAACGGTCACGTAGGCGGCGAGCGCGAAGAACGCGATGCCGATCGTCCTGACAGTTGCCTTCTCCCACCGCTCCGGGTCTGTGCGGGTGAACTGCCAGGCGACCGCCGCCGCCGAGAGCACTTCGATCACCGAGTCGAGTCCGAAGCCGATGAGAGCTGCCGACGACGCGAGCGCCCCGGCCCAGATCGCGACGATCGCCTCGACGACGTTGTAGGCGATCGTGAATGCGACGATGAAACGCACCCTGCGATGCAGCCTCGTCCTTCGCTCGTCGGTCAGCCCGCCGATCATCGTGCGGCCTCTTCGCAGCATCCGGGCACTGTGCAGCCCGGGTCGATGCACTGAGCGTTCTCATCGACCGCGAGGGTCACATCGACCAGCGCCGTGAGGGCACGCGCGAGGTGCGGATCTGAGATCTCATAACGAGTCTGCCTGCCCTCTGGTTCGGCGACCACGATTCCGCAGTCGCGCAGGCAGGTGAGGTGGTTCGAGACGTTGGAGCGTGTGAGGCCGAGCTCGCGCGAGAGCACAGCCGGATAACTCGGGCCGCCGAGAAGCGTGATAAGAATCCGTGACCGCGTCGGGTCGGCCATCGCCCGGCCGAGCCGGTTCATCACGTCAAGACGAGAGGCAATAGTCAGCATACGCTGACTATACAGCATTGGCTGTATAGTCAGAAGGGCCGGCTCGTCTTACTTCACATGCTGAGGCAAAGCCTTCGGGCAGCACTACTCTGGTCCGATGGACGACTATTGGAACCACAACACGGCGTTTCACCGTGAGCTGGTTTCCCTCGCCGCCACAAGAGGCGGTCGTGTGCTCGATGTCGGCTGCGGTGAGGGGCTGCTGCTGCAACGCCTGGCTCCCGTCGCCGACGAGATCGTCGGGATCGACGCCGACCCTGCTGCTGTCGATCGAGCCAATGCTCGGTTCCGCGACACGAACAACGCACAGAACGCCAAAGCCCTGTGCGCAGACCTCTTGTCGGCCGATCTGTCCGCAGAGAGCTTCGACACCATTACCTGCGTCGCGGCGCTTCATCACATGCCGTTGCGCCCGGCCCTCGAACGGATGCGCGACCTGCTGTCGGCGGGGGGACAGCTGGAGGTCGTCGGTTTGGCGGCCAACAGAACGGCTCTCGACTGGATGCTTTCTGCGCTGATGATCGTTCCCGTGCACCTGATGAGCGCCGCCCATCATGCCCGCAGCGATGCGGGTGTCGCCATCGCCGAGCCGCAGGAGTCTCTCGATGAGGTCCGAGCCGCGGCCTCAGCGCTGCTGCCAGGAAGCCGCGTACACCGCCGGTTCTACTACCGCTACTCACTCCGGTGGGCCAAGCCGGAATAGGTCGAACGAGGACCGACACAAACGAGGAGGCCGACACGGGCAACGCCCGTGTCGGCCTCCAGAGGCGCCTCGTTATGTGAAGGCGTCTTTGACGTCTTCACCGGCCTGCTTCAGGTTCGCCTTGGCCTGATCCGCCTCGCCTTCGGCCTGAAGCTCTTCGTTGTCGGTCGCGTCTCCGACCTTCTCTTTGCCCTTGCCGACCGCCTCTTCTGCGGCGTTCTTGAACTTGTCAGCACCACTCATCATGGTCACCCGCTTTCTCAATCTACCGACTGTGAACGCTATGGTAACCAGGCGCCCCACGCCCCGGTAGGGGTGGATCTGGCGTCGGAACGCGCCTATTCTGCGCGGTGCTCTGGCACCTGGATGTCACCTGAGGCGACAGCGGCCACAATGGAATCGAGCAGGGCGTTGATCGTCTGGTGCCTCGAGACGACGGTGACGTGCAGTCCCTGTTTGGCGGCATCCGTGGCCGTACGAGGCCCGATCGCGGCGACAAGTGTTCCAGAAGGCAATTCACCGAACTGCTCGACGACCTGTTCGGCCACCGAGCCGGAGGTCACGAGCAGTGCGTTGATGCGTCCGCTGCGAACATCTGCCACCACCTTGGCGCTCACCGGTTCGCCGACGGTGCGATAGGCAACGACCTGCTGCACATCGTGACCGGCCTCGATGAGGCCCCGCGTGAGCACGGGTTTGGCGATCTCGGATCGCAGAGTCAAGATCTTGCGGGGCTCCGGCTCGAGAGCAGTCAGCTCTTTGACCATGCCCTTCGCGGAATTGTCTTTGGCCGGCACCAGATCGACACGATACCCGACGGCGGCGAGCGCAGCCGCGGTGGTCTCGCCGACGGCGGCGACCTTCGTATGCTCCGGAATCCGCACCCGTCCCGAATAGAGCACGTCTACTGTCGTCGCGCTCGTCACTGTCAGCCAGTCGAACGCACCGGCCTCGAGGGCGACCAGTGCTTCTTTGAGAGCCTGCGGATCTTCAGCCGAAGCGAAATTGATCATCGGTGCCACGACGGGGGTCGCACCGCGCGAACGCAGCTCTGCGGCGACGTCGTCGCCCCACGGCCCGCCTCGGGGAACGAGCACTCGCCAGCCATGCAGGGGCTTTTCATTCTGATGCGTCATCGGGTGTTATCGCCTTAGGGGAGCGAGAGCTGCCGCACCGCTGACCAGCAGGGCGTCAGCCAGGGCGTTGCCGGCATGCTCGGATCTCTTAATCATCGCCCGAACAGCCGAATCCGAGAAATCCGGGGTCCGTGCGGCACCGAGTTCGGCGGTGAGCTCATCGGTCAGCGATCTGGCGCCATCGACCGAATAGACCGAGGCCACAACGGTCACCGACATGTCGGACACACGGGCGTGCGCCCCGACGGGAGCAGCACAACCGGCGTCGAGACCAGCCAGGACACCACGCTCCGCGGCTGCGGCTGCATACGCGTCCGAGTCGTTGACAGCGGTGAGCGCCGTGCGCAGTCCCTCGGCGGCCGCGGACCGCTCAGAGGCCGCCGCCCCGGCAGTGGGCTCGAGGTCGGCGACCCTCACCTCGATGGCCAGCGCGCCCTGAGCGGGCGCCGTCGGCCAGGTCTCGAGGTCGAACAGCTCCGTGATGACCTCGCTCCGCCCGAGACGCGACAGTCCCGCCGCGGCGAGCACCACGGCATCCAGCTCGCCCGCCGAGACGAACCCGAGGCGTGTGTCGACGTTCCCGCGGATGTCGACGACCTCCAGATCAGGGCGCCGGGCGCGCAGCTGAGCCGCACGTCGTGGTGACCCGGTGCCGACCCGTGCTCCCTCGGGCAGATCCGCCAACGTCATCCCGTCACGCGCGCACAGGGCATCCCTGGCATCCGCTCTCGACGGAACAGCACCGATGACAAGGCCCGGGTACGCCGCGGTCGGCAGATCCTTCATCGAATGCACCACCAGATCGCACTCACCCGCGAGCATCGCCTCGCGCAGCGCCGAGGCGAACACACCTGTGCCCCCGAGACTCGCCAGGGACTCACGGGAGGTGTCGCCGTGGGTGGTCACGAGCACCAGCTCGGTCGGGATCCCCGTCGCAGCCGTGATCGCCCGAGCCACATCACCGGCTTGAGCCGTCGCGAGTGCGCTGCCCCGAGTGCCGACGCGGAGTGTCACGGCCGCAGACCCGCCAATGCCGGCTTGAAGCCCAGCCGTGCGTTCTCGCAGCATCCGGGCCTGCACACGTCGTACCAGGGCCCGATCGACGTCATTGCCGGTCGTTCACCGACCGGCACACCGTCGCGGCGTTCCAGAACGAGATCCACCAGGCCTTTCACATACGCGCGATGCGTGCCCGGCGTCGGAACGCGCACGGCGAAGAGGTTGTGCTCACCCGCTGTCTCCATCGCCTCGTTGTCGAGATCCCAGAGCACCTCCATGTGGTCGCTGACGAACCCGAGAGGCACGATGACAACGGCACGGATGCCCGTGGCCGGCAGGTCTGCGATGGCGTCGTTGATGTCCGGCTCGAGCCACGGCATGCTCGGCGGTCCTGAGCGGGACTGGTAGACCAGTTGCCACGCGATGTCTGCGTCGGCCGGAACGAGCTCGGAGCCGAGCTCGCGCTTCGCCGCCTCCATCACCACCTCGGCGACCGCGAGGTGCTGAGCCGCATACGCGCCGCCTTCGCCGAAACCGTCTTCGGCCGGCCCCGACTTCGAGGCGTCGACCGTCGGAATCGAGTGTGTCGCGAAGAGCACCTCGACCTCCGTCGTCAGGTCGATATCGGGCAGCTCCTGCTTCACGCGGGCGAGCCCGTCTCGCACACCCTCGATGAAGGGAGTCACGAAACCGGGGTGATCGAAGAACTGACGCACTTTGTCGATCTGCAGCTCACCGTGCAGATCGGCCTCGTCGAGGGCGATCCAGAAGTCCTCGCGGTACTGGCGGCAGCTCGAATACGACGAATACGCACTCGTGGCGATGGCGATCAGCTTGGTGAACCCGCGCTCCTTCGCCTCGGTGACGGCGTCACGCAGGTACGGATCCCAGTTGCGGTTTCCCCACAGCACGGGAAGATCGACGCCGCGCGCGGCGAGCTCGGCCTCGAGTGCGGCCTTCAGTGCACGGTTCTGGTCGTTGATCGGGCTCACACCGCCGAAGTGGCGATAGTGGTGCGCGACCTCTTCGAGTCGCTCCTCCGGTATGCCTCTGCCGCGGGTCACGTTGCGCAGGAACGGGATGACGTCGTCCTGCCCCTCCGGCCCGCCGAACCCGGCCAGCAGGATCGCGTCGTACGCGACAGGTTCGGTGACGTGCTCCGGACCGGGGGCGGCGGCATCCGTCGCCCCGAGAACACGCTGGTCGTCTGTCACAGAATCACCTCGGGGATGTCGCTCACCGGAATACGCCGGCCGGTGAAGAACGGGACCTCTTCGCGCACGTGCCTGCGCGCATCCGTGGCCCTGAGGTCACGCATGAGGTCGACGAGGTCAGTGACCTCATCCGCCTCGAGCGGAAGAAGCCACTCGTAGTCGCCGAGTGCGAACGCCGCGACGGTGTTGGCGAGAACACCCGTGAACGCTGCGCCCTTGCGGCCGTGATCGGCGAGCATCCGCCTGCGCTCGTCCTCCGGCAGCAGGTACCACTCGTAGCTGCGCACGAACGGATACAGGCAGAGCCAGTCCTTGGGCGCGATGCCTCGCAGAAAACCGGGAACATGGCTGCGGTTGAACTCGGCGTCGCGGTGCACGCCCATCGCGTTCCAGGTCTGCAGCAATGGCGCCAGCATCAGGGTGCGGCGCAGACCGCGCCAGGCGCGCTGGAGCCCCTCGGCGGTGTCGCCGTGCAGCCACACCATCAGGTCGGCGTCTGCGCGCAACGCCGAGACGTCGTAGAAACCGCGGACGGTCACACCGTCTGCTTCGACGGCCTGCACGGCGGCCTCGAGCTTGGCGAGCGGCTCAGGGCCGGTCGGTGCAGGATGCTCAGGGTCGCGTCGGAGCACCACCCAGAGTGTGAAGCCGGCGGGCGATCTTTCCGGCGACGAAGAATCAGGGGCTGAATGGGGTTCGGCAGCGGCCGCAAGAGTCATGCCTTCATCTTCCCCCGCTCCCCACGACACGCCAAATCTGGCGGCTGCAGGGGGTTCGATTCGCTTTGAACCGCCACGCGCCACACCTTTTGTGATGCGCTCTCCTAGTTAGGGGCGCGCATCACAAAAGGTGTAGCGCGTGGCGTGAAGGTGCGGGCGAGGCAAGGTGGCAGTGCGCTACTTCGTGAACGAGCGGACGATTCCCCACACAACGAGGCCCACCCCGGCCGCAACGCCGGCGGCACCGGCGATCAGGGCTCCCGGGTTGGTCTCTTTCAGCTCGTTGATCTTGGCCTTCGCGCGTTTGGGCACGTTGAGCCTGTCTTCGATGGCGTTGAGCGTTGCCACGAGCTCTTCACGCGCACGCTCGGGCGACGGCACTGAATTAGTAGCGGTCATACTCGCCGGTTCCCTTCACAGCACGGATATCTTTTTTCACGCCGTCGATCGGCCCCGGGTCTTCGTTGACCTTCTTGAAGAAGCGCACACCCATCAACACGAGGATCAGCGCGACAAGAATGAACAGCCCGAACACGATCAGGGCAGCAGCCCACGCGGGCAGCCAGATCGCGATCACCAGGATCAACACGGCGATCAGGATGCCGATGGCGAAGAACAGGAACACAGCGGCGCCCGCCATGAGCCCGGCGCCGATGCCGGCGTATTTGCCCATGTGAGCGAGCTTCTGCTTGACCTGCTCGAGCTCGGCCTTCACCAGGTTCGAGACGAGCGTGGGCACGTCGCCCACGAGTTTGAAGAGCGATTCCTTGCTCTTGCCGCTCGCGTCGGGGTTCGTCATGTGTGACCCTCCTCGCGTTACTTCGATGATTTCGCGGCAGACGATGGAGTGCCGGAAGAAGCCGAGCCACCGCGAGTCGATGACGCCCCTTCGTCGACGGCGTCTTTGATCTCGTCGACGGTCCCCTTGGTCTCAGCTATGGTCTTGTCGAGCTTCTGCCCCGGCGTCCCATCGCTTGTGAGGGTGCTCACGACTTTGCCGATTCCGCTGAAGACGGCGCTGGGAACGGCACTGATCCTCGCCTTGGCAAGCTTCTGCACCTTCTCGACCTGATTCTGAACCGGCTCGGTGTTCCACACCGAGAGCCAGCCCTTCTTGATCTGCTCGTAACGCTCACGTCCTGCCCGAGTGCCCAGCACGTATCCCGTGGCCAGACCGGCCACAAATATCAGCTTGCCCTTCATCGTCGCTCCGTTTCGTCACCGATCAACTGTTCCAGAGTAGCCTGAAGCGCTTCGCGCGCCACCCGTCTGACCCGATTCATCACCGGATCGGCATACGCACGCCGCTCAACTCCCGTACGCGGTGTCGTCACCGGCTTCGGTGAGCTTCCCGAGGTCGAGGCCGGCGTCACGATAGGCGGCGACGACACAACGCCGGATGCGCGCGGCCGCGTCGAGCGCATCTGGCACGACCGACGCGAGCCCGGTTCCCGCAAGCCACGCGCCGGTGACGTCGACCCCGCCGACGGCCGCGATCACATCGCGCAACCGTTCGGCCCGATCCCTCTGCCCGAGGGCGGCACCGGCGAGTGTGCCCGTCCAGGGTGTTCTCGTGACGCCGACGACCTGCGTGTCGTCGAGAGCGACACCGAGCAGCGTCGAGGCGTCTTCGCGTGCGATCATGCGCACCTCGGCGTCGGTGCGGCCGCGTGTTGCGCTCACCGAACCCTGACTGCCGTATGAGAGGCGCACGACGTGCCTGTGCGGATGCCCTTCTGCGACCGCCTCTCTCAGCCATCGCCACTTCGCCGTCGAATGGGTGAGCGCTTTCGCACGTACCGCGCCGTTCTCGGACCCGGCCACGAGCACACCGGTGCCACGAGGGGCGGCGTCAAGGTCTGCGCTGTCGACGACGAGTGAGACGATCTCGACGGCCGGCGCCTCGATCGGATCTTCGCGCGAAAGGGTGTCTGAGTGCGGGGAGAGCAGCGACAGCGCCTGCGCTTCGCCCGTGGCGATGATCACGAAGTCAGCCTCGATCGCGGTGTCGTCAGACAGGGTGAGGCGCCAGCCGGCTTCGTCGTCATCGGCGGGGGCGCCTTCGGCCGGGACATCGGAATCGGCATCGGCGATGTCGGGAGCGGGAGCGTCGACGTCCGCGGCGGCGGAACGGCGTTCGAGCGCCACGACACCCGCCCCGACCAGCAGCTCGGCGCCGCGGTTCCGCAGGTCGGCTTCGAGGGCGTCGACCAGCCGATGCATCCCGCCGCGCAGCCCCTCGACGGCGCCACCGGCCGGCGCCGACCCGCGCAGCGCGGCGACGGCGCCAGAGAGCGAACCCGCTGTGGTCATCGCCTTGTTCAACCCGGGTGCGGCTCGCGTCACGTCGAGGTCATAGGGGTCGGCCGAGTACACCCCCCTCGTCACAGGAGCGACGAGCGAGTCGAGCACGGCCTTTCCCATCCGTTTCTCGACGAGCGCGCCCAGGTTGTGGGCCTGCCCGATCGTGAGCACCGGCTTCACCCGGTCGAGATACGCGCGCAGCGCGGCACGCCAGCCGATCACACGAACGACGTCGGCCGCGAGCGGCACGGAGGGGATGCCGAGGATGCCTGCCGCAGGCAGGGGCTCCGTACGGCCGTCTGGCAGGTGGACCCAGGCGCCGGGTGCCTCCGGCCGCACAACGGCATCCGCCAGGCCGAGGCTGTCGATCAGCGATCGCACGTGCCCGCCGCGTGTGGCGTAGCTCTCGGCCCCGGTGTCGACGGCCACACCGTCGAGCGTCTCACGTGCAACGGCGCCCCCCAGTCGCGGCGATGCCTCGACCACTGTCACCCGGATGCCTACCCTCGCGCAGTCGAGCGCAGCGACGAGTCCGGCGACGCCGCCCCCGACGACAACGACGTGCTTGGGTTCGATCAGCGGCAGTTCGGTCATCTGTTGTGCACGAACTCCACGAGGCGGGTGAGCACGGCAGGATCCGTGTCGGGCGGAACGCCATGACCGAGGTTGAGCACATGCGACGGCGCCTGACGGCCGCGCTCGAGCACGTCGAGCACGTGTGCTTCGAGCGCTGGCCAGGGCGCCGCCAGCAGAGCGGGATCGATGTTCCCCTGCAGCGGCACCACACCGCCCAGCCGGTGCGAGGCCTCGTCGAGCGGCACCCGGTAGTCGACGCCCACCACGTCGGCGCCGATGTCGTGCATGGCCTTGAGCAGCTCGCCCGTTCCCACGCCGAAGTGCACGATCGGCACATTCCTGGTGACGTCAGCAGGTTCCGGAACGTCTTCGGTGGGCGTGGCGGCGACCGTGTACGTGAGGTCGCGCACCCGCTCGAGTGCCTGAGCGGATGCGGGCGCGACGTGCCTGGCATAGTCGTCGAGCGAGAGCGCACCGGCCCACGAGTCGAACAGCTGAGCGGCGGATGCCCCGGCGAGCACCTGGGCGCGCAAGAACCGGCCTGTGACCTCTGCCGTCCAGAGCATAAGCGCCGACCATGCCTCGGGATCGGCGTGCATCAGCATACGTGCCTGGATGTGGTCTTTGCTCGGCCCGCCCTCGACGAGGTAGGCGGCAAGCGTGAACGGTGCGCCCGCGAAACCGATGAGCGGGGTGTCGCCGAGCTCGGTCAGGCCCGCGACGGTCAGCGACACCGCTTCGCGGATCGGTTCGAGCGCGTCTTCGAGCACCGCGGGGTCGAGCGAGGTGAGCTCATCCACGTCTCGAGCCGTGCGCACCGCCTTGCCGAGCACAGGCCCTTTGCCCGCAACGATCTCGACATCGACGCCGACGAGTTTGAGCGGAACAACGATGTCCGAGAAGAAGATGCCGGCATCGACGCCGTGACGCCTGACCGGCTGAAGGGTGATCTCGCTCGCGAGCGCGGGGTCGAGGCAGGCGTCGAGCATGGCCGTTCCCACCCGCAGGTCGCGGTACTCGGGCAGTGAACGACCAGCCTGGCGCATAAACCACACGGGAGTGACGTCGGGACGCGTCCCGCCATACGCGGTGATCAGTCGCGAGCGATCGGTGAGTCCCGCGGCGAGCGGATGTCTGGCGTCAAGTTCCACCCGTCCATCTTCGCACTTCGCTCCCTGGACCGCCGCGGACAGAAGCACTCGCAACAGCGGCTACTCTTTAAGGGTGCTCCTATGTCTTTCGGCGAGTCACAAGAACGCCCCCTTCGCGCTGCTCGAACAGTTGTCTTCGAGCGGCGATGCGGTGACCGCCAGAATCAACGAGCATGTCAGCGCCGATGCCCTCGCGGGCGCGGTGGTGATCTCGACCTGCAACCGCTTCGAAGCATATCTCGACGTGCACGACGACGGTTCCGGCGCAACAGCGGCCATCACGGATGCCGTGGCGAATGCGGCAGGCGTCACACCGGACACACTGCACAGCATGTGGAACGTGCACGAGGGCAAGGCGGCGGCGGAACACCTGTTCGCCGTGTCATCCGGGCTCGAATCCGTTGTCGTCGGCGAGGGAGAGATCGCCGGGCAGGTGCGCCGTGCGCTCGAGTCCGCACGCGAGGCCGGCACAACGACCAGCGCGCTCGAGCGGTTGTTCCAGCGCGCCGCGCACACATCTCGCGGCATCAAGAACACGACTCCGATCGGCAGAGCAGGACGATCGATTGTGCGTCTCGCACTCGACCTCGCCGAGAGCCGCATCTCTGACTGGTCGACTGTGCGCGTGCTGCTCGTCGGCACGGGCGCATACGCGGGGGCCAGCCTTGCTGCCCTCAGGGAGCGCGGCGTCACGGATGTCGCCGTGTTCTCGCCCTCTGGCCGCGCCGCTCGTTTCGCCGCCAGCCACGGCATCCGCCGGGTTGACGACGCGGAGTACGCGGGCGAGGCCGCCCGTGCGACGGTCATCGTGACCTGCACAACCGCATCGGGCGCCGTGCTCGATGCGGCGACTCTGCGAGCGGGACGACACGCCATCGCCGCGGAGTTGCCACGACTCGAACGCGACGGAACGCCCGGCTGCCCCGTCGACCACACGGCGTCACAGCTCGTGATCGACCTGGGGCTTCCGCGAAACGTCGACCCGGACGTCGCACGTGTCGACGGCGTCGACCTGCTCGACCTCGAGACCATCCGCATCCACGCGCCGCTCGACGAGCTGCAGGCCACTGACGTGGCTCGCGCCATGGTGCGAAATGCCGCGCGCACCTTCGCCCGGTCCACCGATGAAGAGTCGCTCGCGCCGGCGGTCGTCGCTCTTCGAGCGAGGGCGAACGAGGTGCTCGACGAAGAAATCGCCCGCGTGCGACCCCGTGACCCCGACGGCACCGCAGAACGCGCTCTTCGTCACATGATGGGCCGGCTTGTGCACACACCCACGATCCGCGCCAGGGAATCCGCCCGAGCGGGCGAGCACGAGCGCTATCTCGACGCCCTGCAGACACTGCTCGGCATCACCGTCGAGCAGACTCTGGCAGACGACGCTGCGGGCGAAGCCGCCTCCTGAGCGCTCAGCACACACTCCACCCGTAGACGGGGCCACCAGAAGACGTGGGCGTGCAGGGCTTGTGCGCACACAGCGAAGCGCCCGGGGCCGAAGCCGCCGGGCGCGATGCTGAGTTTCCTGACCGGGTGGGTCAGTAGGTGCTCATGTCTCCCAGGCTCGCGAGAGCCGCAACGGTGACGATCGTGACGATGATCCAGATGACGGTGGTGACGAGGCCGATGATGATACCGGCGATCGCCAGTCCCTTGCCCTGCTCGCCGGTCTTCTTGATCTGCGAGAGGGCGATGAACCCGAGGACCGCGGCGATGATCGAGAACTGCAGAATCGCGCCGACGAGCGAGATGATCGCCAGGACGTTGTACTTCTGCTGCTGTGGAGGCTGGCCGTAACCAGGGGCCTGGCCATAGGCGGGAGCCTGACCATAAGCAGGCTGGTCGCCGGCCGGCGGCTGGTTGTTGATGTTGGGGTCAGTCATGACTGTTCCTTCTGTTTGGACAAGCTCCGAAACCTGTGAATAGGCTCCGAGTGCATGCCCATCGTGACACCTGTGCTCATGCGGTGTCAACGTTATCCGACGGCAGTTCGCGCATCCGACCATGGGGAGTTCTGCCCAGCCCCCGCCGCTGAGGCCGTCTGTCCCCGTCCCAGGACACCCCCATCGCGGCCGCCATACGTCTCGACCTCACGGCCTCTGGCGTCGATGCGAGAGACCTGACCGAGCTGCACCGGGCCTCGACAGCCGACTGCACCGATGCCCTCCCGCAGAAGAAGCCGTGTTGCGCGAACCCTATGCTCGTGATCTGATCGACTGAATCAGACAGTACGTGGGGAGTCCGTGGGCAACGCACTGAAGAAACCGGGGTGGTGGGCCCTGGACTACGCCTACAGCGGGTGGCTGCACCTGCGCGCTCCGTCGCGCACAGTGCCGCGGCACTACCGGCTGGGTGACCCGAACAAGCCCGTGATCCTCGTGATCCCCGGTGTGTATGAGACCTGGTCGTTTCTTCAGCCGATCACCGACCGGCTGAACCAGAACGGCTACCGGGTGAGCGTTGTGCACGGCCTCGGCTACAACCTGCTGCCGATCGTCGAGACGGCTGCGCGCATCGAGCGCGCCCTCCGCCGTCTCGACACCCCTCGCGCCGGCCGCGTGATCCTCGCTCATTCAAAGGGCGGTCTCGTCGGAAAGCAGCTGATGGTGACCTCACGAGACGACCTCGGCATCCGCCGGCTCATCGCCATCTGCACGCCCTTCACCGGGTCGCGATATGCCCGGTATGTGCTCGATCCCTACCTGCGCACCTTCAGCCCCAAGGATGAGACGATACTGTCGCTCTCTGCCGAAGACTCGGTGAACAATGACATCGTGTCGGTGTTCGGCTCGTTCGACCCGCACGTGCCAGACGGCAGTGTGCTCGAGGGGGCCACGAACGTGCGGCTGCGCGTGCCCGGGCACTTTCGGATTCTCGGCGCGGTCGAGACACGCGATGCGGTCGAAGACGCGCTGAAGCCGCTGACCGCTGAAGACAGGCGCAGCGTCGGCCGCGATTGACATAGAGGCCCGTCTGCTCTGAGCGAAAAGGCATGCCGGCGACCGGCCGATCGACATAACGTGGCGCGTATGACAACGCCTACCGCATCCGCCCGCGAACGAGCACTCATCATCGGCGGCACCGGACAGGTCGGCTCCGCAACCGCACGAGCGCTCAGTCACAGGGGCTATACGGTGGCTGTCGCACACCGCGGGCACGCGGAGCTCGACCCCCAGCTGGTGAGAGACGGTGTGCGCGAGGTTGTCCTCGACCGCGACGACACCGCAGAACTCGTGCACCACGCTCGCGGGTGCGACCTCGTCGTCGACGCCGTCGCCTACACCCCGGCACACGCCGACCAGCTCGCGCTCCTCGCCGGCAGCGTGGGTTCTCTTGTCGTCATCTCGACCGCCTCTGTGTACCTCGGGTCGAACGGCGCCTACCTCGACACGTCGACCGGGCCACACGACTTTCCCGACCTTCCGGTTCCCGTGACCGAGGACCAGCAGACGATCGAGTCGGATGACCACACCTATTCGGCGCAGAAGGCCGCCATGGAACGTCGTCTGCTCGAGACCGACGACCTGCCCGTGAGCATCCTGAGGCCCGGTGCGATTCACGGGCGCGCGTCTGAAGCCCCTCGCGAGTGGTATTTCATCAGACGAGCACTCGACGGTCGCACGCGCGTCGCACTGGCCTACAACGGCGAGAGCATCTTCAGCACAACGGGCACCCAGAACCTCGCTCACCTGATCTCACTCTGCGGCGCAACTCCTGGGCGGCGGGTGCTCAACGCGGTCGACACCGAGAACCACCCGGTCGTCGAGATCGGCCGGCGCATCTTCACCGCGCTCGGGCGAGAGTACGAACCGGTGGGTTTCGACGGCGCCCCCGTCGACGGCATCGGCGCCACACCGTGGAGTGTGCCGCGACCCTTCGCCCTCAGCATGCGGCGCGCGCACGACGAACTGGGCTACACACAGGCCGTGAGCTATTCGGACGCCGTCGCCGACGACATCCGCTGGGTGCTCGAAGCGGTGGGCACGGCCGAAGAGAACGGCGGCACCTGGCGAGATGCCTTCCCCGTGCTGAGGGAGCGCTATGGAGCCGACGGATGGTTCGACTACGAGAGCGAAGATCGCTGGCTTCAGGGCCGGTGACGGCGGCGGCACGGCGGCGACGCTCTCATGGGCAGCGACGCTCTAATAGATGTATTCGAGCACGTCGTTGCCGATCGTGCGCATCGCGTCGACAACGGCAAGGCGGACCGGAAGCTCTGTGTCGCTGAACGACATCGCGACGGCATAGGTCGCGCCCGCCCGGGGGCCGCGAACGACTCCGGCGTCGGCACGCACACCACTGTCGGTGCCCGTCGAGTTGAACAGCTGGATGCCGTGGTCGTGCGCGCGGTGGGAAAACGGGTCGAGGCCGAATGATGAGCCCACGAGTGACAGGTCGCTGTTCAACGACAGCCAACCCGCAACGCGCTGGCTCACCTTCTGATCGACGATCTCGCCGTGGGCCAGTCCAGAGAGCAGCCAGGTCAGCTCGCGCATCGAAGCGACCGAGAGATGGGGGGCGTCGTCTGGCCCGCGTTGGTCTCTGGCGATGTCGAGAAGAGCCGTGCGCTTGAGCCCAAGTCCTTCGGCGCGAAACCGCACGGCGTCGAGGCCGACGTGACGAAGCAGCACGTTTGTGGCCAGATTGTCGCCGCTCGCTCCGATGAAGGCGGCGAGGTCGGCCGGATGGAACGCCGATGCCTGCAGGTGCTGCCACACCCCCGCCTGTGAGACGACGTCGGCGGAATCGCGTTCCAGAATCGTGAGTGCGGCGAAGTCCGGGTCGTCGAGCCTCGTGGCGACCTCGATGAGCAGCAGGACCTTCCCCACCGAGGCTGTCGGCATCACAACATAGTCGTCGATGCTCAGCAGGGCATCACCGGTCGCAAGGTCTGTCACCCGCGCAGAGACCTGCACCCCGTTGCGGGCGACGAACCCGAGAGCCGCGAAACTGCGACTGAACGACTCGATCTGATCGTACGACCGGTGCTTGGCGCGACGCCTGGCCCGCTGCCTCGCGCGCTGCTCGGCGTGTGAACGAGACGAGCCGGACGAGGACGATCCTGCGGTTGGCGTGCTGGGGGCCACGTGCAACTTCTCCTCGACAAAAAAGTGAATGCCATGCGTCCCCCGCCACACTCTTGTGGCACACACATCGAAGCTACCTTAAAGGCCTGACATCCACCTGGCAAGGCTTCAACCTCAGCCTGAGGCCCCTGCACAGAGCACCACCACGAGCATCCGGCTGAAGGCGGGGACAACGGCCGGCAACGGAGACGGGCGCACCCCTTCTTCCGCTGCCCGCCGAGCGCGCGCTGCCCCTACCAGATCGAAACCCGCTTCTCGGGGGCGAGCCAGAGGCCATCGTTCTCGGTCACACCGAAGACGTCGTAGAAGGCGTCGATGTTGCGCACGATCTGGTTGCACCTGAACTCATTCGGCGAGTGCGGGTCGATCGAGAGCAGGCGGATCGTCTCTTCATCCCGCCCCTTCTGCTGCCACGCCTGCGCCCACGAGAGGAAGAAGCGCTCGGCTCCCGTGAGGCCGTCGATGACGGGGGCTTCCCTCCCCCCGAGCGAGATGAGGTAGGCCTTCCACGCGATCGAGAGACCGCCGAGGTCACCGATGTTCTCGCCGATCGTCAACGCGCCGTTCACGTGGTGGTCCGGCACCTGCGCCGGGGCGAGGGCGTTGTACTGCTCGATGAGCGACTTCGTGCGCTCCTCGAAGGCCTCACGGTCGGCCTCCGTCCACCAGTCGGTGAGCCGGCCGTCGCCGTCGTAGCGGGATCCCTGGTCGTCGAAGCCGTGCCCGATCTCGTGACCGATGACGGCGCCGATCGCTCCGTAGTTCGCCGCGGCATCCCTGCTCTCGTCGAAGAACGGGTACTGCAGAATCGCCGCGGGGAACACGATCTCGTTGAAACCGGGGTTGTAGTAGGCGTTGATGGTCTGCGGCGTCATAAACCACTCGTCGCGGTCGAGCGGCTTGCCGATCTTGCCGAGTTCGCGGTTCCACTCGAATCGCGCGGCCCTGCGCACATTGCCGACCAGGTCGGTGTGCGCGATGTGGAGCTCTGCATAGTCGCGCCATTTCACCGGGAACCCGATCTTCGGGGTGAATTTCTCGAGCTTCTCGAGAGCACGCCGCCTCGTCTCGGGGCTCATCCACTCGAGTGAGCCGATCGACTGGCGATAGGCCTCGACGAGGTTGGCCACGAGAACGTCCATCTGCTCCTTGGCCTGGGGCGGAAAGTGCCTGTCGACATACACCTTGCCGACGGCCTCGCCCATCGCGCCCTCGACGAGAGCGACGCCGCGCTTCCAGCGCTCGCGCATCTGCGGAGTGCCGGTGAGCGTTTTCCCATAGAAGTCGAAGTTCTCGTCGACGAAGGCATCGCTCAGGTACGGCGCAGCCGAGTGCACGACCTTCCACGCCAGCCACGAGCGCCACAGCGGAAGGTTCTCTTCGGTGAGCAACGAGGCGAGGCCGCTGAGAAAGCTCGGCTCACGCACAACGATCTCGTTGAACGTCCCTGGCGCGGCCTCGAGCGCGTCGATCCACACACCGAGGTCAACCCCATCGGCCAGAGCGAGCGCATCGGCGAGGCTGTGCAGGTTATACGTCCTGACACTGTCGCGGGTCGTGACGTTGTCCCAGTGATGGGCGGCGAGCCTCGTCTCGAGATCGAACGCCCGCCCTGCGACATCGGCTGCCGTTCCGGCCCACGCCGGGATGTCGTCGACGATGAGATCGAACATCCGCTCCACGTGCGCGCGGTACGCGGCCCTGACCTCGGCGAACTTCTCGTCGCGGTAGTAGCTCTCGTCCGGCAGGCTGATCCCGCCCTGCTCGAAGAAGACGAGGTATCGCTCCGGGTTGCCGGGGTCGTTGTCGACGAACAGCTGCACGAATCCGCCGACTCCCTGGCGTTCCAAGAGCGCGAGCGTCGAGAGCAGCGCCGGAATCGAATCGATGTTCCGCACCAGCTCGAGCTGGTCTGAGATCGGAGACGCGCCGAGCTGGTTGATGCGGTCGGTGTTCATAAAACTGGCGTAGAGGTCGCCCACCTTGCGCTCCTCTGTGCCCGGACGGGCATCCTGCGCCTCGATGATGATCGCCTGCACGGCCTTCTCGGCCTCTTCGGCGAGCATGTGGAAGGAGCCCCACCTCGCCTTGTCGTCAGGGATCTCTGTGCGATCGAGCCAGCGGCCGTTGACATGGCGATACAGATCGTCTTGCGGCCTGACGCTCGAATCGAGTTCGGTGATGTCGATACCCGACGCAGAGCGGGTGTGAGCAGCTGAAGTCTGGGGCTGAACGGTCATGATCACAGCCTATAGAGGGAGACGAGCGGACCCATGAGTCCGCTAGCGTGTGCACCATGCCGATGCACATGCACGACCGAGGTCAGGAAACACCCCTCAGCTCCCGTCTCGGGGCCGTCGACGGAGCGAGCGACATCCCACGACATCGGCTGCCAGAGACGTCGATGCCCGCAGACACCGCACTGGGGGTGGTTCGAGACCAGCTGCTGCTCGACGGCAGCGCCAGGCTGAACCTCGCCACGTTCGTCACGACGTGGATGGAGCCTCAGGCCGTCGACCTCATCACCGAGACGCTGTCGAAGAACATGATCGACAAAGACGAGTACCCGCAGACGGCTGAACTCGAGCGCCGCTGCGTCAACATGCTCGCCGATCTCTGGAATGCTCCAGGTTCGGATGCCGGTTCGACTGCTTCACCTGGCACCCCGGCGACCGGATGCTCGACGACCGGGTCGAGCGAGGCCGCCATGCTCGCGGGCATGGCGCTCAAGTGGCGGTGGCGTGAGCGCCGCGAGGCTTCGGGTGAGAGCACAGCGAAGCCGAACCTCGTGATGGGCGCGAACGTGCAGGTCTGCTGGGAGAAGTTCTGCCGGTACTGGGAGGTCGAGCCGCGTCTGGTCCCCGTCGGAGACGGCGCCACCCACCTCACGGCGGAGAAGGCGGCAGCGGCCTGCGACGAGAACACGATAGGCGTCGTCGCCGTGCTCGGTTCGACGTTCGACGGGTCGTACGAGCCCGTGGCAGAGATCGGCGCGGCACTCGATCGGCTCGCGGCGAGCGGCGGCCCGGACGTCCCCGTCCACGTCGACGCGGCATCCGGCGGATTCATCGCGCCATTCCTCGACAGCGAGCTCGTGTGGGACTTCTCGCTCGAGCGTGTGAAGTCGATCAACGCCTCAGGGCACAAGTACGGTCTCGTCTACCCCGGCGTCGGCTGGGTGGTGTGGCGAAGCGCTGACGACCTTCCAGACGACCTCGTCTTCACGGTCTCGTACCTCGGCGGTGAGATGCCGACCTTCGCCCTGAACTTCTCGCGCCCCGGCGCACAGGTGGTGGCGCAGTACTACGAGTTCGTGCGGCTCGGCATGGCCGGGTACACAGCCGTGCAGCAGGCGGCCCGCACAACCGCGACAGAGCTCGCTCGAAGGATCGAGGAGCTCGGGCCGTTCGAGCTGCTGACCCGCGGCGACGAGCTGCCCGTCTTCGCGTTCACCGTGACCGAGGGGAGCGGGTTCACGGTCTACAACGTGTCAGAGGCATTGCGCTCGTTCGGGTGGCAGGTTCCCGCGTATCCGATGCCGGAGGGCATAACGGATGTCCACGTGCTGCGCGTCGTTGTGCGCAACGGCTTCACCGAAGAGCTCGCGGGGCTCTTTCTGCGCGACCTCGAGCGGGTGATCGGGCGGCTGAGCGAGAGTGCTCCGCCGAAGGCGCCCGCCGGCTTCCACCACTGATCGCGATGCCCAGAACATCGCCCCGGCACGCGGGCCTGGTGCTCTCAGCCCTGATTCTCGCGGCCGCGGTCGCCAATCTGAACCTCTCGGTCGCCAACGTCGCCCTGCCGACGATCGGGCACGACCTCGACGCCTCGCAGTCGGCCCTGAACCTCGTCGCCGTCGCCTATTCGCTCGGCCTCGCGGGCTCTGTGCTCTATCTCGGCGCGCTCGGTGACCGCCACGGCCGCAAGGGCATCCTGCTGGTCGGGATGCTCGTGAGCATTCCCGCGTGCCTCGCGGCGGCGTTCGCCCCGTCGATCGAGGTGCTGATGGTCGCGCGCGTTGTGGGCGGCGTCGCCGCGGGAGCTGCGTACCCGACAACCCTCGCCCTGATCACCGCCCTCTGGAGCGGCGCCAAGCGCACACGCGCAATCGCGCTGTGGTCTGGCCTCGGCGGGGCGATCTCGGCGCTCGGCCCGCTCTCTGCCGGGTGGATGCTCGAGGTCGCCTGGTGGGGGGCCGTTTTTCTCATGACCCTCCCCCTCGCCGTGGTCGCCATCGTCATCGTCATCGTCGTCGTCCCCGCTCGCGTCGAGGAGTCCGCGGAACCCGTCGACAATCTCGGCGGCGTGCTGTCGATAGCGATGGTGGTTCCGCTTGTGCTGGCCATCAGCCTCGCGGCAACCCCGGGCG
This sequence comes from Okibacterium endophyticum, assembly GCF_054780075.1. Lineage (NCBI taxonomy): Bacteria > Bacillati > Actinomycetota > Actinomycetes > Micrococcales > Microbacteriaceae > Okibacterium > Okibacterium endophyticum. Next base: position 242,437 of record NZ_BAAGXA010000002.1, on the reverse strand, counting down.
CGAGCGGGATCGCGCTCATTCTCGGTGTGGTCGGGATTGCCGCAGCCGTTCTCTTTGTGCTGCGACAGCGCCGTGCGCGCACACCGCTCTACGACCTGCGCATCGCCGGAAGGCGCACCTTCTGGGTCGCGGCCGTCGCCGGCATCCTGGTCTTCGGGTCGCTTATGGGAGCGATGTACATCGGGCAGCTCTATCTGCAGAACGTTCTGGGATACACGGGCCTGCAGGCCGGCCTCGCCGTGCTGCCGGCCGCCGCCCTGCTCGTCGTCGGCGCACCGCTCTCCGCCTCCATCGTGTCGAAGCGCGGCAGTCGCACGGCGATGCTCATCGGGATCTCTCTGTGCCTGCTCGGCTTCATCAGCATGCTGCTGCTCTGGAACCTGACCACCGGCTACGCCATGGTCTGCCTCTCATATGCCCTGATCGGACTCGGCGTCGGCGTCGCCGGACCTCCCGCCTCTCATTCGCTGACGGATGCCGTTCCGGTGCACCGCGCCGGCATGGCGTCCGGCACCGCGGACCTGCAGCGTGACCTCGGCGGAGCCCTGATGCAGTCGATCCTCGGTGCGCTCCTCACGGCGAGCTATGCCGGAGCGATCGCTCGACACGTCTCGGACGCACCGGCCGGCGTGCGCGCGGAGGTCACGAACGACATCCAGGCACAGCTGCAGAAGTCGTTCGACGGTGCGCTCGTCATCGCGCAGCGTTACCCGGATCACGCGGACGCCATCATGCGGGCCGCACGCGAGTCGTTCCTCTCGGGCGCAGACTGGGCCTACCTGTGCGGCATCATCACGATGGTCGTCGGGTTCGCTCTGGTGTTCGTGTTGTACCCGCGCCGGGCACGCGAACTCGATCTCGTCGCGTCGTATGCGAAGGGCACGGTCGACTGAGGCGCCGAGCCGCGACCGTGTCCGTCGGTCGCTGCCGGGATCATCCCGGCCACAACGCAACAGCTCGAGATCGGCGTCGCACCGCCGCGCCTCCCGGCATTCCACCGAGCCAGATTTAGCATGGGAGCGTCCCATCGCGGTACGGATGTTACTCATGTGACTGAAGCGATAGGACTTAACTAATGTGCTTTCTGCTGTTAGGGTGACCAGTGGCCGAAACGAGAGGGACTCAGGTATGAAGTTGCGATCCCGGATTGCGATCCTCGCCGCCTTCGTCACCATCGCGACCCTCGGCCTGGCAAACCCTGCTCAGGCCGACGAATACCCCACCTGGGACGACGTCAAGGCCGCGCAGAACAACCAGACCGCCAAACAGGCCGAGATCGACAAGATCAACCGTCTCATCGACGAACTGATCGCACGCGCCGATGCCGCACGCGAGGCCGCGGTCGTTGCCGCAGACGAATACACAACAGCTCTGGCCGTCGCGACCCAGGCTGAAGCGAAGTCGGCCAGCCTCGCCACACAACTCGCCGATGCACAGGTGGCCGCTGAGGCCTCGTCGAAGCAGGCCGGCGCGCTTTTCGCCAAGCTCGGCCGCATGAACTCGAACGATGTGACGGCAAGCATCTTCGTCGATTCAGAGAATGCGGACTCCGCTCTCTACAAGCTCGGCGCCATCTCGAAGCTCACGGGGCAGCAATCCGAGATGTTCGCATCCGCGCAGCAGGACGCCAACCTCGTGACGTCGCTCAGCGACCAGGCCGCAGTTGCGGCCGAGGTGCTCGAACAGGCCCGTGCAGACGCCGAGCTCAAGCTGCAGGCCGCTGAAGAGGCCGCGGCGGCAGCGCAGGCCGCACTGCAGGAACAGGAAGAGCACCAGCAGGAACTCCTCGAACAGCTCGCCTTTCTGAAGGACACCACCGCCGAGATCGAGGCCGGATACAAAAAGGGTGTTGAAGTACGCGCTGCCGCCGCGGCCGCAGCTGCCGCAGCCGCAGCCAAAGCGGCTGCCGAAGCGGCTGCCGCTGCGGCAGCCGGCGGCGGAGGCGGAGGCGGAGGTGCTCCTTCCGCACCGGTCGCTGGTGCATCGGGAACGTACTTCGGGCCGTCTGCCGCGGGCTGGTGGCGACCCGCTCCCGGCTACATCTCGTCGTGGTACGGCCCACGTGCTCAGATCTGCACGCCGGGCGGATGCTCGACGCCCGGCTGGCACTCTGGCATCGACTTCGCGAGCGGATGCGGCACCCCCGTGAAAGCCGCCTTCGGCGGAACGGTCACCTATGCGAGCTACGGCTACAACAACGGCCACGGCAACCGGATCACGATCAACCACGGCGGTGTCTCGTCGACATACGGGCACCTGTCAGACGGATCGTTCCGGGTCGGAGCCGGCAGCCAGGTCGCCGCAGGGCAGGTGATCGCTTCGATCGGCAGCACAGGTGTGTCGTCTGGATGCCACCTGGACTTCAAGATCAACGAGGGCGGCTCTGACCCCGCACCGTTCCTGCGCTCGGTCGGAGTGATTCTCTAGCCTTCGTCTGCGATCGCCTCGCGTGACCGGCCTCAGAGCACACGACAGAGCCGTGACCGGCCTCAGAGCACACGACAGAGCTCAGAGCACAAGGCAGAACGGATGGCCGGCCGGGTCGAGATAGACCCGAAAGCCATCGTGCTTCGAGTTGGCGTCACGGGCTCCGAGGGCGAGCACCGCACGCTCGCCCTCGTCGAGGTCCTTCACCTGCACATCGAGGTGCATCTGCTGCGGAACGATCTGCCCGGGCCACTCCGGCTGGCGGTAGCCCTCGACCCGCTGAAAGGCGATTCTCGGGCGATCGGGCGCGTCGCCGATCGTCACCCAGTCGTCGCTGGTGTCGAGGCGGTCCAACCCGAGGAGCTCCTGGTAGAAGTCCGCGAGAGCGGCGGGGTCGGGGCAGTCGATGACCGTGGAGTGCCATGTCGCAATCATGGCCGTCAGTGTAACCACTGTCGTTCTTCGTAACCACTGTCGTTCTTGTCGCGACCCCCGCTGCACAGATGGCCCAGGGATCTCGGCACCGGCTCAGTCTTCGCCGAGACCCGGATCGATGTCGACGCCACCGCCCTGATCACCACCGTCGCCGCCTTCCTCACCACCATCCCCGTCGCCCTGGCCACCACCGTCATCCGGTTCGTCTGGCGGAGTGGTGGTGGTCGCCGTGCCACTGCTCGGGTGGATCGTCACCGTCGCACCCCTCGACACCGACGCCCCGCCGCCGGGATCTGTGCGTGCCACAAGGCCCGCCGCGATCTCGGACTCCACGGAGGCGCCCACCGTGACCGAGAAGCCGGCGGCCTCGAGTTCAGCCGTTGCGGCGGCGACAGCGTCCCCGGTGACATCGGGAACGGACACACGAGGTGTGCGCACATAGTCGTTGTCCGGCTCGGGGAAGGGGTCACCGCCATACAGCGAGACCATGGCCTCACCGATGCCAGACCACACCGGGTACTTGGCCTGATACCCGCTGTAGCCGTGGTTGACGATGGCGTCGTACATACTCGTCTTCTCGCCGGTGTCCGGATTCGCTTCGACGTTGCCGACCCAGAGCGAGGTCACCGCATTTGTGGTGCCCGCAGTGATCCAGGTGTCATAGGCGTTGTCGGAGGTACCCGTCTTTCCGAAGAGGTCGGCGCCCGACACCGCCGCATTCGCACCCGTTCCGCCCGGTTCCATCACCGACTGCATGGCGTATGCCGTCGCATTGGCGACCTCCGGGGTGATCGCCTGCCGGCAATCGGCATCCGGAACATCCATCTCCTCACCGTCGGGGCCGACGATGCGGTCGATGGCGACCGGGTCGCACGCCACGCCTTCGGCGGCGATGGCGGCGAACGCAGACGCCATCGAGATGGGTGCGATCTCGTTCGTGCCGAGCACCGCCGAAGGCCATTCGACCAGGTCGCCGCCGTCTGCGCGATGCACTCCGAGCGCCTCTGCGGTGTTCTTGATCTCACACAGGTCGAGTTCCTCGGCCATCGCGATGAACGCGGTGTTCACAGAGCGCTTCGTCGCCTGATACGGGGTGATCGACGACGCGGACGACCCGTCGTAGTTCTGTGGGTTGTACTGACCGGTCCACGTCGATCCACCATCGCAGGTGTCGGTGAACTCGGTGAAGGTGCGCCTGCTCGCGTTCACCGTCTCATACAGCGAGTGACCCTGCTCCAGCCACTCCACAAGAGCGAAGATCTTGTAGGACGACCCCACCTGGAACCCACTCGACCCCCCGTATGCATAGTCGGTGTTGTAGTTGATCGCCGTGTACTCATCGCCCGTCTCGGCGAGGGCAGCGTCGTTCGTATACGTTTTGTTCTGGGTCATCGCGAGCACACGACCGGTGCCGGGCTCGACCGTCACCGCCGCGGCGCCGAGCTCGGTGGTCGCGAGCGCCTGCGGCATGTATTCGGCGACACTGGCCTCTGCGGGAGCTTGCAGGGCGAGGTCGAGAGTGGTGTAGATATCGAGGCCGCCGCGACGCAGGAGTTGTGCGCGCTCGTCGGGCGTCTCACCGAACGTCTCGTCGTTCAGGATGATCCTGGTCACGTAATCGCAGAAATACGCACTTCCGCCCGCCGTGCTGCAGCCGGTGCTCGGCGGCGTGATCGCCGGAGTGATGGGCGCGTCGACAGCCGCATCGTGCTCTTCCTGGCTGATCTTGCCCTCCTCGAGCATCTTGTCGATCACATAGTCGCGACGCTCTTTTGTGACCGCATAACCGTCGGCCTCGCCGTTCACCTCATTGTCCGGCTGATCGATGCGAAGATTCGACGGGTTGTTGAGGATCGCGATCAGCGTGGCGGCCTGTTCGATCGTGACGTCTGCCGCGTTCACGCCGAAATAGTACTTCGCCGCGGCCTGCACTCCGTAGGTCCTCGCGCCGAAGGTCGCGATGTTCAGGTAGCCGAGAAGTATGTCGTCTTTGGCATATTCATCTTCGACACCGACGGCGAACCGCATCTCCTTGAGCTTTCGCGCCACACCCTCGATGCCGCTCGATGTGGTCGCCTCATCGGCGCACTCGTCCAGCTCTTCGGTGCTCTGCGCCTTTGTCTCACACTGCTGCACAAGCACGTTCTTGACGTATTGCTGGGTGATCGTCGATCCGCCCTGCGTGTCTCCGCCGATGTAGGTCGCCATAACGGCGCGGATGGTGCCGGCCATGTCGACGCCACCGTGCTCATAGAAGCGCGGGTCCTCCGCCGATACCGCGGCATCCTTGAGATACTGCGAGACGGCGTCCCACTCGACCTCTTCGCGGTTCTGGTCGAAGAAGGATGCCAGAAGCACCGGCTGGTCGTCTGCGCCCGTCGCGTAGATGTTGGTCGTCTCCATCGGCTGCCCGATCTTGAGATAGCTCGGCAGGCCTTCGAACAGCCCGACGCCTGCACTCGCCGTGGCGCCCGTGACGACGAGCGCCGGGGTCACCCCGGCGGTCACCAGCACACCGAGAACAACCGAGCCGCCCAGGAACGCGAGCAGGTTGGCGGCGAACTCACGCGCAGATTTCTTCGGATCGGGCACGTGTCGATGCTCATGCACGAGCCTGGACGGTTGCCCATCAAACCCTAGGTTTTTCTTGTGAGCACCTTCTCGCGGCAGTTGTCGAGGGCGCCGAACACACGGGACCTTGGTCCTGTCAGAAGGGACCCTCCAGCCCTGCTCCACGGCCCGCGAGAGGCGGAAAGTAGGAGGTGAGAGCTCCAACCGGAGTTCACCCCTATCAAGGAGACTTCCATGCAGCTTCCCTCGCTCAAGACGCGCACCATCACGAGCGCCGTCCTCACACCCGTCGCCATCATCGCGGCCGCCGCCCTCATCTGGCAGTCCTCGTATGCGGCGTTCACCGGCAGCACGCGAAACTCGGGCAACAACTGGTCAACGGGGTCAGTCGCCCTCACCGATGACGACGCCGGCGCCGCACGTTTCCAAGCAGCAGACATGGTGCCGGGTGCAACGGATACGAAGTGCATCACCGTGACCGCGAATACAAGCGTGCCCGGTGTTGTGAAGGCCTATGCCGTGAACCCCGTCCTGTCGCCCGCCGGCCTGCAGGATCACATCATGGTGAATATCACCTATGGAACCGGCGGCGGGTTCGGCTCGTGCGATGGGTTCGTCGAACAAGGAGTGGCTGTTCCCAGCGCATCGCTCACCTCGTTCGCGAGCATCAACACCTTCGAAGAGGGAATCGGCGGCTGGAACATCGTGGCCGGCACGCAGTCACGCACCTACAAGCTCACCTGGACGTTCGACACCACGGGTATGACCCAGCTTGAGCTCGACCGCCTGCAGGGTGCGTCGACGGGCATCGACATGCAGTGGGAACTGCAGAGCAACTAGCCGCGCAGGCAGCATAGTTCCTCGCTCCACAGCTCCACACATCGACAGTGCACAGAGAGGCAAACGTATCGTGTCAGACAACGTCGCCCTCTCTGTGCACGACGGTCAGTCACCTGCCGACCCGCGATCCGAAGACCAGGCTCACATCGACGCCCCCTCTCAGAGGATCGTCGCGCGAGCCTGGGCCGGATTGATCCTGGTCCTTTTCGCCCGGGCCTATCGCGCGTTCCTGCTGACACTCGTGTGCGCCGCCATCGTTCCCTCGCTGTTCAGTCTGGACACCTACCTCGTGGAGAGCGGCTCGATGGAGCCTTCGATCTCCCGGGGCGACGTCGTCATCGGCCAGCGGCTCGGCACCGACGAGCAGATTCCCGTCGGCCGGGTGATGTTCTTCACCACACCAGCAGACGACGAGAAGATGCTGCTTCACCGCGTCGTCGAGAGACTCGACGACGGCACATACACAACAGCAGGCGACGCAAACGCCGATGTGGACACCACACCGGTTCCGGCATCCAACTTTCACGCGCGTGGCCTCGTCTGCGTGCCATTCGCCGGTCTGCCTCTCATCTGGCTGTCGACAGGCGACCTGTTTCCGTTCACGGCCTGGCTGCTGATCACCGTGGCTGCGCTGATCCTGGCCGCGCGCCGAACGAACCGCGAGGAGGTTCAACCGACGATCGATGAACGCGACACCGACCGCACCGACCGCACCGACGAGCACGATAGGGACGCACCGCGGTCGCCACTTCTTGCCCGGCTGATAGCCGGGCGCGCTACAACGACCATCGCCCTCGCCACGGTCATCGGGCTCGGGGCCGCACTCACCGTCGGGTTCTCGGTCGATAGGGCGGATGCCGCGTTCACGGCGCAGACCGCCAACGCCGGGAGCACATGGACGGTCGCCGTGAAGACCTCTCGAGCCGTGAGCACCATGCGCGTCTGGGACATGCCGTCCGCAAGCGGGTGGTACCAGAGGGGATCAGTGGGAGTGAACATCGCTGCGACCTCGACAGACGGCGCCGTGCGGTCGATCACCTACCGGGTGAATGGCCAAGCGCCGGTGACGATCAACAGCTCCTCACTCACCTTCACCTTGAGCACCCAGGGCGACAACACGATCACCTATTACGCGACAGACAGGTTCGGCGTCGCAGAAGCCGCGCACACCGACCATGTGAAACTCGACAATCAGGCTCCGGTGCTCGCGGTCACGTCGCGAACGGGTGACATGACGCACAAGGAGTGGGCATCCGCCTGTTCTCTAGCCGGCGCCGGCGAGGCGGTCTGCGGAACCGTGACCGATGGGTCCGGCAGCGGAGTCGTGGCAGTCGGGTACGTGCTCTTCAGGTCGAGCGACGCGCGTTGTTTCGACGGCGAGAAGTGGACAGGGGCCGCATGCACAAAACGGCCACTGGCAACTCTCGACCAGGGACTCTGGATCGCGCGCGTGCCCAGCTCCGCGCTTGAGCTCGCTCGAACCTGGTACACGATCACCGTGTACGCCTCTGACGCCGCCGGAAACACGACGAACACCACCAGAACGTTCTCGATCGGCTGACCAACGCGGCACGCTCCGCTGGGCTCTCCACGCTCATGAGCCTAAGGTGAGAGAGTCGAGGACGTCGAACGGGGGGCACGTGAGAGACGCCGCACGCAAACCAGCGACTTCTGGGCCGAAACTGGAGTTCGAGAAACACCTCGCGGAGTTCGTCGAACACGCTCAAGACCTCATGTCATCGCAGTCGCGACTGCGAGACCTGCTCGGCATCAGTCACGATCTCACCAGCGACCTCGACATCGACTCCGTGCTTCAACGCATCGTCGATGTCGGCACCGATCTTCTGCGGGCACGATTCGGGGCATTGGGAATCGTCGGTGACGAGAACGAGTTCGCTGAGATCTTTCACGTCGGACTCGAACCGGATGTCGCCGCTGCAATCACTCGTTCACCAGAGGCCATGCGGCAGCTGACATCGCTCATCAACGATCCGGCACCCGTCCGATCCGGTGACGTCGGCAGCAGAGTCGCCTCGCTCCCGGAACCGCTCGCGTCGATGTCGACGTTTCTTGGCGTGCCGATCATCGTGCGCGAGCAGATCATCGGCAAGCTGTACCTCGCGGAGAGCACCCAGGGACGGTTCTCTGCCGATGATGAGGAACTCGCCCACGCACTCGCGGACATCGCCGGAATCGCCATCACCAACGCCCGCCTGTTCGAAGAATCACGCTATCGCGAGAAGGTCGCATCAGCCCTCGCCGATGCCTCGCGTGTGCTCATGGGGCACCACGACGACGAGAGCCACCGCGACCTGCTCGTCGATCAGGTCCGCTCGATCACCGAGTCCGATCTCGTCACCATCTCCCGGCTCTCGGACGATCGACAAGAGCTGGTCGTCGATCGGGCCTCTGGAATCGGCGCAGACGAGCTCGAAGGGCGCTCTCTTCCGGTGAAAGGCACCATGGTCGGCGATGCCATCACACGCGGTGAGTCGCTCATCGTCAACAGCTTCGATGCGTACACGCCGCAGTTCGAGAAGCAGGGGCTCCTGACGCACGCGATGGCCGTGCCCTTCAGCATCGGCGATAGTCCTGCAGGTGTGCTCGCGCTCGCACGCACCCACGATCACAAGGGCTTCGACAAACGCGATCTCGACATGGGCACGTCATTCGCCGGCCATGTGAGCGTCGTGCTCGAGCGCGTAGAGACCGCGAGCGCCCGCCAGAGGGTCACCCTGCTCGAGGACCGCAGCCGCATCGCGCGTGACCTGCACGATCACGTCATCCAGCATCTCTTCGCCACCGGCCTCACCCTGCAGTCCATTGCGGCGAGCAGCGACTCGCCAGAGGTGTCTTCGCGCATCATGGCTCAGATCGCCGAGCTCGACGGCGCGATCGCGCAGATCAGGCAGAGCATCTTCGCAATGCGAAGCCCACATGAAACCACTGCGAACTCCGGCGTTCGGGCACGCGTGCTCGAGATCGCAGACCGTGTCTCCGATCAGCTGCACAGCCGACCGCGCATCAGCTTCGTCGGGCCCGTCGACCTGATGGCAGATGCCGCGCTCACCGATGACGTCTGCGCGGTGGTCAACGAGGCGCTGGCGAACGTCGTGAAGCACGCGTCGGCATCCGTCGTCGTTGTCTCGGTGTCTGCGACGTCAGGACGCCTCACTGTCGAGGTCGACGACGACGGCACCGGCCCAGGCGACAGCCCGCGCCTCAGCGGACTCGGAAACCTGCGCGCACGTGCCGAAGGCCGCGACGGCACGTTCGGACTCGCAGCGCGCGACGGAGGCGGCACCCACCTCGAATGGTCAGTGCCGGTATAGGGCGCCGGTGGTGACCATCTGACCGGCGACCGGCGTCGTCGCGTGTCGGCCCGGCGTCACGGACGCCCGAAGACCTTGCTGGCGAAAACGGCGGCCTGAGTGCGGCGCTCCACCCCGAGCTTCGACAGCACGCTCGACATGTAGTTCTTGACGGTCTTCTCGGCCAGGAACAGTCGTTCACCGATCTGCCTGTTGGTCAGTCCTTCTGCGACGAGTTCGAGGATGCGGCGCTCCTGCGCCGTGAGGTTCTTGAGTTCCTCAGGCTCTTCGGGGCCGCCTTGCCGCAGCCGCTGCATGACCCGCTCGGTCACGCTGGGGTCGAGCAGGGAACCTCCCGCTGCAACGTGCCTCACCGCCGACAGCAGATCCTGGCCCGTCACCTGTTTCAGAACGTAACCGGACGCACCAGCCATGATGGCGGCGAAGAGTGCTTCATCGTCGTCGAACGAAGTGAGGATGATCGCCTTGGTGGCTGGGAACGCGGAACGCACCTGTCGGCAGACCTCGACCCCGTTGCCGTCCGGAAGCCGGGCATCGAGAATCGCGACATCGGGAACAAGTGCGGGAATCCGGGCGAGCCCGTCTGCGGCGGTGCCCGCCTCACCGACCACCTCGATGTCGCCCTCGCTCTCGAGCAGACCGCGCAGGCCCCTTCTGACCACCTCGTGGTCATCCAACAGGAATACGCGGATCGGCATGTGCTCTTCTCACTCTCGAATATTACGTCCAGTATCCTTGCTCGTCCCCGCGAGCGTCGAGGGCCTAAGGTCCCGAGTCTGCGGTGAATCCCGGCGCAGCTAGGCTCGAAGGGTGAAATCGGTCAACCGCGAGGTCCTGCGCCTCGCGGTGCCCGCTCTCGGTGCGCTCATCGCCGAGCCGCTCTTTCTGCTGGCCGACTCCGCCATGGTCGGCCACCTCGGCGTCGCCCCGCTCGCGGGCCTCGGAATCGCCAGCGCCGTTCTGCAGACGATCATCGGCCTCATGGTGTTCCTGGCGTACTCGACCACTCCGGCCGTGGCGAGGCGGCTCGGCGCGGGCGACCCCCGCGCAGCCGTGTCTGTGGGCGTCGACGGGCTCTGGTTCGCGCTCGGTCTCGGTGCGGTGCTCGCCGTCTGCGCCTGGTTCGCGGTGCCCGCACTGGTCGGCATGTTCGGCGCAGGCACGGATGTCTCGGCGCAGGCATCCGTCTACCTCACGACATCCGTGGCCGGCGTGCCCGCGATGCTCCTGGTCTTCGCGGCGACGGGCCTGCTGCGCGGGCTGCAGGACACCAGAACCCCGCTTGTTGTGGCGACGGCTGGCTTCGGTGTGAACATCGCCCTGAACGCACTGCTCATCTACGGCATCGGCCTCGGAATCGCGGGGGCCGCTCTCGGCACGGTCATCTCGCAGTGGGGCATGGTGCTCGCCTACCTGATCGTGATCGGTCGTCACGCGGCGAGAACCGGCGCGTCGATCAGGCCGCACCGTGCGGGCATCGGAGGCACGGCGAAATCCGGCGGATGGCTCTTCGTGCGCACCGCGAGCCTGCGTGCGGCGATCCTGCTGGCGACGTTCGTGGCGACGGGACTCGGAGCCAGGGAGCTCGCCGGATTCCAGGTGGTGATGACGCTGTATGCGACAGCCGCGTTCGCCCTCGACGCGCTCGCCATCGCGGCCCAGGCGCTCATCGGGAAGTCCCTCGGCGCGGCGGACGTCGCCGGGGTGCGCGCCGTCCTCGCCAGCTGCCTTCGGTGGGGCGTCTGGAGCGGCGTCGTGGTCGGCGCGCTGATCGCGGGCACCAGTCCCGTGATCGGCCTGCTGTTCACCGGTGACCCCGACCTCGCCGCGATGCTTATGCCGAGCCTCATCGTGCTGGGGATCGGCACACCGATCAGCGGGCTTGTCTTTGTGCTCGACGGCGTGCTGATCGGAGCGGGCGACGCCAGGTACCTGGCGCTCACCGGCATGCTGAACCTGGCCTGTTTCGTGCCGCTCGCCGGCTGGGTGCAGCTCACGGCGCCACACGATGCGGCCGGGCTGGCCTGGCTGACGGCCGCGTTCGCGATCGGCTATCTCGCGGCGAGGGGGGTGACCCTCTGGGTCAGGTCGCGCACCACAGCGTGGATGCGCACGGGTGTGTGAGCGCGTCGAGATCGGCGCGCTCGCATCCGTTGCGCGCTACTCGGTGTGTGGCGCGCTCCCCGAAAGAGGGCCGCGCGCCACAAACGGAGTGGCGCGGGGCGCTTCAGGCACGAATCTCACCGCTGCCCGCGCCCTCTTTCCGCTGCGAGACGGCATCCGCCTCTGGGGCAACGGGTTTCGGCTTGGCGAAGAACAGGACGGCGACCAGCCCGAGCAGGCTCACAACTGCCGGCAGGAACATCGACTGGCCCATCGCCGCGCTGAAACCACCCTGGAGCGCTTCGGGAAGCGGGCCGGATGCGCCGCCTTCGCCGGGTTCGCCCGCGATGGGCGTGCCGGGAAGTTCTGCCACGAGTCGAGCCTGCATCAGCGCGGCGATTCCCGCACTCCCGAGAACGGCACCGACCTGCCTGGTCGTGTTGTAGATTCCTGAGCCCGCTCCTGCCTGTCGAGGAGGCAGATTGCGTGTGGCCGTCGAGGCGAGAGGCGACCAGATTCCGGCGTTGGCGACGCCGAGCAGTGCGAACGGCAGCAGCAGCATCGGAATCGGCACGTCTGGAGTGAGCATCGACCCCAGCCAGAACAGCGACACGGCGAGCAGCGCCAGCCCGACGGACGCGACGTACTTCGGATTCACCCGATCGACGAGTTTGCCCGCCAACGGCGCAAGTCCACCAGAGATCACAGCCATCGGGACCAGCAGGAGGGCTGCTCCCGTCGGAGTGAGCCCCCTCACCGTCTGTGCGTAGAACATCACGGGCAGTGCCATGCTCGTGACCGCGAAACCGACCGCCGCGATGGCGACGCTCGACAGTGAGAAGTTGCGATCCCTGAAGAGCCGGAGCGGCACAAGCGGTTCTCCTGTGTTGACCGCCTGCCAGACGATGAATGCGGCAAAGACGACGAGGCCGGCGATGATGAGCGACCACACGGTGATCGGACCGACGATCGTTCCCCAGTCGTAGCCTTCCCCTTCTTGGATGCCGAACACGATGAGGAACATCCCGATGGCGCTCAGCACGACACCGAGCACGTCGAAACGATGGCGATGCACGGTGAGTCTCGGTACGAGCCGCCAGGCGAGCACAAACGCGACGACGCCGACGGGAACGTTGATGAAGAAGATCCACTCCCAGCCGAGCGAGTCCACGAGAACACCACCGAGAATCGGTCCGACGAGCGTGGCCGCTCCTGCCGTCGCACCCCAGAGTCCCATGGCCTGTCCCCTGCGGTCCGGGGGGAAGGTGCGGGTGATGACCGACATGGTCTGTGGCGTCATCATCGCCGCTCCGAGCCCCTGAAGCACTCGCGCGGCGATCAGCATACCGATGTCGCCCGAAAGCCCGCACCAGGCCGACGCCGCGGTGAACACGGCGAGACCGATGAGGTAGACGTTCTTCGGCCCGAAGCGGTCGCCGAGGCGACCGGTGATGAGAAGCGGCACGGCATAGGCGAGCAGATAGGCGCTCGTGACCCAGATCACGGAATTGATGTCCGTGGCGAGACCGTGCATGATCGCGGGATTTGCCACGGAGACGATCGTCGAATCGACCAGGATCATAAAGAACCCGACGACGAGGGCCCACAGGGCCGGCCACGGCTTGAGGGCGTTTTCCACGGAGTGTTCTCTCCTTCCGACGTGCGGGGTCACCGAAGCTCAGGGTCACCGGTGAGCGCCGTGTGCTCACCGCTCTCGACCATACGCGCCACACCCGACAACCGCTGCCACCCCCGACAACGACCACACAGAGAGCGAGGGCATCACCCCCTCGCCCTCCCATCCGTCGCCGCACGCTACTCCGTTTGTGGCGCGCTACCCGAAATAGGGCCGCGCACCACAAACGGAGTAGCGCGGGGAGCTTCAGAGCACGGCCCTGTCACCGCTCCGACGCCGAGGCCAGAATGGCGTCGAGCTTCTCGTAGCCCTCGGTGACCCCTTGTTCCATGCCACTCTGCGCCATTCCGTCCCTGGCCTCCACCGACGGGTAGACCGAGTGCGTCGTCAGCTTCGTCCGCCCGTCGCCCAGGTCTGTCAGCGTCATCGATTCGATGCTCACAACATCCGGAAAACCCTCGAACTCGAAGGTCTGGATGATGAACTCGTTCTCTCTGGCGACGTGGAAGACTCCGTTGAAGATGTACTCCTCGCCCTGCGGGTCCCGGTGGATGTAGCGGTACCGGCCACCCGTCCTCAGGTCGTACTGCTCGATCACCATCTCGTATCCGTTCGGCCCGAGCCATTGCTTGACGAGATCCGGCTCGGCGAAGGCGCGGTAGACCGCCCCGACAGGCGCGTCGAACTCGCGTTCCATGTCGATGAAGGGAACACCCTCTGGCACGGTGATGGTGACGGGATTGGTTGTTGTGCTCATTTCTCTTCCTTTGTGATGGTGTCGAGCAGCCCGTCAAGCCGACGGAACTGCTGTTCATGGATCAGGCGGTAGCCGTCGATCCACGCGGTGAGCGCCTCGAGACGCTGAGGGTTCAAGTGCACGGGGCGCCGCTGTGCGTCGCGTGTGCGAGTCACGAGGCCGGCCTGTTCGAGCACCTGGATGTGCTTCGACACGGCCTGTTTCGAGATGTCGAACGGCTCGGCCAATTCGTTCACGGTGGCCGGGCCGCGGCTGAGTCTGGCCACGATGGCCCGGCGAACCGGATCGCCCAGGGCGAGAAAAGCCCTGTCGAGCTGACCGTCGGACTCCGTGGACATTTATCAACCTATCGTTTTATCAATGCTTCGGTTGATTAAAGATTACGACAGCGTGCGACGAGTGTCAACCCCTCGAGCCGCATCCCGCGCGAGCCGGCCCAGGGGTCGACAAGCACGCAGGCTGTGACACCCTGGTGGTATGACCCACTCACCCCGCATCGTCGTCGTTCACGGCTATAACGCGCACCCGGGCAGGCACTGGTTCGAGTGGCTGGCCGGGCAGTACAACCCGGGTGTGGTGATGGTTCCCGCCTTGCCGAACCCACAGCATCCGTCACCTGACGCTTGGATCCGAACCCTCGGCGACGCCGTCGGCGACGTCGACGAGCACACGTTCTTCGTCTGCCACAGCCTCGGCTGCATCGCCACGATTCGTATGCTCGAGCAGTTTCCGCGGCCGTGGCGGGTCGGCGGTCTTGTGCTCGTGGCGGGCTTCGGCGAACCCCTTGCCACGTTGCCGCAGCTCGATGCCTTCACACACGAACCGATAGAGGCTTCGGTCATCGTCGACAACGCTCTTCAGCGACACGTGTTCGGGTCGGACGACGACCCCACCGTGGCACCCGAGCTCACGGCTCGGTTCGCCGAACAGCTCGCCGCACCCCTCACGATCGTGCCGGGTGCGCAGCACTTCACAGACGACGCAGGAGCTCGGGAGGTTCCCGGCATCGTGCCCGTGCTCGACCGGATGCTCGGCGCCGACCTGGCGGAGTCCGCATCCGAGCGATCCGTCTGACGGGCCGGCCGTTGTGCCCTGGGTCGGGAACGGTTTGTGTGCCCGCGTTGTTGTACGTGAGAACACAAGAGAGAGCGAGTGTTGCTGAGTGACTGAACACCTGATACCCCTGCCGCTCCCCGAATCCGAGGGTGTCAGCCCAGAGTCGTTCAAGGCGGCGTTCCGCAACCACCCGGCCGGCGTCGCGGCGATCACCGCAGACGCGGGTGACGGCCCCGTCGCCCTCACGGCGACATCCGTGTTCTCGGTGAGCGCCGACCCGCCGGTGCTCGTCTTCTCGATCTCTGAGCACTCCTCGAGCACCCCCACGATCCGACGCGCAGAGACGGTTGTCGTGCATCTGCTCGGCGCGGACCAGCTCGACATCGCCAAACTCGGCGCGACAAGCGGAATCGACAGGTTCGCCGACCCCACGATCTGGACGCGGCTGCCGACCGGAGAGCCGTACTTTCCTGCTGCACACGCCTGGATACGCGGACGCGTTGTGAACAAGATGGAGGTCGGCGAATCCACGGTTGTGGCTGTGCTCGCCCTCGAGGCGATGTCTCCCGAGGCCGGGGACCCCTCGGCAGACGCCACCACGGCCAGACCCCTCGTCTATCACAACCGCACCTGGCACGCACTCGGAGACGCCTCGAAGATCGGTTGACGGCACGAACCGCCCGGCGCATCCACCGACCGGTTGATGCAGAGATCCATCGGTCATACCTGACGCGCGGGCACCATCGCACACCACGATCGTTATATGACTACTCAGCCCGTTGTCGAGGTGCAGCGCCTCTACAAGAAATACGGCAACACCACAGCTGTCAGCGATGTCGGCTTCGAGATCCGCCGTGGCGAGACCTTCGCCCTTCTCGGCCCGAACGGCGCGGGCAAGTCCACGACGATCGAGATCCTCGAGGGCTATCGCAATCGATCGGGTGGTGACGTGCGTGTGCTCGGCGTCGACCCCCAGCGCGGCGGCCTGGCCTGGAAGGCCCAACTCGGCATCGTGCTGCAGACGAGCGCTGAGGCCGGCAACGTCACTGTGCGCGAGCAGCTCGCGCAGTTCGCACGCTATTACCCGCACCCGCGCGACGTCGACGAGGTCATCGAGTCGGTCGGGCTCACCGAGAAGGCGACGACGCGAATCGCCACATTGAGCGGCGGGCAGCGCCGACGGGTCGACGTGGCGCTCGGCATCATCGGCAGACCCCAGCTGTTGTTCCTCGACGAGCCGACAACGGGATTCGACCCAGAGGCACGACGACAGTTCTGGCAGCTGATCCTCTCGCTCAAAGAAGAGGGCACATCGATCCTGCTCACCACCCACTACCTCGATGAGGCGGCCGTGCTGAGCGACCGCGTCGCGGTGATCGCCGGCGGCACTCTTGTCGATATCGGCACCGTCGACGAGATCGGTGGTGCGGATGCCCGCGTGCCTGTCGTGCGGTGGCGTGACGGCAGCGGAGCGGTGCAGCGGAGGCGCACCCACGAGCCCGCGCGGGTGGTCACCGAACTCGCACGCGACCTCGGTGAGCCTCGGGACCTCGAAGTCATCCGCCCCAGTCTCGAAGACATCTATCTCGGGCTCGTCGAGAAAGCACAGTCCGCCGACGCCGTCACCGGCATCTCGACATCCGCAGCCTCATCCGAAGGAGAACCGAGTCATGTCTGAACACGTCATCACACCGGCACAAGGAAACCAGCGCGAGGATAGGACGAAAGCGGCGAAAACATCCTCGTCCCACGCCGATTCCCCCGGCACGGCTGGCGCGGTTCCCCCGCTGCCGCACGGCCGCGGCATCCGCCTGGGCCTCACGCGGGTCGCCTACGAGACGCGACTGTACTTTCGCGCCGGGGACCAGGTGTTCTTCACCTTCCTGTTCCCGGTCGTGATGCTCGCGATCTTCTCCACGGCCTTCAGCAGCACGGGTGACGTCGGCGCACTGCCGGACGGCACGGGCGGCATCACCCAGGCGGCGTATTTTCTGCCGGGCATGGTGGCGGCCGGCATCCTGCTCTCTGGCATGCAGAACCTCGCTGTCGACATCGCCACCGAGAAGGGCGACGGCACGCTCAAACGCCTCGGCGGTTCTCCCCTGCCCGTGCTGAGCTACTTCATCGGCAAGATGGGCCAGGTGCTCGTGACGTCTGTGCTGCAGATGGTGCTGCTTCTGCTCGTGGCCCGGATCGCGTTCGGCGTCGCCCTGCCGACCGAGCCGCAGAGGTGGCTCGACTTCGCCTGGATCTACCTGCTCGGCATCATCACGAGCGCCGTTCTGGGCATCGCGCTCTCGGCCCTGCCGCGCAGCGGCAAGACCGCAACGGCGGTGGTGATCCCGATCGTTCTCGTTCTGCAGTTCATCTCGGGGGTCTACCTCACGTTCACCATGCTTCCGGAGTGGCTGCAGAACGTGGCGAGCGTGTTCCCCCTCAAGTGGATCGCTCAGGGGATGCGATCGGTCTTCCTTCCCGAACACTTCGCGGCCATGGAGCCGAGCGGCGGCTGGGAGCCCGGTCTGGTGGCCATCGTGCTCGGCGTCTGGTGCGTCCTCGGCGTCGTCCTCTGCCGCATGAGCTTCAGATGGATCCGCAAGGACAGCTGAGGGGGCGGACCGAGCGGGCGGGCCGAGGCGAGCACCAGAGGCGCACGGCGGGTGAGAAGGTAGACGCGTGAACATTCGCACCGCGTGGAACGTCGCTGTCGCCGCAGCGTCGCTCGTCGTCACCGGTGTCATCCTGGTCAATTCCGGGTTCGGCACAACCCAGTGGGGTGCCATCGGCGCGATCGGCATCTTCTGCGTGGTCTACTACGTCTTCGGCCGACGCCTGATTCCCGACACCATCGGCGGCGAGACCGGGGCCTCGGCCGGTCACACGATCGTCGTGCAGACGGCGTTCATCGTGATCGGCGGCATCGGTGCCGCACTCGAGCCGAACATGCTCACCATGCAGGTGGTCGTCTTTCCCTTCATCTGGGTGACGTCCGCGTCTGTGCGCCGTGCCATCGCCGCATGTGTCGGCGCCTCTGTCGTGTTCTGCATCGGCTACATCGTCTCGCTGGGCGCGGATCCAGAGGTGGTGGTGCAGGGCCTCGTCATCGAGGGGGTTTCACTGGCGTTCAGCGTCGCTCTCGGGTTGTGGATCACCAGCATCGCGGAGTGGGGCGAAGAGCGACAGCGGCTTCTCGACACTCTGCAGCAGGCCCAGGGTGAGCTCGAGCTGCTCCACAGGGATGCCGGTGCGACCGCCGAGCGCGAACGTCTGGCGCGTGAGATCCACGACACGATTGCACAGAACCTGACGAGCGTTGTGATGCTCGCACAGCGGGCATCACTTGGCCAGTCGGTCGACCACCGTTCACTCGAACTGATCGAGACCACCGCGCGCGAAGCCCTCACAGAGGCTCGCGCTCTCGTCGCCTCGAACTCGGCTTTGCCGGGTGGCACGACTCCCCTCTCTGACGCCCTCGCACGACTCGGCGAGCGCTTCGAACGCGAAACCGGGGTGCGGGTGAGCGTGGTGGCAACCCCGGATGCGATTCCCCGCGAACTCGAGGTCGTGCTGCTCCGGTGCGCGCAGGAGGGTCTCGCCAATGTGCGCAAGCACGCAGACGCACAGACGCTCGCCCTCTCGGTCTCACGCACAGAGGCATCCGTTCAGCTGCGGGTGCGCGATGACGGCCGTGGCCTGGGCGGCTACCGTCTGGGCGACGGGGGCGGATTCGGTCTGACCGGCATGCGCGACCGCGTCTCGCTCGTGGGCGGGACCCTCTCTGTTCGATCGCCGTCCGCCGGCGCGACCGGCACCGAACTCACCGTGGCGATCCCGCTCGATCCTTCGTCGGCTCCCCCGCCGCACGCGCTGCAGAGCCCGGCCGCAGAACGTTCGGCATCGCGAGCCGAATCGAGCGGCGCGAATCCCGAGCACAGCGAAAAGTCCCCCGACAACGGAGTGAACGCATGAACATCCGTGTCATCGTCGCCGACGACCACCCGATCGTGCGCTCTGGGATCGTCGGGCTGTTTGCGCTCGCAGACGACATCACGGTGGTCGCAGAGGCGACGACGGGCACAGAGGCCATCGAGCTCGCCCATGAGCACCGGCCAGACCTCGTTCTGATGGACCTGCGGATGCCGCAGCTCGACGGCACAGCGGCCACGGCGCGCATCATCAACGAGCTCCCAGGCATCCGTGTGCTGATTCTCACCACCTACGAGACGGACGACCACATTCTCGGCGCCATCGAAGCGGGCGCGAGCGGCTACCTGCTCAAGGCCGCTCCGCACGAAGAGATCGTGGCGGGGGTGCGCTCCGTCGTGGGCGGGCAGACCGTTCTTGCACCGGCCATCGCCGCCAGGCTGGTCGACAGGATGCGCGCGAACGCCTCTGTTCCTTCGCTGACGTCGAGAGAACTGGACGTGCTGCGCCTCGTCGCAGCCGGGAGCAGCAATCCCGAGATCGCGAGAGCCCTCTTCATCGGCGAGGCCACTGTCAAAACGCATCTCATCCACGTGTTCGAGAAGCTCGGTGTCTCTGATCGCACCCGTGCTGCGACGAGGGCCATAGAACTCGGCCTGCTGTGAGCACTCGGGGTGCTGTAAGCGGTTCCGCCCAGTGGAGCCGGCGTCGTCAGAGGCCTGAGCACGGGATATGCTGGGCCGGAAGCCGCATTGGAGGGGTCATGGTGAGGACTGCACGCAGACGCCGAATCGTCAGACTTCAGCACGGTGAGCAGCCGCGCAACCGCGAAGACGTTCTGGCCGTCGAAGAACCGCTTGAGGTTCGCGTCGCCGGGCGCACTTTCAGCGTCACGATGCGCACACCGGGCCACGACTTCGACCTCGTCGCCGGCTTTCTCGTCTCAGAGGGAATCGTCTGGCAGACGCCGCAGCTCGTCGCCATGCGGCATTGCGCCGGGCGCGACGAGGCCGGCGAACAGACCTACAACGTGATCGACGCGACAGTCGGCTTCGGGGCTGTGCCGCCAGACACGTCGATGGAGAGACACGTCTACACGTCGAGTTCGTGCGGCATCTGCGGCACCACCTCGATCGAGGCCGTGCAGAAGAGCTCGCACTTCACCGCAGACGATGCGCTCCCTGCAGACGACGCCGTCATCTCCCTCGACCTGCTGCTCACCCTGCCGGACCGTCTCAGGGATCACCAGGACATCTTCGACCGAACCGGCGGCGTCCACGCCGCCGGCCTGTTCGATCTCGAGGGAAACCTGCTCTGCCTGCGCGAAGACGTCGGCCGACACAACGCGGTGGACAAGGTGGTGGGCTGGGCGTTGCGCGAGGGCCGGCTGCCGCTCCGCGACACCGTTCTGCAGGTCTCTGGCCGGGCGTCGTTCGAGCTGGTTCAGAAGTGTCACCTCGCCGGCATCCCGATCATGACCGCGGTGAGCGCGCCCTCATCACTCGCCGTGCAGCTGGCCGAGTCCGTCGGTCTCACACTCGCGGGCTTCAGCCGCGGCACAAGCATCAACGTCTATGCCAATCCCGGGCGGATCTCCACCCAGGTGCCGGCCTCAGTCGCAGGATAGGTTCCATGTCTCACGCACCAGTCAACGACATCAACGAAGACGACCTCGTCGTCAAGAAGCCCAAGACCGAGGCGGCCGGAGTGACGGCGGTCAGGGTCGCCCTCGAGCGCGGAATCGCCCAGGCCGGCGTCAGCCGCACCGTGCGATCGATGCTGCGCGTCAACCAGCGTGGTGGGTTCGACTGTCCCGGATGCGCGTGGCCCGAGCCAGACGGGCGCCGCAGCCCCGCCGAATTCTGTGAGAACGGCGCAAAGGCCATCGCCGAAGAGAACACGCTGCGCACCGTGACTCCGGCGTTCTGGGCGGAACACTCGATCGCCGACCTCGAGAACAAGACCGAGTACTGGCTCGGCAACCAGGGCCGCATCACCGAGCCCGTGGTGATCCGACCCGGCGACACTCACTATTCCCCGATCAGCTGGGGTGAGGCGTTCGACCTCATCGGCGAGAGGATCAGGGCGACGACGCCCGATCGCTGTGTGTTCTACACCTCTGGCCGCACGGCGAACGAGACAGCGTTCCTCTACCAGTTGTTCGCACGATCGATCGGCACGAACAACCTGCCCGACTGCTCGAACATGTGCCACGAGTCGTCCGGGTCTGCGCTGAACGCGACGATCGGCATCGGCAAGGGAACCGTCTCTCTCGAAGACATCCACGACGCCCAGCTGATCTTCGTCGTCGGGCAGAACCCGGGAACCAACCATCCACGGATGCTCTCGGCATTGCAGGAATGCAAGGAGCGCGGCGGCAAGATCGTCGCGGTCAATCCGCTGCCAGAGGCCGGTCTGCTCGCCTTCAAAGACCCCCAGACGGTTTCGGGGGTTGTGGGCAAAGGCACGACTCTCGCAGACGAGTTCATGCAGATCAAGGTCGGCGGCGACCTCGCGCTGTTCCAGGCGCTCGGCCATCTGCTGCTCGAGGCGGAAGACAAGAATCCGGGCACCGTCGTCGACCACGCATTCATCGAGAGCCAGGCCGACGGGTTCGACGAGTACCGCGAAGCCCGCCGGGTCATCGACTGGGATGAGACCTTCCGGGCGACGGGACTGACCCGCGACGAGATCAGCACCGTCGCAGACATGATGGTGGCGTCGAAGGCCACCATCGTCTGCTGGGCGCTCGGCCTGACCCAGCAGCCGCATTCCGTGAACACGCTCAAAGAGATCATCAACCTGCTTCTGCTGCAGGGCAACTTCGGCAAGCCCGGGGCAGGCGCCTGCCCCGTGCGCGGGCACTCGAACGTGCAGGGCGACCGCACCATGGGGGTGTGGGAGAAA
The DNA here is from genome assembly GCF_054780075.1 of Okibacterium endophyticum. NCBI lineage: Bacteria > Bacillati > Actinomycetota > Actinomycetes > Micrococcales > Microbacteriaceae > Okibacterium > Okibacterium endophyticum. The sequence continues at coordinate 220,449 of NZ_BAAGXA010000002.1, read as the reverse complement.
CCGGCTGAGGCATTCCTCGGCCGGCTCGACGCCGAGTTCGGCATCCAGTCTCCACGCGTGCACGGCTACGACTCCGTCGACTCCGTCGAGGCATTCGAGAACGGCGACGTCGATGTCTTCGTGTCGCTCGGGGGTAACTTCTCGCAGGCCACCTCAGACACCGCGGCGATCGAGGGCGGTTTGAAACGCACGGGGCTCACCGTGCACATCTCGACCAAACCGAATCGCTCGCACGTAGTGCACGGGCAGACGTCACTGATCCTGCCGACGCTCGGCCGCACCGACACCGACGACAAGCATCCGACCGGCCCGCAGATCCTCTCGGTCGAGGACTCGATGTCGGTTGTGCACTCCACGCGCGGCAGGCTCACGCCCGTGTCCGATCACCTGCTCGCCGAGCCGGTGATCATCGCACGGATGGCCGTGGCAACGCTCGGTGCCGATCATCCCGTCGACTGGCAGACGATGGCAGAAGACTACGACGTGATCCGGGATCACATCTCGCGCGTCGTGCCGGGCTTCGACGACTTCAACAAGAGACTCCGCCAGCGGAACGGATTCGTGCTGCCGAATCCGCCACGCGACACCCGCAGCTTCACAACAGACATCGGTCGGGGCCGGTTCACCGTGAGCCCCCTCGAGTATCTGGTGCCGCCAGAGGGCCACCTCATCCTGCAGACGATCCGCAGCCACGATCAGTACAACACCACCTCATACGGGGTGGATGACCGTTATCGCGGCATCTCGGACGGCCGTCGGGTGATCCTCGTGCACCCCGACGACCTGACGGATCTCGGGTTCGACGACCGAGATCTGGTCGACGTCATCAGCGTCTTCCAGGGCACCGAGCGCCGCGCTGACCGGTTCAGGCTCGTCGCGTATTCGACACCGCGTGGATGCGCCGCAGCATACTTTCCAGAGGCGAACGCGCTTGTGCACCGCGAGCTGGTTGCACGCGAGTCGAACACACCGGGATACAAGGCGATGACCGTGCGATTCGAGCGTCACACCGACTCGTTAGGCTGAGAGGAGCGGCGAGGGTCTCGCCGCATACGTCTTCCCAGTCTGATCGTGATGTCCAAGAACTCTTCATCCCTGCCTGCCGTTCGCCCTCACCGACAACTCGTCGCCTGGCGCAACGCCCTTTTCGTCATCTTCGCCCTGAGCGGCCTCAGCATCTCCACCTGGGTGGCGCGCCTGCCTGCCATCCGCGACAGCCTCGAGTTGTCCACGTCCGCCGTCGGGGTGCTGATCTTCTGCATGGCCGCCGGGTCGATCATCGGACTGATGGTCTCGGCCCCGCTGCTCGCCAGGCTCGGTGCCAGGCGAGGCATGATCATAACGCTCGGTCTCGTGGCGATCGGGCTGCTGCTCATCGGCGTCGGCTCGGCTCTTGTGCCGTCGCCTGTGATCGTCGGCCTCGGCCTCGCTCTCTTCGGGTTCGGCAACGGATCGGTCGACGTCATCATGAACGTCGAGGCGGCTGCCGCCGAGGGAGAGCTGCGCAAGACGGTGATGCCGCTGATGCACGCCTTCTTCAGCTTCGGAACGATGACCGGCGCCGGGCTCGGCGCGCTGGCATCCGCCGTGGGAGTGAGCGTCTTCTGGCATTCGCTTGCGATCGCCGTGCTCGTCGCGATAGCCGTTGTGATCGCCGTGCGTTACGTGCCGATCCGTGAAGGGCTCGGAGACACCTCGACGATCCACGAACGCCCCGATTGGAAGCAGCGCTTGATCGACAACCTGAAGGTGTGGGCGGACATACGGCTCATTCTGATCGGCGTCGTGATGCTCGGCATGGCGTTCGCCGAGGGCAGCGCGAACGACTGGCTGGCTCTGGCCGCCGTCGACGGCCACGGCCTGAGCAACGCCATGGGTGCCGTGGTCTTCGGAGTCTTCACCGCCGCGATGACCGTCGGCCGTCTGATCGGCGGTCCGATCATCGACCGTCTCGGCCGGGTCGTCGTTCTGCAGGCTTCGGCCGTGTCTGCGGTGGTCGGGTTGCTGATGTTCATCCTGGCCCCCTGGGATTGGATGATGTTCGCCGGCACCGTGTTGTGGGGACTGGGAGCGTCACTCGGGTTCCCCGTCGGCATGTCGGCCGCCGCCGATGACAGCCACAACCCCGCCGCTCGGGTGAGTGCCGTCGCCATGATCGGGTACTGCGCCTTTTTGGTCGGCCCGCCGATGATCGGACTGATCGGAGATCAGATCGGGCTGCTCAACGCGCTGTTCGTGGTTCTCGGGCTGGTTGCGCTCTCAGGGCTCGCGTCGCCGGCGACCCGCTCGCGATCCGGTCGTGCCGGCTGACACTCGCCTCTCGGCCGATGCCACTTCGCGCCGCTGCGCTTGTGAGTGCAACCGTGCGCCCTCGACTGGGTTACCCTCGATGAGTGCGTTTGGTGATTGCGAACTGTTCAGTTGACTATGCCGGACGGCTGTCTGCGCATCTTCCGCGTGCCACCAGGCTGCTGCTGCTCAAGAACGACGGCAGCCTGCTCGTGCACTCGGACGGCGGAAGCTACAAGCCGCTCAACTGGATGAGCCCGCCCTGCACGCTCAGCACGGTCGAGCCGGACGACGCCCAGGCAGAGGCGGGCGTGATCGAGGTGTGGAAGGTGACACACACCAAAACGGCAGACCAGCTGATCGTCAGCATCTTCGAGGTGCTGCACGATTCCTCTCACGAACTCGGCATCGATCCCGGCCTGCAGAAAGACGGCGTCGAGGCGCACCTGCAGAAGCTTCTGGCCGAGCAGATCGACATTCTCGGCGACGGGCACACTCTCGTGCGTCGGGAGTACATGACGGCGATCGGCCCCGTCGACATCCTGGCGAGGGATGCCTCTGGCGCGTCTGTCGCCGTCGAACTGAAGCGACGCGGAGACATCGACGGCGTCGAGCAGCTGACCAGGTACCTCGAGCTGATGAACAGGGACCCCCACCTCGCGCCTGTCAGCGGAGTGTTCGCCGCGCAGGAGATCAAGCCGCAGGCTCGTACGCTTGCAGAGGACAGGGGCATCAGGTGCGTCGTCTTGGACTACGATTCCATGCGGGGCCTCGACGACGGGCTCGCCCGACTGTTCTGAGCCCACCCGCTCTCAGGCCGACACCCGGCTGTGCGTGCGGCAACCCGGCCGACATCGCTTGCGCCACGATGCGCTTCTCGCGCACAGTCTCTACTATGGAGAACCTATGTCCACTCAATCTCTCGACATCACACCGGCCTCAGAGCCGACCTCAGAGCCGGCCACAGGGCAGGCCCCCTCGATCAACCGCACCTGGTCATGCATCCTTTTCGACCTCGACGGCACGATCACCGATTCGGCGCCGGGCATCATCACACGCATCCAGCGCACCTTCGATCGCCTCGGACGCCCTGCGCCCGCAGAGGACTCCCTGCTCGCATGGGTCGGACCGCCCATGCTCGAGTCATTTGAGACTCGTGCCGGAATGACCCCTCAGGAGGCACTGGATGCCCTCGGCCTGTACCGCGAGATCTCGGCGCAAGAGGGCGCGTGGGCGGGAGCAGCCGTCAATCCGGGTATGGCCGGCGTCATCCGGCAGGTGCATGCGGCGGGCATCCCGCTCGCGATCACGAGCAGCAAGCCAGAGTCCCAGGTGACCGAGGTTCTGAAGCACTTCGACCTGCACGACTACTTCACAGTCGTCGCCGGGGCGTCTGAAGACGAGACCAGGAGCGAGAAGGCCGACGTGATCGAAGAGGGTCTTCGGCGCCTGCGCGAACAAGGAATCGACCTGTCGCGGGTGGTGCTCGTGGGCGATCGGCACCACGATGTCGAGGGCGCAGCCGTGCACGGCATCCCCACGATCATGGTCGAGTGGGGCTACGGTTCACCGGCAGAGGCCGAGAACGCCGTGGCCGTAGTGCACTCCACCGATCAGCTGTGCAAGCTGCTGCTGGGGTAGCACACAAGCCCTAAGCGAGCTCGCAGCCAACGCTCATACACTCGAGCATCATGGCTGAACTCTGGTGGGTACCATCGCTCGTTGTGTTCGGCGGCACCGTTGTGGTGGTGGTCATCGCCGTCAAGACGGTGAGGATGCTTCGCCGCCGTGGCGCGCTCGGCTCCGGCGCAGAGCGCCCCGATGAGCTCGACCAGCGCGCGGGCATCGCACTCGTTCGCGCGGACGACGCCCTTCGCAACGCCGAGCTCGAGGTGGAGTTCGCCCGCGCCCAGTTCGGTGATCGCGCCGCCCACGACCTCGCCGACGCCGTTGCACGGGGGCGTGACACGCTGCGCAAGGCCTTTCGGCTGCGCCAGCAGCTGCACGACGAGATCCCGGACACACCGACGCAGCACAGGCGGTGGAACACCAGCATCCTCGAGCTGTGCGCGCACGTTACCGACGGCATCCAGGGCCAGAGTCGCCGCCTCGACGAGCGACGGGCCCTGGAGCGCACCGCACCGGAACGCGTTGCAGAGCTGAAGGCGGCCGTCGAGGCGACCAGGGCACGGGTCGCCGGCGCCATCGAGACCCTCGAGAGGCTGCGGTCGAGCTATGCCGCCGCAGCCTATGCCCAGGTGACCGGCGCGACGTCGGCTGCCTCTGCCGAGCTCGAGCGGGCCGACGAGGCCATTCTCGACGTCGAGAATGCGCTGGCCGCGCACGCCGCGGCATCCGACGGGCTGCAACGTGCGACCACCCACCTGCTCGAGGCGAGGCACAGGCTCGACGAGCTCGACCAGGCGGCGGAGAATCTCGACGCCGCTCAGGATGAACTCGGGGCCATGATCGCCGAGGTGAGGCTCGAGGTGGCAGAGGCGAGGGTGATGCGTGATTCCGCCGAGATCCCGCAGGCAGGCGCACAGATCGCCGAGTCCATCGAGGCGGTGGCAGCAGCCCTGACCCACGTCAGCGGTCGAGCCGGTCTCTCATCCTCGGAACGCACAAACCCGCTCGCGCACATCGACACCCTTCGGGCTGCAGCGGATCGACTCGACGCAGCCGTCGCCGGCGCGCGCAACCAGCAGCAGCGCATCGACAACGCCCGCGCCGCCCTTCGGGGAGCACTGTTCACGGCGCGCAGCCACATCCAGGCAGCCGAGCAGCTGATCGAGGCCAACAGGTCGCGAGTCGGCGCGGATGCTCGCACCAGGCTCACCGAGTCGCGTCGCCAGCTCGACCTGGCCGAGGCGGCAGATGACCCCGTGACGGCTCTCGACACGGCCAGGCGCGCATCGCGCATCGCTCAAGACGCCGAAGCCCTCGCGCTGTATGACGCCGGGCCGCGGACCGCACCGCTCAAGCGGGCATAGGCTTCGCGGGCATCCATCTGGGGAGAACGGCTAGATCGCCACGCCCCGTGCACGCAGATAGGTCTCAGGGTTCGTGTGCTCGCCGTTCACACGGATCTTCAGGTCGAGGTGGCAGGCGGTGACGACACCCGTCGCACCGACGTTGGCGACGTGTGATCCGCCCTCGATCAGCTGCCCGACCTCAACGGGGTAGCTCCCGTTGAGGTGGCCGTAGACCGACTCCACGCCGTTGCCGTGGTCGACGATCACCTGGTTGCCGAAGGCCCCGCCCGAGCCGACGAAGGTGACACGACCGGGCGCGACAGCGATGATCGGTGTGCCGCACGCGGTCGGAAAATCGATTCCGTAGTGGAACGGCGACGAGCACCCGGCTCCGTTGCAGACGATGGCCCGAGGCCCGTAGCCAGATGAGATCGGCACATCGAGGGGTCGATACCACGTGCCGGGAACGGATGCGAGGAACTCTTGCAGCTCAGGGTCGTTCGGGTTGCCTGTGTATTCTCCGGTCGCCCCTGCTGTGGACGACGCACGCGACTCGGCGATCTTCTTCGCGGCTTCGGCCGCTTTCGCGGCCGCGAGCTCTTCGGTCGTCGTAGCCGTGTAACCCTCGCGGTCGACGGCGGCCGCGACGACGTCTTCACTCACGACGAGCGACTGCGTGTCAGCGAGGATCGTGGCGTTGGCATCCACTGTATAACTGGCGCTCGGAGCGGCATACGCCGGAAGGGCGAGCGTTCCGAACAGCGCGGGAACAACGAGACCGACGATCATCGTCGGTCTCCAGGAACGCCACGTGCCGCGGCGTCGGGCAGGAGCCGTCGCGGCGTCGGTCTCAGGTGTGGCGGCGTTCGAATGTGCGCTTCTGGCCGCTTTGCGCTCGGATGCCCGTGACGGGTGCTCGGAACGAGACGACGCCGACTGCGGCGCGGGCGACGTGACGTCCGCAGATGCCGCGTCGACCGTCGGGTCGTCGACGGCCGGTGACATCCGCTGCGCCGTTCCCCGGGCCTGAGCCGGTCTCTGCTGGGCGCTGTCGCTCCGCGGCGCGCCATTGCTCACGGCGGCCGCGGCCCGAGCGGCCTCACGCAGACTGCGACGAGTCGGAAGGCTTTCGCCCGCTCCTGTGCCGGCGTCTGCCGCGTTGGTGTCTGTGTCGGTCGAGGGTCCGCTGACGGCCGGGGTCGCGCGAAGCGATTCGGGCATCTCGTCGTGGGCCAAGCTCTATCCTCCAGGGCAAAACTGATGTACCGCGCGATCGTCGGGTCGCGATACACAGGGACTCAACGAGGTTAACGGTTCAGAGACACGATAACAACCGGATAACGGTGATCTGCGGAAATTCGCAGCCTCGGGTCGCGATCTGCGGCGGGTATGGACTCACCAATACCCTCTGGGGGTATCATCGGAGGATGAGCGGAATGAACCAGAACACCACGGCAGGCCCCTCGCTGGCAGACCTCACCGGCAACCTCAACGGACCAGCAGGGCGCGCGGCCTGTGGGTGCGGAGGGCAGGCGGGCGCCTGTGCCTGCGACCACGGGCACGGACACGGCGCCTCGCAGTCCGACATGACCGCCGGCAGCAGACCGGATCCGTCGAGGGCGAGCGCGCCGAGCGCGCCGAGCGCCGTTCATGATGCTGCCTTCTCTGCCGAGTATGCAGTTGACGGAATGACCTGCGGCAACTGCGTGCGACACGTCTCAGAAGCCCTCGAATCCCTGCCCGGCGTCCGCTCGGTCACGGCGGAGCTCGTCGCCGGCGGCACGTCGACCGTGCGCGTGACGTCAGAGGCGCCTCTCGCCCAGGCCGCTGTGCGCGAGGCGCTCGACGACGCGGGTTACGCGCTGCACGCCTGAACAGCAGCCGGTTTGCCCGCTCTCACCGCCACAACACGGCATCCGTGAGAAGATCGCAGAGTGGCATACGAACGCCGAGAGGTCTTTCAGACGAGCCTGCTGAGCGCCCTGCTCGACGGTGTCTACGACGGTGAGCTGACGATCCACGAGCTTCTCGAGCACGGTGACTTCGGCCTGGGCACGTTCAATCAGCTCGACGGCGAGATGCTCATCCTCGATTCTGTCTGCTACCAGCTGACACAGGACGGCAGCGCACGGATCGCGGACCCCGGATGGCGAACGCCGTTCGCCATCGCCACAACGTTCGCTCCGGCCATCACGACGGCGCTGCCCTCTCATGCGTCGCGTGCCGACGTCGTCGCTTTCATCGAGGACCTCGAGCCGTCGCTGAACTTTCTCTATGCGATACGCATCACCGGCGCCTTCGACTGGATCACCACCCGCACCGTCGCCAGGCAGGAGCGGCCATACCGGCCGATGCGCGAGGTGACGCGCGGAGAACCGAGCAGGCGCTTCGAGAACATCCGTGGAACCGTCGCCGGGTTCCGCACCCCTCTCTATCAGCGGGGAATCGGCGTTCCAGGCGGGCACGTGCACTTCATCGACGAGGCGAAGAGCAGCGGCGGGCACGTGCTCGACTTCGTCACCGGTGACGACGCGGTCGTCGAGCTGTGCATCGGCACCGACCTTCACCTGCGACTGCCGGTGACGGATGCCTTCCAGCACGCGGACCTGTCGCCCGACGACCTCTCTGCCCAGGTGGATGAAACCGAGAACCATCGCTGAGCGCACTCGCGGAATAGCGTCGGCGGGGTTACCGTTGGTGTCACCATGAGCACACAGGCACTGACCTCACAGTCCCACGACTCGGTGACCGCAGACGGAATCGTCCTCATCGACTTCTGGGCAGAGTGGTGCGGACCGTGTCATCGGTTCGCGCCGGTCTTCGAGGAGGCCTCTGAACAGCACACCGACATCACCTTCGCGAAGGTCGATACCGAAGACCAGCGGGAGCTCGCGAGCGCATACGGCATCACGTCGATCCCGACCCTCGTGGCATACCGAGACGGCATCCCCTTGATCGCGCAGGCAGGCGCGCTGCCCGCCGCTGCCCTCGACGACCTCATCGCACAGATCAGAGCCCTCGACATGGATGCCGTGCGCCGTGACTACGAGGAACAGATGAAGGCCAAAGAGGCGGGCGCCGAGTAGGGCCAACAGCAGCACCGATTGCGGAGATCCGTTGCCGATCGTGCCGACGAACCGCACACATCCGCAAGTCACCGTGAACTTAGCGCGCGGTGCGCACCCGCGCAAGCCCTTGAGCACCGTGGTCTGAGGGAGTCTGCTGGTCTGCATCGAAGCATGCAGAGACACGCAATCCAAGGAGGGTGCCCATGCGGGCGATGGTGTATCGCGGGCCGTACAAGGTCAGGGTCGAAGAGAGAGACATCCCCCGCATCGAGCATCCGAACGACGCCATCGTGCGTGTGACGCTCGCCGCCATCTGCGGGTCGGACCTGCATCTGTATCACGGCATGATGCCGGACACACGTGTCGGAACGACGTTCGGCCATGAGTTCATCGGGGTCGTCGAAGAGGTCGGCTCGTCTGTGCAGAACCTGAAGCGCGGCGATCGCGTGATGGTGCCCTTCAACGTCTATTGCGGCTCCTGTTACTTCTGCGCACGCGGGCTGTACTCGAACTGCCACAATGTGAACCCGAACGCGACAGCAATCGGCGGAATCTACGGCTACTCGCACACCTGTGGCGGCTATGACGGCGGGCAGGCCGAGTACGTGCGGGTGCCGTTCGCGGATGTCGGCCCGTCGCTGATTCCGGAATGGATGAGCGACGAAGACGCTGTGCTGCTGACGGATGCCGTCGCCACCGGGTACTTCGGCGCTCAGCTCGGCGAGATCGTCGAGGGCGACACCGTTGCGGTGTTCGGCGCCGGGCCGATCGGTCTCGTCGCCGCGAAGTCCGCCTGGCTGATGGGCGCCGGACGGGTGATCGTGATCGACCACCTCGACTACCGGCTCGAGAAGGCGCGCACCTTCGCCCATGCTGAGAGGCTCAACTTCGCCGACTACGACGACATCGTTGTGCAGATGAAGAAGACAACCGACTACCTCGGCGCAGACGTCGCCATCGACGCCGTCGGAGCAGAGGCGGACGGCAACCTCACCCAGCACATCCTGGCTGCGAAGCTCAAGCTGCAGGGAGGTTCTCCCGTTGCCCTCAACTGGGCGATCGATGCCGTGCGCAAGGGGGGAACCGTGTCTGTGGTCGGTGCGTACGGCCCGATCTTCAGCGCCGTCAAGTTCGGCGACGCCATGAACAAGGGCCTGACGCTGCGCATGAACCAGTGCCCGGTGAAACGACAGTGGCCGAGGCTCTTCGAGCACATTCGAAACGGCCACCTGACGCCGAGCGACATCGTGACGCATCGCATCCCCCTTGAGCACATCGCCGAGGGATACCACATCTTCTCGTCCAAGCTCGATGAGTGCATCAAGCCGCTCATCGTCCCGAGCGCGGCGTGACACGGGAATGACGAAGGGAGAGAAGACCATGCCGTACACAGCAGAACGACCGCCGCGGGCGGAATCGAACGACGAACTCCGGGCCCGGATTCCGGGCTGGGGCGCCGACCTCGACCCGAAGGACCGCCCGGGCATGCCGCAGGAACTGTACGACCCGTCGGCGACGGGAGCGCACTGGGATTTTCCGGAACGGCAGCACGAGCTCCGGTCGCGCGAGCGGTCGATCGAGCACCGGATGCTCCCACCGGTGTTCGGCACGTCGGTGCCTCTCAAAGGGGCGTCGGGTGCCCTCCGCAGGCTTGCGTACAAGCGATACAGCGAGGGCCGCGCCGCTCACTGGCTGATGCTCATCGCGGCCGACCGGGTGGATGCCGTCGAAAGCCATCTGCGCTCATTCGCCACCACGCGCCCGGACAACCCGTTCACCGAGACCGGTGTGAAGAGCGAGTTCACACACGGCGGGTTCACCTCGCGGTTCGGACGCGGCAGGGCGGATGTGAAGCACGCCTGGCTCGATCCGATACTGATCGCGGGGCCCTGGGTGCTCGCGGGATGGCTCGCCGTCAGGATGCTCACGGGCCGTCGCAGGCGAGGGAGCTGAGATACGCCCACCGTCGTGCGGAGAGGCATCCTCGAAGCGGCGCTTGCCGCGCGCCGGAAACGGGTGAGACGGTGCAGCGAGGGTTTCGGGGCCCCTGCTACACCGCCTCACTAAAGAGATGCACTCCTCCTCGGATTATGACGCGACTGCCCCGAACTCTTCGTGACGGGCGCGAGGAGATGTGATCACGGCGCCGCTCAACGAGACGAACCGCGTGGACGGCGATGATCGGAGGTCACACCGAGACACTCTCGAGGTCGTCCGCTCAGGACTGCGCGAGCCGCGCCTCGTGCTGCATGCGTGCGGCGAGCAGCGTGTTGCGCAGCAGCATCGCGATGGTCATCGGGCCGACGCCTCCTGGCACAGGTGTGATCAGGCCGGCCACCCGCGAGACGCCGTCGAAGTCGACATCGCCCCGCAGCCCCTCAGGAGTGCGGTGTATTCCGACGTCGATGACCGCCGCACCGGGCTTGACCAGGTCGGCGGTGATGAGCCCCGGCACGCCGGCAGCGGCCACAACCACGTCTGCGGCACGCGTCAGCGCACCGAGGTCGCGTGTGCGGGAGTGGGCCACAGAGACCGTCGCGTTCCGCTGAGTGAGCATTCTGGCCAGAGGGCCGCCGACGAGCTCTGAGCGACCGACGACAACGGCCAGCGCACCGTCGAGGTCGACGCCGCTCACGTCGAGCAGCTCGATCACGCCGCTCGGTGTGCACGGTCGAAGCCCCTGTTCCCCGCGCGCGAGCAGCCCGGCGCTCAGCGTGGTGAGACCGTCGACGTCTTTGTTCGCGGGGATGAGGTCGATGAGCCGCGCGGAGTCGAGCCCGGCGGGTATCGGCAGCTGCAGCAGGATGCCGGACACCGCGTCGTCAGCCGCGAGGTCGCGGATGACCGTGGCGATCCTCTCTTGCGTCGCATCGGCCTCGAGGTGAACGTGATGGTCGGTGATTCCGGCGGCCGCCGCCTGCTTGCGCTTGTTGGCGACGTAGACCTCGCTCGCCGGGTCGTCTCCGACGAGCACGGTCGCGAGACCGGGAGTGTGCCCGGTCTCGGCGACGAACCCCGCCACTTCCTCGGCCAGTCGCGCGCGAAGATCACGCGACACCTGCCTGCCGTCGATGAGCTGCGCGGTCATCAGAAGACGACCGTCGAGTTGCCGTTCCTCATCACCCGGTCGTCGCAGTGCCACACAACTGCCCGCGCGAGGACCTGACGCTCGACGTCTGCTCCGCGACGTGCGAGGTCGGTGGCCGATTCGGAGTGGGAGACGCGAACGACGTCCTGTTCGATGATCGGCCCCTCGTCGAGATCCTCCGTCACGTAGTGCGCTGTGGCTCCGATGAGCTTCACACCGCGGTCCTTCGCCTTCTGATAGGGGCCTGCGCCGATGAACGCGGGCAGGAACGAGTGGTGGATGTTGATCACGGGCACACCGACTCGTTCGAGAAAGTCCCCGGTGATGATCTGCATGTAGCGCGCGAGCACAACGAGATCGACGTTGCCCTCGAGCAGTTCGAGGTGACGCTGCTCGGCCACCGATCGATCGTTGCGGTCGACGGGAACGTACATAAAGGGAATCCCGAACTGCCGCACGTCGTCTGCGAGGTCCGGATGGTTCGAGACCACCATCGTGACGTCCATCGCGATCTCGCCACGGCGGTGACGCCAGAGCAGGTCGAGAAGGCAGTGATCGGACTTCGACGCGAAGATCGCCACTCTCTTCACCTGACTGGTCGGCGTGAGCGTCCAGGTCAGACCGAGCTCGTCACCGAGGCGGGACCGCAGCTCCTGCTCGAGCTCCGGATGCACTGCCGTGTAGTTCTCGAGGTGGAACTCCGTCCGCTGAAAGAACCGTCCGCCCTCGGGGTCGGTGGAGTACTGGTCGAGCGACACGATGTTCGCGCCGAACGCGCCGAGGATCCCAGAGACCGTGGAGACGATGCCTGGCCGGTCTTCGCCGGAGACCAGCAGTCGAATGCGGTCTGCGAGCGAATCCGTTGCGCGTGTGGTGCGGGGGCGTGGTGTCGTCGTTGTCACTGTGTGTCCTCTCGGTCGGTTGCGTGGAGCTGTTCTCACTCTAGCGAGCTGGGAAATTCTCTCGGACGCGACATCCGTCTGTGCACAGCGATCTCAACGGTCAGCGCCTCGAACGCCTCGAACGCCTCGAACGCCTCGAACGAGCATCGCGCGCGAAGACGGCGCGCTCGTGCGTCGTGATGCCGGTAGCAGTCGGGAATCGACAGCGCCCCGATTGCCGACATAAGTGTTGACAATTCCGCGATTCCCCTGTTGGCTGTGAGATGACAACGGACCCGCAGGGGCGAGATGACAGTGCGCACAAGAAGGAGCACCATGACAGAGACCACGCGTGCCACCCTGGTCGTGAGCGCTCACGCAGGTGATTTCGTGTGGCGAGCAGGGGGCGCCATCGCCACAGCAGCACAACGAGGCGAGAGAGCGGTGATCGTCTGCCTCTCGTACGGAGAGCGTGGCGAGTCTGCGAGCGCCTGGCTGCAGGGCAAGTCCCTCGACGAGATCAAGGCCATCCGACGCTCTGAGGCCGAGAACGCCGCCGCCGCGCTCGGCGCAGAGATCGAGTTCCTCGACGCCGGCGACTACCCGCTCCTCGAGACCCGAGAACTCGTGGACCAGCTCGTTCGCATCTATCGCCGGGTCAACCCGGACGTCGTTCTGACCCACAGTCTCACCGACCCCTATAACTCAGACCATCCGATCGCGGGAAAGATGGCCATCGAGGCGCGCATCCTGGCCCAGGCCATCGGGTATGAGGCTCCCGGCGATCCGCTCGGCGCTCCCCCTGTCTTCTTCTTCGAGCCCCATCAACCGGAGCAGTCCGATTTCAAGCCCAACGTGCTTCTCGACATCACAGGCGCCTTCGACGCCAAGCGCGCCGCGATGGAATGCCTCCCCGCCCAGAAGCACATGTGGGACTACTACACAGACCTCGCGATCCGCCGCGGAGTACAGCTCAGGCGGAACGCCGGGCCGAACCTCGGTCTCACCAGCGACACCAAGGGTGAGGCGTACGTGCGGTACTACCCCGAGGTCACGGACACCCTCCGATGAGACGGGTCATCGTCACCGACCCCGAGAGAGCGGACATCGACGACGTCGACCGGCTCGCTGAATTCGGCGTCGCGACCGTGCACGAAGCGCTCGGACGCGTCGGGCTCGTCGGCCACGACGTGCGGCCGATCCAGAACGGCATCCGCGTCGCGGGCACGGCGGTGACCGTCTTGAGCTGGCCGGGCGACAACCTGATGATCCATGCGGCCATCGAACAGTGCCGACAGGGTGACCTGCTCGTGGTCGCAACGACCTCTCCGTCTACGGACGGCATGTTCGGCGAGCTCTTCGCCACTGCCCTGAAACACCGGGGCGTGCGCGGACTCGTCATCACGGCGGGAGTGCGCGACACAGCAGACCTGCGTGAGATGGGGTTTCCGGTGTGGGCGAAGGCCGTGAACGCCCAGGGCACGGTCAAGGCCACGGCCGGCTCTGTGAACGTTCCGATCGTCGTCGGCAACGCCACCGTTCGCGCCGGCGACGTTGTGCTGGCCGACGACGACGGCGTGATGATCGTTCCACGAGAGCAGGTCGGCGAGGCGATCGAGGCGTCGGAAGCACGCGAAGAGAAGGAACGGCTCACGCGTGAGGCATTCCTTCAGGGCGAGCTCGGTTTGGACCGCTACAGGCTCCGTGCGGTTCTCGCAGACCTCGGTGTTGAGTACATCGCGGCCGAATCGCAGTCAGCCGACTGAGCGGCAACCCGCCCGGCGCAACCCGCCCTGCACCGCCTACGGCAGCTCTTTCAACGCCTCGATGACACCACGCAGGTGCACACGTGTCGCGCGCTCGGCCTCGGACGGATCTCTGGCGACGAGCGCATCGATGATGGCCGCATGCTCAGGCGCAGACACACTGGCACGACCTGCCCTGAACGACAGCCTGTACTGATGCCTGACTCCCTGTGCGCGCAGCCTGTCGAGCACCGCGACCGCGGTCTTGTGCCCGCTGATCTCTCGGATGCGGCGGTCAAGCTGCTGGTTCAGCCGCGAGTACCCGAGAAGGTCGCCGGCATTGGCCGTCGCCATAAGCTGTTCACGCAGGTCGAGCATCTCTTCGACCTCGTCGTCAGAGATCCGCTCGGCGGCCTTGACCGCGCACAGGCCCTCGAGCTCCATCCGCACCTCGAGGATCTCGATCGCCTCGTCCAGAGCCACGGCACGCACACGCGAGCCGCGGTTCGGAATGCGGTCGACGAGCCCGTCGTTGGCCAGTTCGAGAAGCGCCGTCCGCACAGCCGCCCTGCTCGCGCCGAAAGCAATGCTGAGGTCCGCTTCGATGAGCCGCTGGTTCGGCGCATACTCGCCGTCGATGATCGCGTCGCGAATGGCCTTGGTCAGATCGGCCAGAGTCGGACTCGGCCTCGACCCGGCCTCGTTCGCGGTTCCAGCATCCGACATCAGCTGCACGACCTTTCTCTCGGGTGCGATTCTGTCTCTGAGCGTAGACCGTGACCGACCCCGTCGAGGGTATCCTCCGGCATACTTCTATCATTTTTGTCTACAATTGTGAAGGACCGCTGATCGGAAAGGAGTCCCGTTATGGAGATCGCCGTTCTCGGGCTCGGTGAGGCGGGGCGGGTGTATGCCGAGGGACTCGCGCGCAGGGGCATGAGCGTCAGCGGTTTCGACCCGGCGTTGTCTTCGGGTCCGATCTGCATCGCACAGGTTGCGACGAGTCTTGAGAACGCCGTGCGCGACGCCGACCTCGTGCTGAGCATCGTCGGCTCCGCCGCTGCCGAAAGCGCCGCGTCACAGGCGTTTTCGGCTATGCGTCCAGGAGCCATGTTCGCCGACATGAACACGGCGACGCCCGAGCTGATGATGCGACTCGCCTCGGCTGCCGAACGTGCGGGCATCCGCTTCGTCGATGTCGCCATCATGGCGCCCGTGCCACGCGCCGGCGTCAACACACCCCTGCTCGCCAGCGGAACCGGTGCGGAGGGGCTCATCACCGCCCTCAGCGATCTCTCCCTGCCCATCGAGAACCTGGGACCGAAGGCGGGGGCCTCTGCCGGGCTCAAGCTCTTGCGCAGCGTCTTTATGAAAGGACTTGCCGGTCTGGTCTTCGAGAGCGTGACCGCTGCCGAGAAGGTCGGTGCAGCCGACTGGATGCGGTCGCAGATCGCGGCGGAACTGGGTCCGGACGGAAAAGCGCTTGTCGAACGACTGGTCTCGGGCACTCTTGTGCATGCGCCGCGCCGCGCCCACGAGATGCACGACGCACATGACTATCTCGAGACACTCGGCACACCGACCTGGATGACCGCGGCGACGACGGAGTGGCTGGAGGCCATTGCGAAGTCGCCGTCGGCCCCTGCTGCCTGACCGCGTGCGCACCTCCGTCGCCGACGACCATCCCGGCATGCCGCCAACGAACCTCGTGAGCGAGGGGGAGTGCCGCGAGATCGGCCTGGACTTCTGGGTGGATCCAGAAGTCGCGTTCACCGAGCTGTTGCACGGCGAGAAGGTCGCGTTCTGGCTCGACGGCGGCGCGAACGCATCCGGCGGGATGACCTACATGGGCGCTCCCTCCCCCCACGCCCCGATCGCGCTGACCACGGGCAGCGACGGGGAGGTTGTGCTCACATCGGGCTCAGACCCCCGACAGACCCGATACCCGGGCTCAGTCTTCGACCTGCTGGCTGCGACCAGCGCCCCGGTGAGAGCCGCTGCCGATGAAAGCGACGGAGGATTCCGGCTGGGCTGGGTCGGCTGGCTCGGCTATGAGCTGGGGGCCATGACCGTGGGCTCGCCGCGTCACAGGTCCTCGCTGCCCGACGCCGCCCTGATGAGGGCAGACCGTGTGATCGTCTTCGACCACGCCGCCAAACGGCTGGCTCTGCGCGTGCTGCACGGGTCGCCGGCCGAAGACGGCTGGCTCGCAGAGACCGAAGCCGCGCTGGCTCTCTTGTGCGGGCAGGCGCTGAGCCCCCTGCCAGAACCCGGCCCGCCGGTCCCGGCAGAGCTTCGCCATTCCCGGCCGGAGTACCTGCGGATGCTGGCGTCATGCACCGAGGCGATCGCCGCCGGAGAGGCGTACCAGATCTGCCTCACCAACGAGATCACCGTCAACCGAGCGCTCGACGCGGTGCCCGTCTATCGGCGGCTGCGGCATCTGAACCCGAGCCACCACGGTGGATTCCTGCGTTTCGATGAGTTCGCCCTGCTGAGTTCGTCTCCGGAGCAGTTTCTCGACATCCGCCCAGACGGTCGCGTCACAACGAAACCGATCAAGGGAACACGACGACGCGGTACGACCCCAGACGAAGACGCCGCGCTTGTGCGAGAGCTCTCGTCCGATCACAAGGAGGTCGCCGAGAACGTGATGATCGTCGATCTGATGCGGAATGACCTGAGCCGTGTGGCCGAGCCCGAGACTGTGGCGGTGAGCGACCTGCTCACCGTCGAGACCTATCAGAACGTCCATCAGCTGGTGAGCACGATCACGGCGCGCCTTGCCCCTGGCTGCTCGTGTGTGGACGTCGTCGAGGCGTGCCTGCCCGCCGGTTCGATGACAGGAGCGCCGAAGCACAGTGCGATGTCGATCATCGACCAGCTCGAGGGCGGCGCTCGGGGGCCGTATGCCGGCGCTTTCGGATACCTGGGCCTCGACGGACGCGTCGACCTCGCCATGACCATCCGCAGTCTTGTGGTGGAACCTCATCGCACGACCATGGGAGCAGGCGGCGGGATCACGGCCTGGTCTGTGCCAGAAGCCGAGTTCGACGAGACCCTGCTGAAAGCCCAGCCGCTTCTCGCCGCCGCGAACGCCGTGCTCACGCCCGAAGAGCCGCATCTCGGCCCGTGAGCGGTCGGCGTCGACGGCAGGGGGCCCTCGCGATCGCGGAAGGCCACAGCACCCTCAGCCCTGGAAGTCCTCCGGGTCGACGTCTTCGAGGAACTTCTTGAACTCATCGAGCTTCTGCTCGTCGTCTTCGGCGTCGTGATGCTCACCCGGGTCGACCATCGCGGCCGGGATGCCCGCCTCATCGAGCACGTCATCGGCAACGAAGAGCGGAGCCTCGACCCGCACGGCGAGCGCGACGGCATCCGATGGCCGCGCATCGATGAAACGCAGCCCCGATGGTGTCTGGAGCACGATCTCGGCGAAGAATGTGCCCTCGTGAATGCGTGTGACCTCAACGCGCTCGACCTCGGTGTCGAGTGTCTGGAGCAGCGTCTTCATAAGGTCGTGCGACAGGGGCCGCGGTGCCTTCTCACCAGAGACGGCGAGCAGAATGGAACTCGCCTCTTGCGAGCCGATCCAGATCGGCAGCACGTGCCCCTCACCCGACTCCTCACCCAAGGGTTTCAGGAGCACGATGTGCTGCTGCGTGGCATCGAGCGCAACACCGAGTACACGGACCTGGACCATGGGGGCTCCTGTCGAAGGATCGGGTGTGACACTGCCATCGTATGCCGGTTGCCGGCGATCGTTCAGAGGCCGTCTCGATCGAGACGGCCGACGACGGCAGCGAGGACGACCGGGTCCTCGCATCCTCTCGCGAAGCCCCGGATGCGACGGTCGATGTCACGCTGCAAGACGACGGCGCCGATGCGCTCGGCGACCGGTGCGAGCCAGCGGGGACGGCAGGCGAAATTGTAACGCCACACGGCGAGCGTTCGAGCGGGGTCGCCGTCGACGGAGCTGAAGCGCCACCCTGCACCGAGCCTGTCGAAGAACCAGGAGCCCTTCGTCATCTTCATACCGACGTTCGTCGGCGGGTTGTACGAGACATACGTGCTCTCCATCCGCAAGCCGAGGCGCTGCACCGTGTGGGTGCGCACACCGGTCGCCGGCTCGGTCGCGCCGTCGAGGAACTCCTGGTGCCGGATGAATGGATCCCAGCGCAGGCGGACCGCCCCTGTCGTCTGGGACACCGCGAACGCGGTCTCGACGCCGACGGGCACCTCCATACGTGACTCGACGACGGGCATGTCTTATCCTTGCACGTCCGCACATCGCGGCGAGGGGGCGAAAGCGGCAGGACCAGACGTGCTGGATCGCGTGTGCCTGAAGGCCCGACCGCGGACTAAGCCGCGTCGAACCCGCGTGCCCACTCCGCGGTCGCCAGCAGCCCACCGAATGTGTACAAGTGCAACGCGACATCACCCGACATCGAGTCGCCGGCGAGAGATGCCGCCAGATCGGTGACGAACGCGTCTGGACCGGCGGTGCCCATCAGGTTGGTCAGGGAGAAGCCGTACTTCTTCACGATCATCGCGTTCGCGCCAATCCCGAAGCGGCGCGCGAACCCGAGAAGGCGCTTGATGCCGGCCGGACCGGGCGTGCCGATGCGAATCGTGCTCTCGATGCCCCGCCCGCGAACGGACCGGATCCACTCCAGCACAGGGTCGGTGTCGAACGCGAACTGCGTGACGATCGTGGCGTCCACACCCTGCTGGGCGAGGGCGAGGGACTTCTCATCCAGCGCACGCCACAGGGCTTCTTCCTCGATGTCCGGGTGCCCCTCCGGATAACCGGTGATCGAGACCTCCTTGACGCCGTAGTCGAGGAGCAGGCCGGTGCGGATCACGTCATAGGAGTCCTGATACGGGCCCGCCGGTGCCGCCGGGTCGCCACCGACGACAACAACGTGCTCGGTGGCACCCACATCCCGCAGCCGATCGAGGAACTCCTCCAGCTGAGATCGCGACGCGAGACGCCGCGCAGAGATATGGGGGACGGGAACGAACCCGAGCTGACGCACGGCCTTGGCAGCCGAGACGCGCATCTCCAGGTCCTCGTTGCCGAGGAACGTGACGTTGATCTTCGTGCCGGGCGGGATCGCGGCTTTCGCCTCGATCAGACCCGGCACATCCTTGCCCGTCATCTCCAGGGAATAGCCGTTCACCAACCGCGGGGAGCGCTGCGCGCTGACGGCCGCGCTTTCTGTCACCATACGACCACCATCTGAGTCAGGAGTTCGCCCGGTAGCTGGTGCGGGCCTTCTCGGTGAGAGGCGCCGGGTTCACGGTGGCCCGGATCGTGATCTGCTGGTGATCCTCGACCGTCGGCTTGTCGGTGACCGGACTCTCGCCCCATACCACCTCCACCTCGGTGCCCGGCTCGGCGAACTCACTGTCCACCGTGGCGAGCGAAAGCATCGCCTTCTCGCTCGAGGAGTACCCCGTCCAGGTGGAGAGACCGATCTGACGCCCTCCGCTGGTCACGGAATCGAACTGATACGTGTTGTAGACCGACAGGGGCAGCTTGATGCTCTTCGCTCCGAGTCCCGGGCGGAAAGCCGAACCGATGGCCTTCTCGACATCCTCGCCGTGCCAGACGAGCGTCACCTTGCGTTTTCGTGTATCGCGGCCCTCTGCCACGAATCGTTCGAGCGCCTCGCGCCCGATGAAGTCATGGTCGAAGGCGACGATACGCCCGTAGTCGAGGTCATAGGGCGTGAGATAGTAGTCGGCCACGTCCTCCGAGTAGAAGCTGCCACCGAGGGGCGAGTTGCCCTCGAATGAGTTGGCACGCAACCATTTGCGGTAGGGCGCCATGGCCTCGCCCGAGTAGATCGCGGGAATCGGACGCGGCACCCATCCAGACTCAAGGGCATTGGTCGGGTAGGCCAGCGCGCCGACACGGCGGATGTCGTACTCACGGCCCGCCTCGAGTATCGCGTCGAGCACAACCTCACCGTCCGCCCATGGGCCCCAGAACTCGAAGCCGGGCTCGCCGGCCATGCCGTGCCGAAGAGCGCGCACCTCCTTACCCGCTATCGTGAACCTGGTCATGCTGAAGAAGGGTAGCTTCGGCGCTTCATAACCAAGTGCCCCTCGCATCACATCCATGGCCTTCGGCCCCTGAACCTGATACCGGTAGAGCTCCGGCGGGCCCTGACGGGTGGCTGAGTTCTCCTCGAGCTCCACACGCACGTCGTAGGGTCCCGTGAGGGCGTGGTACCGCACCCAGTGAAGAACAGGGGTTCCGATGAGTTCGTACCGGTCCTCCTCTACGTGAACCAGCACGGCGTCGCCGATGAGATAACCGTCGTGACTCACGGCGACGAACTGTTTGGCCTTGTCGACCGGAAAGTTCGCGAAGCTGTTGATCCCGAGGTTCGACAAGATCTTGAGCGCGTCAGGGCCCTCGACCACAAGACGCTTCATGTGGTGGGACTGGTCGAACACAACGGCGCTTGTTCGCCAGGCGAGCTGCTCGTCACGCCAGTTCGAGTACTCGGCCGGAACGAAAGGCACGGCCCATGGCAGCGACTGCGAGTTGCGAAGCAGAGGCACTGCCCCGCCAGCGGCGACTATCGCCTCATCAAGGGATTCTGGCTTGGTCATAACGTTCTCCTCGTCGTTGAAGGGTGGGGGTCCGATGCATACGTCTGCGTCATCTGTTCCGCCGTCGCGCGTTGTGATGCGTTCTTCGGCCGGCCCAGCGTGCTGAGCATCCTGCTGCGAATAACGTAGACCGCGAGCCTGAGGCGGGGGAAGGCGACGCATCACTCTGTTCGCAGGACGAACATCTCTCGTTCATCGGTCGGATCTCACGGACGAGGTTCGCGGTATATTATGACGCTCAATGCCTCAACGGCAGCTTGTGGCACGACAGTCATCAACGTGGATGGAGTGGTCGATGGACGGTGACCCGAAAAAGGTACGATCAGCTCGCGTTGCCGCCGACCGCAACGCTGGAGCCTACGGATCCGTCCGCTCGATCGAACGAGCGCTCGCCCTGCTCTCGGCTCTCGCAGACGGCCCCGCCTCGGCCAGCGAGCTCGCGAAGGAAACGGGCGTCAACCGCACGAGCATCTATCGGCTGCTCGCGACCCTCGATCAGTCCGGCTACGTCACGAGTCGCACCGACGGAAGCTTCAGGCTGGCATCCAAGGTGCTCGACTTGAGCGCTGGGGTCGACCCGGTCGAACGGGCAGTGCACGCCGCGACGCCCATCCTCAGGGAACTCACCGCGGAACTGTCCTGGCCGGTGAACTTCGCCACCTATGAGAGCGGCTCGATGATCGTTCAGGTGTCAACACACAGACTCCCGTCGCGCCTTCGGTATCGCGACATGACGGGGCAGAGGGTCCCTCTCATCAGCGGCGTCGGTGCGAGTTACCTTTCCCAGCTGTCACCAGACGTCGCGGAGCAGGTGATCCACCGCGAGGTGCCACCGAGATTGCGTCAGCATCTGATGAGGGCGGTCGACCGAACCCAGACGCGCGGCTACACCGTCGCGGTCGAGCAGGTCGAAGGCGGTATCACGAGTCTCGCACTCCCCCTGCGATACGGGCCTCGCGACTTCGGAACCGTCAATCTGGTAAGCACGAGCAGGTTCAACCCCGAAAATCTCGTGCGCCGCAATCTCGTCACTCTGCGCAACGGCGTGGCGTCGCTCGAGCGTGCCATCGACCAGCTGACGCACCCGGGGATCTCGCCCGACAGCCAGTGATCCGCGAGGCCAGGCCGTTGGCCCGAACAGCCGTCGACGAATGCATCGTGCCGTCTTGCCGCGAACGACTTCTCCATCGGTGATGACAAGACGCCTCGGAGGCGCTATTCTCGACGGTGGTCAATATTGCAGTACCCTGGTCAGCATTTGGACCAGTTTTCATGAAAGTCATCAGCAAAGGAGCCAGGCATGCCGTTAGCACTATGCGCACTCTCGCACTCCCCCGCGATGGGGATCAACCCCGTTGCGAGCGAGGTCTCGGAGGCCGTCGACGCGGCCCTCGAAGACGCGAGGCAATTCGTGGCGGAGTTCGATCCCGAACTGGTGATCATGTTCGGCCCCGACCACTTCAATGGCTTCTTCTATGACATGATGCCGCCGTTCTGTCTCGGTCGCACCGCACAGGCCCTCGGCGACTTCGACACCCTGGCCGGTCCCCTGAACGTCGAGTACGACACGGCGACCGCGGTGGCCCGCGAGATTCTGGATTCCGGCATCGATGTCGCCATCTCGGAACGGATGCACGTCGACCATGGCTTCGCCCAGCCTCTCGGGCTGATCTTCGGCAGCCTTGACACCCCGCCTCTCGTGCCGATCTTCATCAACTGCGTCGCCCAGCCGTTCGGGCCGGTCAAACGAGCTCGGCTGCTCGGCGAAGCGGCCGGCCGGGCCGCGATCAGCACCGGCAAACGGGTATTGATCATGGGCTCCGGCGGCCTGTCGCACGACCCACCCGTGCCGACGCTCGAGGGCGCGGCTCCCGCAGTCGCCGAAAGGCTGATCGACGGCCGGAATCCGACGCCGGAGCAGCGGGCGTTACGCCAGCAGGCTGCGCTCAAGGCCGGAATGGATCTCGCAGCCGGGGCGGGGACGATCCAGGAGCTCAACCCGGAATGGGACCGTCAGGTGCTCGCCATGTTGGCCGACGGCGATCTCGAGACCTTCGACTCATGGACGACTGAGTCGTTCACGGAGCTCGCCGGTCACTCCTCACACGAAACCCGCAACTGGATCGCGACCTATGCGGCCCTGAGCGCCGCAGGTCCGTACAGGGTACTCTCGTCGTTCTATCGGCCCATCCCCGAGTGGATCGCCGGCTTCGGGGTCACGACGGCACTCCCCCTCGCACCCTGACCTGTTTTATGACGGATGACGGGAATGCGTCCGCGATCGAGACGGCGGCGGAATGTCTGCGACGAGCCCACCGGACCGGCGTGCCCTGCGCGACGATTCGGGGATCTTGATGTGATTGAGCTCACGTTCACACAGCCAGAATGACAGTCAATATCTTGACCTGTATAGTAATATGTTGTACGCGCGCTGGTTTCAGCCGCTATCGTCCTTTGATCGGAGTCAGTAATGGCCAACCAGCTCACAAGCGAGCAACTCGAGATTCGAGTGCGCGAATACATGGACGCGTGCACGTCCGGCGATGCGGAAGCGGTCGAGAAGCACCTCACAGCCGATGCTGTGCACTATTTTCCTCCTGGCATGTACGACGGACCGTGGGTGGGTTCGGAATACATCGCAGCGCGCTGGGCCGGCTTGGTAGAGAGCGGCCGTTCCGCGTGGACCGTCGACGCGATCGCCGTGGACACGGTTCGCCGCTCAGCTGTCTCTGAGTGGACGCATTTCAAGCAGAGCGCGGGAGTCATTCTGCGAGGAACGGAGTGGTACGAGTTCGACGAATCCGGCCTGATCAGCGAGATCCGAGCGTACTACGCCTCGCCGCAAGCAGCCGGTCTCGACCGAATGGAGCTCGGCGGGTTCGATTACGACGAGCGGGGCTACGCACTGCGCGCACCGTCACAAGGTTAGGGCTCTCCGTGAGCTCTGATGCGTCCGCGCGGCGCGCACCGGCTCCCGCGGTCACCCGGGGCGCCGCCGTGCTGGACATCCTGGCTGCGCAGCCGAACCGCGCTTTCAGCGTAAGCGAGCTCAGCCGTCTCACACAGATCCCCAAATCGACAACCACCAATCTGTGCGCAGCGCTCGAAGACGCCGACTTCATACGGCGGGGTTCAGGCGGCATCCAACTCAGCTATCGGCTCGCCCAACTAGGCAACGCGTATCTGAAGAGCGTTGCGGAGATCGAAGAGTTCTATCTCTTGTGCCGCGCGACCTATCCGAGAGCCGCCCAGACCATTCAGCTGGGTGTGCTGGGCGACGGGCTGAATGTGGTCTTCCTTGCCCGTCATAGCGGCACAGCCCCTTTGAATCTCGGTCTGGCCTCGGAGATCGGGCGATCAGTGCCCGCGCACTGCACGGCTACCGGAAAAGCACTGCTGGCCGCCAGTGGCGTTGTCGAGACCCATCTTCGATCGGGAGGCGACCAACTCGTCAAGGTCACGCCCAACTCGATCGGCACACTGAGCATGCTCGACGACGAGCTGCGCGCGACGACGGCACGGGGCTATGCGACCGAGCTCGGCGAGATCGTCGGCAGTCTTCGATGCTTCGCCGCAGCCGTGCGCACCCCCCATCGCTCGGATGGGCTCATAGGCATCAGCTTCAGCTACCCGGAACACTCCGTCCCGGGTGATACCGGTCTGGTCGGGACTGAATTGCTCGAGTTCGCCAGCCGCTTCGCCCTCCGCGTGGGCGGGCACCTCGCTTGATGAAAGGGAGTCATAAACGATATACGGAGTATCGGTGACCTTCCAGAACGCTCCTCCGGTCTCCATCTTGCCGCCCGAGCTCCGCGATGGCCAGATCGCGGTGCCGCGTCGCGTGGACGGTGTCCGTTATACGCCAGTCGACTCCAGACAGCCGCTCTGACAACCGCAGCAGCGGCGTCAGCCGTCGCGGCACAGTGGTCGTGGCACAGTGGTCGTGCGCGCGGGTCAAGCAGTCGCGAGCGCGCCGGGCGCGGTGCGCGCCACGCGGACGTGAAGGGGCGCAAAGGCCGTGCCCACCGGGTACATCCCGTCGAAGAGGCCTGCGCTCTCGGCCGCCAGCCTGGTGGGCACATCGGGCAACATGATCACCTCTCCGTCGTTCACCACGTCGACAGGTTCGAGGTCCACAAGACGCGCGCGCGACGGGCTATCGTTCGAAACCGGCTTATGCTCGCCGCCGACCTCACTGGTCAACGTCCATCCCTCATCGCCGAACTCGAGCCATGGATCGCGGACGTCCACCGCAAGAAGGCCGGAGTGAGCTCTCAAGCGCAGCTCGCCTCGAAATCGAATCGTGCCCGTCAGCGTCGAGCCATCGAAACCGCTCGTGTCTGCCACGGCGAAATAGAACTCGCCGGGACCCACGAGCCCGGCCCCCGCAGACACCTGCGACGAGGCATCGCCGACCCGGGCAAGGTAGTCGATGAGGCTGTTCTTGATTCCCCACACAAGACCCGTGTCCACGCGTTCCTGTTTCACAGTGTTCCTTCCATTCCTCGGCTTGGCCCCTCACTCATACCCTCACAGCGACATCCGCTTCAGCCACCGCGAAGCCGCGAATCTCGGTGGGCTCTCAGAGCCCGAGAACGAGGCGGTTCGATCTCGCTCGTGAGACGCAGGGGAACATCACGCTGTGTGACTCCCGCTCGGCGGGGCTGAGGATCGAGTCACGATGATCGATCTCCCCGTCGACCACAACGATCTCACAGGTGCCGCACGTGCCCTCTTCGCAGGACGACGGCACGTAGTGTCCTGCGTCGTGCAGTCTCGACAGCAGAGAGCAAGACGGTGGTACCGAAAGCACCTGACCGCTGGATTCGATCTCGACCTCGAATGCCGTGTCATGATCGGCATCGGCGTCTCGTTCACGGGCTTGAAAGCGTTCCACATGAAGAGTGCCGGCCGGCCACAGAACCGCCGCCTCCTCCACATCGCGGAGCAGGCGTTCGGGCCCGCAGGCGTACACCAGAGTGCCCGCGGTCAGGCCGGCGAGTTCTTGCCGGAGCGGGTACCGACCGCGATCTTCGCTCGACCAGACCACTGCTTTCTCACCGAGTGAAGCCAGCTCCGCGGCATAGGCCATCGATGTCAGGCTCCGCCCCAGATAGAGGAGGCGCCAGTTCGCTCCGGCTCTTTGCGCCTCGGCGATCATTCCCCTGATCGGAGTGATCCCGATTCCTCCGGCGATGAAGAGATAGTCCGGCGACGCTACGAGCGGGAAATGATTGCGCGGGAGACTGATCCCGATCTCGTCGCCGATCGCCAGTCGAGTGTGCACCTGCTCGGATCCCCCTCTGCCCTCCACCTCGCGAAGAACGGCGAGCGTCAGCGCGCTTCTGTCGAGCGGGTCACCGCAAAGAGAATACTGGCGGATCTCCCCGCCGGGCAGCATCAGATCGATGTGGGAGCCGGCGGTCCACGGCATGATCTCCTCGACCGGCTGGAGAACCACCTCGACCACACCGTCTGCGATAGCGGTCATGCGTGTGACCCGGGCAGAGGTGTGCTCGTTCTCGTGCACGCGTTCCTGTTCGATGGTCATGGTCACTTCAGCGGCTCCATCCTCACCGGGACGTGACGCAGCGAAAGCGCGTCGCCACGGCCTTTCCACTCGACCTCGCCCGCCATCGTCAGCATCACGTTGGCATCGAGAAGGGCGACGATCGCACTCGACATCTCCAACCGCGCGAGGGGCGCGCCGAGGCAGACGTGGATGCCATGCCCGAACCCAAGATGTGGATTGGGGAATCGGTCGAGGCGGGCGGTATCCGGATCGTCAAATCGATCGGGGCTCCGGTTTGCGGACGCAAACGACATTCCGACGACATCGCCGGACTTGATCTGCTGACCGCCGAACTCGAGGTCATGGGTCGCATTGCGGGCGAAGATGCTGACGGGAGACGACAAGCGCACGATCTCCTCGATCGCGAGGGGTATCTTCGAACGGTTCTCGCGCAAGAACTCGAGATCCTCAGGATGACGGGCGAAGTGCCAGTACAGGTAGGACACAGCCGATGCCGAGGTCTCATGACCCGCGATCAGAAGCATGAGGATGAAGCCGTGCACCTCGTGATCGGTCATCTTCGCCCCATCGACCTCGGAGTCCATCAGCATCGAGATGAGATCGTCCTCACGGTTGTCACGGCGTAGAGCGATGATCCGTGAGATATAGACCTGGAACTCCTTCGCCGCCCGAGCCGCGTCCTCTTTGTCACCGATCTGACCGCTCAGCGAGCGCTCGACCAGATCGACCCAGAGTTCGTGATCCTCTTCCGGCAGGCCGATGAACTTTGCCAGTGAGGTTGCCGACAGCGGCTCCGCAAAGGCGGTCGTGACGTCACCGCCACCCGCCTCGACCATCGTTCCCAGAAGTCGAGACGCCAACTGTGCAAGCGGTTCGGCGAAGCTGGCCACCCGGCGAGGTGAGAACACCGGCCGCACGATCGATCGGTACTGCGTGTGCTTGGGCGGATCGACCTCGATCGGCAGGTAGGGATCGGTGCGCGGGATCCCGGATGGGATGAGCAGCACCCCGGGAACACTCGACGTGAAACTCTGCCAGTCGGAGGCCACTGCTACGACGTCATCGTAACGAGACACGAGCCAGAAGCCCCCGTAGTTGGCCGAGTGCAGCACCGGCGATTCCTCGCGCAGTCTGGCGTACGTCTCCCAAGGATCGACCACGAAGTCGGGGTCGTGGTGGTCGAACTGTCCATCAGGGCCGAAGCCGGCCAGCGATGTGCCATGACCCGTCGAGTTCACGGAATCGTTCATAAGAGAGTCTCCTTTGCGCTGAGTTTACGTGCCGTGTCACCGGCCCCTGCCCGAGCCGGTTCGGATGCGGATGCGAGATAAAGCCGTCGAACGTCCTCCATGAGTGTCACGTCGGAGGTCGGCCCCGAAAGCGCGACGCGACCGAGTTCAAGCACCGAGGCGTGACCGGCCAGCGAAAGTGCGAGGTTCGCATTCTGCTCGATCACGAGAACCGTTGTGCCGGCGGCGTTGATCTGGCGGATCACACCCTCGATCACGGCGATCATTTTGGGGGCAAGACCGAGAGAGGGCTCGTCGAGCATCAGCATACGAGGTGCGCTCATCATCGCCCGTCCGATGGCGAGCATCTGCTGCTCGCCTCCGCTCATCAGCCCCGCCGCCTGCCGGCGGCGCTCCGCCAAGATCGGGAAGAGCTCGTAGACCTCGCGCTCGGCCGTCGCCCTGGCGCGCCTGCCCACCAGGGCGCCACCGACGGCCAGGTTCTCCTGCACGGTCATCCGCTGAAAGATCCGGCGTCCTTCAGGCACCTGAACGAGGCCTCGTCGAACGACCTCCGAGGGCGAAAGGCCGGTGAGCGATTCACCCTCGAGTGTGATCCCGCCCGAGATCGACGCCCGGTAGGCCGACAGGTTCCCGCTGATCGCGCGCAGGAGCGACGTCTTGCCGGCTCCGTTGCTGCCGAGCAGGGCGACGATCGAGCCGGCATCGACCGTGAGGTCAACGCCTCTTAGCGCGTGAATCACCCGACCGTAGGTCATGTTGAGCGATGAGACCGATAGCATGGTCACCCCTCTGTGCTACTCGTTCTCGACGAGCGCCAGAACGTCGTCGCTCACGTAGGGCCCGTCGACCGTCTCAAGGCCACCGGGGAATTCGACATTCACGCGCGCGATAAAGCTCTCGGGCGTGGACGGCTTCGCCGGGTCGGACAGGTCCAGGGTCGGCGTCAGCCCACCGGTGTCGACGGAGGTCACCTTCGAGCGGGCCGCCAGCACACCTGCCGGCGTGAGGTCACCGTCTGCGCAGGCTTGTTCGAGTACCGCATCCAGGGTCAACGCCTCGGAGTACTGGATTGCGGTCGTAATGCTCGGATCCTCATCCGGGTGCTCAGCGACGTAGCCCTCCCGAAAGGCAGATGCCGCTTCGCTGTCGAATGAGGTCACGGGCAGTGTCAGGTACAGATGCTCCACGAGAGCGGCGGCAGCCGGCGTATCAAGAAGACCAGACGTCCACACCGGCGCTCCTGTCAGGATGGGAACATCCAGACCGGCCGCCTCCGCGGCCGTAGCCAGCGATGCCAGCTGCGGAGGTGTGCCGGAGAAGACGATTGCCGACACGTCCTTGCTTTTCAGATCAGCGATGGCCGGTGACAGGTCGGTCGTCTGCGCCGTCACCTGAGTCTCCTCGACGGTGACGTCGTGGATGGCTGCATAGTCTTGTACGCCCACCAGAACGTTTTCCCCGAACGATCCTTGCAGGTAGACACTCGCGATGGTCGCGCCGTCGTCGAGCAGACCCTGCTCCCGCAAATACGACAGTCCGTTCATCGCTTCGAGCTCGTAGGTGATCCCGGTCATCAGAAGATTCGAATGGCCAAGTGCTTCCTGCCCCTGACCCCGCAGAATCGCGAGCATCTCGCTGTCGACGAGGTCGGGAAGCACAGCGAGGGCGGGCGCCGTACCGAGGATGTTCTGAAACGCGAGCACGTCACTCTTCATCTCGCTGAAGAGTGACACGGTGTTCTGCACGTTATAGGCGTTGTCTTTGATGTTCAGCTCGACGGGATACTCGCCACACACACCGCCTTCGGCGTTCTTCTGCTGCCAATAGAGCTCGGCGGTCTGCGCCATCTCCTTTCCCACAGCGGCAAAGTTGCCGCTCAGATCGGTGAGCATGCCGAGGTTGATCGTGCCATCGGAGATTCCTGAGCCCGTTATGACGTCACCGCTCGTGTCGCCGGTCTGGGAACTCGCTTTGGTGCTGCACGCGGACAGCGTC
Source organism: Okibacterium endophyticum (assembly GCF_054780075.1). Lineage (NCBI taxonomy): Bacteria > Bacillati > Actinomycetota > Actinomycetes > Micrococcales > Microbacteriaceae > Okibacterium > Okibacterium endophyticum. Next base: position 190,995 of record NZ_BAAGXA010000002.1, on the reverse strand, counting down.
AATAGTGCCGCTGTGGCAAGTGCCAGTGCCGTGGCACCGGCTCCAGTTGTGCTTTTCATGAATGCTCGACCTCTCTGTCGTTTTGGTGATCGGGACCCGCCTGGGAAGAAGGGAGAGCCGTGGGCGCACCGGCGCCGTTCGACCGGAGCCGCACCAGTCCCATCAGCGATCGGCGGGTGGTTCGGCGGGACCACAGGCTGGCGATGCCGCCGGGCGCGAACATCAGTACCAGGATGAGCACTCCCGCGTATATGTAGCGCGCGGCATCCGCCGGCGTGAGCTGATCGTTCAGAAACGGAAGGTGCGCCGAGTACTGCTGGAGCAGGAGCGGGAGCGACACCACAAAGGCGGCCCCGGCGATCGATCCGCCCACGGTGGCGAGTCCACCGATCACGATCATCACAAGATATTGAATCGACAGCTCGAGGGTGAACGATTCGGGAGCGACACTGCCGATCGCTAGAGCGAACAACACCCCGGAGAGGCCCGCGAGGCCGGAGGATATGACGAACGCGTGCTGTTTCCAGCGTCGCACCTGGATACCGATCACCGCTGCGGCGAGTTCTTTGTCGCGAATCATCCGAAAAGCTCGGCCGGGGCCATTCGCAAGGAGGTTCCGCACAACGACCGCGCAGATGAACAGCAATACCACGCCGAGATACCAGAGCTGCTCGAATCGCCCGAACGGCACTCCCAGGATGACCGGCGCGTCGCCAGCAAAACCGAGAGGATCGAAGCGGGGAGCCGAGCGGCCGAGGAACCCACCGGTCACCGGGGTCAGGGTGTTCAAAAGGTACTGCCCCACGAATACGAGTGCGAGGGTCGCGACTCCGAGGTTGAGGCCGCCGAGCCGGCTCGAGACAGGGCTGATCAAAAAGCCCACAAAGGCTGCGAGCAGCATGGCCAGCACCATCGCGCCGATGGGCGGCAGCCCGAGGCCGCCAAGTCCCGTCGCCGGGTTCGCCTCGCCCGCGAAGTAACAGTATGCGAAGGCGCCGATCCCCAGAAAGAACGCGTGGGCGAGGCTCAGTTGTCCCGCTGCGCCAGTGAGGATATTGAGACCGAGGGCTCCGATGGCGGCGCCGCAGATGGTGAAACCGAGCCGCAACCAGAACTCGTCTAAGTACAACGGAGCGACGAGCACGACTATCGTGATCCCCGTCGCAAGAGTCGTGAGGATCAGTGTTCTTCGCGACGAAGCGATCCGGGACAGACGATGTGGTGTCGCCACCATCGAGGGATGCTCAGACACGGACACGCTCCTTCTCGCCGAGGATTCCTTGTGGTCTGATCAGGAGCACGATCAAAAGGACCACGTAGGGGACGACCTCACCAAAACCCCGCCCGAGGAACAGCAACTGATCCTGATACCCCGTGGCGAGGCTTTCCGAGATGCCCACGATCAAACCGCCGAGGAGCGCCCCCGGAATCGACGTGACGCCCCCGATGATCGCCGCGGGGAATGCGATCAAGGCGACCGCCGCGAGGCTCGGCGAAAGCCCGGGCGTCGGTGCGCCGGTCAGGAAGACCGCCGCAACGCAGGCAAGCAGTCCCGCAGCGGCCCACGACATCGCCGCCACCCGGCCCAATCGCACACCGACCAGAGCCGCCGCTTCGCGGTCCTCGGCTGCCGCCCGCATGCTGATACCCCACGAAGAGTATCGAAACAGGGCGAAGAACACGGCGATGATCACGGCAGCCGCAACGAGGGCGATGAGCCGGTTCACAGTTATTCCGAAATCGCCGACTGTCGTCACAGAGCCGCCCCACGGCTGGCCGAGGTCGAGCAGATCGGAGCCGATGAGCGTCGCCAGCAGCGTGCCGAGAAGCACTTCGATGCCGATCGTGAGGATAGTCGTCGGAACCGGGGGCGCGTTGCGCATCGGGCGCACGAACAGGACTTCGACGATGAGGGCCAAAAGCCCCGTTGCCACCAGTGCGATCACAAAGGCCCAGCCGAAGCCGACAGTGCCCTGGGTGACAGCGACGACAAACGCAGCGAAGACCAGAAATGAGCCGTGAGCGAAGTTGAGAATCCCACTCGACTTGTAGATGATCACGAACCCCATCGAGACCAGCGAGTAGATCGCTCCGAGCGAGAGCCCGGCGAGTAGCAGAGAGACGAACTTGATCATGAGGCCTGCTCGATCAGCTGCTCGGCCGCGGCGTCTGTGCCCAGGTAGGCCGCCGCGACGGCGGGATCGCTCTGGACCTCGGCTGGAGTTCCACCGCCGATGGGCCTGCCGAAGTCGAGCACCGTCACGTGGTCTGAGATTGACATCACCATTCCCATGTCGTGTTCGATCAAGAGCACCGCGATATCGAGCGAGTCGCGCAACGACACGATGAGCTGCGCCATATGGGCGGTCTCACTCCCATTGAGCCCCGCCGCCGGCTCATCCAGCAGCAGGATGACCGGCTCCATGCACACGGCCCTGGCCACGTCCACGAGCTTCTGCCTGCCGTACGACAACTCGCGAAGCGGTCGATCCAGGTCTGCCTCGATGCCGAACAGCGCGGCGAGGTCCTGCACCCGAGCGCGGTGGCGACGTTCCTCACGGCGAGCGTATGGAAGCCCGAACATGGTCGAGACGACATTCGAGCGCACAAGGTGGTGGCGTCCGACAAGCAAGCTCTCCAACACGGTCTCGTCGCCGCTGAGTGACACGTTCTGAAAGGAACGCCCGACACCCGCTCCGGCGATCTGGCTCGGCCGCCGACCGGAGAGCTGTGTCTGTCCGAGCGAGATTCTTCCCGCTGAAAGCGGGAAGACCCCCGAGATCGCATTGAACAGGGTGGATTTTCCAGCGCCGTTTGGTCCTATCACGGCGTGCACCTGCTTCGGTTCGACCCGGAGCGACACCTCAGACAGCGCGACGACCGCGCCGAACCGCAGAGTCACGTCATCGACGCACAGCAACGGCGCGTCCGGACTCGGCTCAGCCATGACGGCCTCCTTTGATAGACATGCGCTGCGAACGTCCGGCGCCGATACGGGTGCTCATTCCCATGGCCTGGCCCTCACGTGTATCCGGATTCAAGATCTCCAGTGCGGCCCGTACCATCGCCTGCGCGTTCTGCGCGTGGCTGGCCCCCGCGACCACGCGGTCCGGACGCAGAAGCACAACCGATTCCGGATGGCGTTCGAACCAGGCCTGCAGTCGGCCCGTAGGGTCTCCGACGACGGTGATCCCCTCGCTGTCCTGATCGGACCAGTGGAGTTGCGAGTGTGGCCGAACAGCGATCAAGCGCGCTCCGAGGTCGCGCAGCAGCTCGCGGGTGCGCTCGTCGAGGATGGCGCAGGGATCGTTGTTCCAGACCAGCACACTGAACCATGCGCCGATCGCGTCATCCAATCTGACGGATTCCCCGTTCCGCAGGGAGACCATCGGCTGGATGAAGACCCGGCCCGCCTCACAGGGAACAGACACCGATCCCACCCGCGTGATCATTCCCGAGTCAAAAGTCGGCATCGGCTTGAAGCGCATCTCCACGATATGCCGTTTGAACGCGGGGACCGCCCGCAGTGCGCGCAATGCCATATCGCGTCCGAAGGCCACGGCGCGGTTCGTCGGCGAAAGCACCCGGCCCACCAAGGTGGAGATCTCGATCATGGCCTTCGCGTGTCCACGGCGTTCGACGTCATAGCTGTCCAGCAGCGAGTCGCCAGCGGATCCGCGGATGATCGCCGCCAGCTTCCATGCGAGGTTGTGCGCATCGCGAATGCCGCTGTTGTAACCCTGTCCTTGCCAGACCGGCATGATGTGGGCGGCGTCACCCGCCAACACAACGTTCCCGGAGCGAAAGCGATTCGCGATGCGCGAGTGATGCGTGTAGATGCGGCGACGGATCACATCGACTGCGCCCGCATCCGGCACGAGGCCGGTGAGCAGACGGCGGATGAAGGCGGGATCCTCTATCGTGTCCTGAGATTCTCCGGGCTTCAACATGAATTCGAAACGCCTGATGCCGTGAGGGATGCTGATGGACACATAGGGGCGCGCGGGGTCCATCCCCACGTAGGCGCCGGGACGGCCCAATGGGTCGTTCCTCAGGTCGATGACGAGCCAATTGGCCGAGGAAGAACGTCCCTCGAACTCCAGCCCGAGCATTCGCCGCGTGCGGCTGCTGCCTCCGTCGGCCGCGACCATATACCTCGCCGTGATCTCGGCCACTCCGTCAGGTGTTTCGACCACTGCCGTCACACCGGAGCCGCTCTGCTCCACACTGACCAGAGAATGCCGGAATCGAACGTCGACGTGGGGAAAACGATCGAGCCCGTCGAGAAGGACCCGGTCGGCCAGCGGCTGGACGAAGCCGTTGCGCCGGGGCCACCCGAAGTCGTCGATCGTGGGTGAGATCTCGGCAAGCACCGAACCCTTGGCATCGGCGAACACCATCGTCTGGTTGGGCACGGTGTGCGGAAGCACCAGGTGAACCAGTCCGGTCGTCTGGAACACACGAAGGCTCTCGTCGTCGATCCCCACTCCCCTGGGGTAGTCGATGAGCACGTCATTGCGTTCGATCACGATCGCATCGACGCCGTACGTGCCGAGCAGGTTGGCCGTCATGAGTCCGACGGGTCCGGCTCCGACGATGAGTACACTGCAGGAAACAGAAGCGCTCATACAAGCCTCCGACCGTCGCGGCGCTGCGGATGATTCCACAGAGGGCCTATGACAAGCGGGACCACGACCATCATCGTGTCTCCGTTTCATGCGTTCATCGTTGGACAGCTGACTCGAGTCGTTAAGCTAGCACGAGTTTTGGACCGGGTCAACAGAATATTGACCCTCGAAACAATATACTGACCGTCGTGGGCGGTGAGGGACGATGGCCGGTTAGGCTGGAACCCTCGCGAGAGAACTCCCCGACGGAAGTTCTCTCGATCGAGAGAACTTCTCGCAATCGGCGCACTATGTAAAGGAGAGCTGCATGTCATCGAAGGCCGGCGCCGGTGTGGCTGAGAACAAGGTCCGCCGCTCCCCTTCCCCGGCGATCACGCGCGCTGCCGAGATCCTCTCGCTCCTCGCCGAACAGCCCAAGCGGGCCTATGGAGCGAGTGAGCTCGCCCGGGTCACGGGCGTGCCCAAGTCGACAGTCCTCAACCTTTGCGCCGCAATGCTCGAGGCGGGCTACCTCCGGCGCAGCCCCGGAGGGTTCCAGCTCGACCATCGGCTCGCCGAACTCGGCACCGCATATCTCAAGAGCGTCGCGGAGGTCGAGGAGTTCTACGAGCTCTGTCGATCCGAGTCCAACTCCGCGCACACGATCCAACTGGGCGTGCTGGGCGATGACCTGAACGTGGTCTACCTCGCCCGCCACGACGGCAGTGACCCGCTCAACCTCGGGCTGGCCTCAGAGATCGGCCGCTCCGTGCCGGCGAACTGCACGGCGGCAGGCCGAGCGCTGCTCGCGGTCGCCGGCAACCAGGAACTCGAATCGCGTCTGCCTCAACACGCACCGCTGCCCGTGCTCACCACCTTCTCGATTGGCGACGTCGACGCGCTCAAAGCAGAAATCGAGGCCACTCACCTCCGCGGATATTCGATGGAGAAGGGCGAGACGGTTGTTGGCCTGACCTGCTTCGGGACGGCGGTCAGAACGCCGCACCGCAGCGACGGCCTCATCGCCGTGAGCTTCAGCTTTCCCGAACAGGCCCTGCCCGCCGACGCCGACGAGGCGGGTGAGAAGCTACGCGCGTTTGCGGCCCGCTTCGCGGCGCGCATCGGCGGGGAACTCGCCCTCTGAATCGGCGAGCGGCTCCGTAGGCCACAAGGCTGCCAGCGGCCGTGCCCGCCCCGAGCGTGCACCGGGGCGGGCACCTCCGGTCAGCTCGTCGGCGACAGACGAGAGGCTTCGAGGAAGTCGATCATCAATGCGTTGAACTGCTCCGTCTGCTCCCACTGCGGCCAGTGCCCGGCGCCCTCGATGAACTCGAACCGAGAGTTCGGGAGCTTCTCAGCCATCTGACGGCCGGCCGACGCCGGCCCGGACGGGTCGTGACTGGTCCACAGCACCAGAGCAGGAGCCTGCACCGATGCCAGCTCCTGGTCGGTGATGAGGTTGCGACGACGGATCTCCGGATCCTGCAGACACAGGATGTGGCGCATCGACTCGGCAAAGCCCGGCTGGGAGTAGACACCTTGCCGAATGGCAACCAGCTCGTCGGTTACAGCGGACGGATGCGCCATCAGCCATTCGAGACGGGTTCTGATCCGATCGTACGACGGATCATCCGCCGCCCCCTGGCTGAGCGAGCGGATGCGCTCCATGACCTCAGGAGTCGCCATGGTGCCGCCGGGCGTGTTGAGCACGATACTGCCGACGCGCTCGGGGTACTGAGCGGCGAATTTGATCGCGACCCACCCACCGAGGGACTCACCGTCGATGTGAGCGCGTTCTATTCCGAGAACGTCAAGAAGGCCCCTCAGGTGCTCGAGGTACGTCGGCAGTTCGAGATCCTCGGTGGCGAGGGTTGTGTACCCGTGCCCCGGAAAGTCGTAGGCGATGACCCGGAAACGCTCCGAGAGCGCCCGGATGTTGTGCATGTACGCCTCAAGATGGCCTCCGCTGCCATGGGTGAGCACAAGCGGCTCCCCCTCGCCGAGCTCCAGCACCCGCGTGCGCCACTGACCGACATCCACATAATGGATGCGGATCGGGAGATCGTTCACGGCAGCCCAGATCGGGCGATCCATTGAAACCCCATAGGGGGCGTCTTCTGTCATCGACATACCTTTCCATTGCGTTCTACTGCGGAAGCGGGGCACGAAAGACGGATCCTTCTCCGTCGCCCTCACGGTCAATATGTTGTTCATGTGTACAGTAGACTGACCACTAGGGACTATACACCTTTCCCGGTGTGTCGTCATTCCGCCTCCATCGTGACGATGGAACCCGTTCTGAGCACCTCCGGCGCAGAACCTGCCCCTCCGACCGCTGCAGCCGAACGCGTGTGGTCGAGCCACTCGACCACCGAGAGGACGTTCATCGTGGAACTCACACTCAGACATGCTCAGCTCGCGTGCTCCTCCGCCATGCGGCGTGCCACCCAGCTGGGGTTCAGAGCCAGCGTGTGTATCGTCGACCCGCTGACCCAGGAGCTGCTCAGCAGTCGCGACGACGGCGCATCGTGGTTCACACTCGACGTCGCCCGGGCCAAGGCAAAGACCGCTGCCGCATTTCGGCGGACGACGAGTGAACTGGAGAACCTTCGCTCGGAGTTCCCGGATGTGTTCGACCTCGCCTCCGAGGCGCTCCCCTTTCGCCCCACCTCACTCGCGGGCGGTCTCCCGATCTACGCCCCGGACCGACTGCTCGGCGCCATCGGGGTCAGCGGGGGACTTCCGGCTCAAGACGAGGAGTGTGCGAGGAGCGCGACGGCCAGCGTCCGCCGCGCCGTGCGCCGACTGGGCAGCTGACGGCACGGTTCCTCATGGGGCGGCCGTCACATGGACTCGCCACCCCTCGCGAATCCTGGCGCGTTGCGCGGTTGAGGATGTGCGCGATCTGCCGGTGACAACAGGGGGCGTTCTGGCGATGGACGAGAGCTCACAGACGCATCAGCGCGCGGGCGCGGCGAGCGCCAGCAGGTAGTCGACGTGTGCAGCCATGTCGAAGTCGGGCTGCATCAGCCACTGGACCTGCAGACCGTCGCTGACCGCCACGAGCATCCGGGCCAGCATCTCGGGATCGATGTCCGGACGGATGCGTCCGTCGGCCATCGCCGCGCGGATGCCATCGGCCATCATGGGCACCAGCCTCGCGTATCGTTCGGCGAAATAGTCGTGGGCGCCGTGCCCGTCGTCGACGGCCTCTGCCGAGAGACGTGAGTACAGGTGGACGAGACCGGGGACATCGGCGTTGTGCCGCACGACCTCGACGAGCGATCCCAGCGGATCCGCGGCAACACTGTCCGCCCGTGCGCTCACGTCATCGCGCATGCGCAACACCTCGGCATACAGTTCCTCTTTCGAGCCGAAGTAGTGCAGCAGTCCGGCATTGCTGAGGCCGACCGACGACGCGATCTCGCGAAGCGACGACCGCCGGTAGCCGTTCAGGGCGATGACCTCGAGGGCGACGCGCAGGATCTCTTCTCGTTTCGCTCGCCCCTTGGCATACGATCCGGTCTTCGTCATCCCCCGATGGTAATCGGTGTCTTCGACCGCACCACTAAAACCTACTGCTAGTCGGTTTTTGCTGGTAACCTCTCCCTACCGTCAGGACGACGGCACAGGACGACCTTGGAGGCATCGTGGCCCACCTCAGCCCGCACCGGACGACTGCCGCGTCTGACACGCACACGGACGAGCGTCTCTCGGATGTGCTCGCGCTGCTCACCCTCGAAGAGAAGGTGCAGCTGCTCACCGGGCGCGACTTCTGGACGACCTGGCCCAACGAGAAGATCGGGCTGCGTCGCATCCTCGTCTCGGACGGACCGAGCGGTGTGCGCGGCGAAGTCTGGGACGAACGGTCGCCCTCCCTCAACCTCCCGTCTGCGAGCGCTCTCTCGTCGTCATGGGACACCGGTATCGCCGCACGCTACGGTGCGGCATCCGCCGTCGAGGCACGGCGCAAGGGCGTCGACGTTGTGCTCGGCCCCACCATCAATCTGCATCGCTCCCCGCTCGGCGGACGTCACTTCGAGGCGTTCAGCGAGGACCCGGTGCTCACGGCGGAACTCGCAGCCGCGTATGTCGCCGGCGTGCAGAAGAACGGCGTCGGCGCGACGCCCAAACACTATGTGGCGAACGATTTCGAGACGGAGCGCTTCACCGCCGACGTCGAGGTCAGTGAACGCGCTCTGCGCGAGCTGTACCTGCTCGCATTCGAGAAGTCGATCGTCGAGTCGCAGGCGTGGCTCGTTATGAGTGCCTACAACTCGATCAACGGCGCGACGGCCACCGAGAACGACCTGCTCGAGACCCCGCTCAACTCGGAATGGGGCTTCGACGGCGTGGTGATCAGCGACTGGACGGCTGTCCGCAGCGTCGAGTCTGCCAAATACGCACAGGACCTGGTGATGCCGGGCCCGGTGGGCCCCTGGGGCGCGGCGCTCGTCGGGGCCGTCCGCTCCGGCGAGATCGACGAGTCGGTCGTCGATCGCAAGGTTCTGCGGCTCCTGCGACTCGCCGCGCGCGTCGGCGCGCTCGACGGCTTCGAGCCTGTCGCCCGGAAGCCCCACCAGACCGAGGACGGCATCGCGTTCGCCCGCGAGGCCGCGGCCGAGGGATCGGTTCTCGTGCGGAACAACAGCATCCTGCCACTGCAGAAGACGTCGATCGGAAGCATAGCGGTCATCGGGCACAATGCCAGGCACGCACGCACCCAGGGTGGAGGAAGCGCAACGGTTGTACCCGAGTCGGTTGTGTCTCCGCTCGACGGCATCCGCGCTGCCTTCGGTCACACGAAGGTGACGTACTCTCTCGGCGCCGTTGTGCAGGAGGGCATCAGCGAGCTGCCTCTCGAGACCATGGCGAACCCCGTGACCGGTGATCCCGGAGCCCACGTGCGTTTTCTCGACGCACAGGGCACCGAACTCTTCTGTGAGGAACGCCTCGCGAGCGCACTCGTCTACTTCGGCGGAGATGCGCCGATCAGCGAGTCATCGATCTTCGAGTTCAGCACCGTCTACACGCCGAGCGAAAACGGCACGATCCTCTTCGGCTTCGCCTCGGTCGGCCACGGACGCATCTACGTCGACGGCGAGCTGGCCGGGGAGGCGACCTCGCGTGCCGGGGGAACGGACCTCGGCGCCGCGTTCCTCTCTCCTCCGTCGGTCTCTGTCCCGATCGACGTGGTGCAGGGCGAGCCGATCGACCTGCGCGTCGAGTTCGAGCCCCGCAAGCACGAGGGCGGGCTCGTGCGCGCGATGAGCATCACCATCGGCACGGAGGCCGATGCGTCAGACCCCGACCGGCTGATCGCGGATGCCGCAGACGCCGCGAAGGCGGCAGAGGTCGCCGTTGTTGTGGTCGGAACGAACTCGCGAGTGGAGTCGGAGGGGTACGACCGCACGAGCCTCGCGCTGCCCGGGCGTCAGGACGACCTGGTGCGCGCGGTCGTCGCGGCGAACCCGAGGACGGTTGTCATCGTCAACGCGGGATCTCCGGTGGAGATGCCCTGGCGCAACGACGTCGAGGCGGTTCTGCTCACCTACTTCGGAGGACAGGAGTACGGCAACGCGGTCGCGGACATCCTCAGCGGTGACCGCGAGCCCGGCGGCCGGCTGCCGACGACCTGGCCGGTCGCGCAGGCAGACCTCCCGGTCTTCGACGTCACGCCAGCCGACGGCGTGCTGCGCTACGACGAGGATGTCCACATCGGCTACCGCGCCTGGCTGAGACACACCGCGCAGCCGGCGTATCCCTTCGGTTTCGGTCTCGGCTACACCTCATGGGCCCTCGGCGAGCCGAGCGTGACCGGCTTCGGCGCCGACGACACCACCACCGTCTCGGTGCCGGTGACGAACACCGGAGACCGTGCGGGAAAGCAGGTCATCCAGGTCTATGCGGAGCGCGCCGAGTCGACGGTGGACAGACCGGTCCGCTGGCTCGTGGGGTTCGCCCCGGTGCGGGCGGAGCCGGGACAGACGCAGACGGTGCGGGTGTCTGTGCCCCGACGGATGCTCGCCCACTGGCAGGACGGCTGGCAATACGAACCGGGCGAGTACGAACTCCGCGTCGGCACCTCGGTGCTCGATCTGACGGGTTCCGTCCCCATCGAGCTCTGAGGTCTCTCTGACGGGCCTCGTGGCCGTCAGTCCTCGACCAGCTGAGCCGCCTCGTCGACGGTGCCATCCGAGACGCCGCGCCGGATGCTCGTGCCCCGGAAGAAGTCCGGGCGCACGATGCGCTGCCAGACCATGATCACAACGCCGATGCCGATCACGGCGATCCCGAGGATGAACACGAGGCCGACGCCGCCGATGTTCGAGCCGGAGCCGTAGCCGGGGTCCGTGCTCTCGATCAGGGTCGCGAAGAACAGCACGATGAGGATGACCCCGCCGGCGAGCGGGAACGCGAACTGGAACATGGCGTTCCGGAACGAGGCGAACCACAGACGCCTGAAGTACCAGACCGCGGCGAACGCTGTGATGCCGTAGTAGAAGCAGATCATCATCCCCAGTGCCGTGATGGTGTCCCAGAGCACGTCCTCCGAGATGAAGCGCATGATCGCGTAGAAGGCGGAGGCCACGACGCTCGAGACGAGCGTCGCGTAGCCGGGGGTGAGAAAACGCGGGCTCACCGTGGCGAACGCCGGCGGCAGTGCGCCGTAGTGGCCCATCGCCAGCAGGGTGCGCGCGGGCGAGACGAACGTGGACTGCAGCGACGCCGCCGAGCTCGAGAGCACGGCGATCGACACCAGGATCGCCAGCGGGCCAAGCACGGGTCCCGCGAGCGCGACGAAGACGTTGCCCTGGATCTCTTCGTTGCCGAGTCCGTACGCTCCCGTGCCGACGCCGGCGAAGCTGATCGACGCCGTCGAGACGAAGAGGTACAGCGCGACGATGATGAGCACCGTGAGCGTCGCGGCCTTGCCCGGAGTCGACGCCGAGCCGCGGGTCTCCTCGTTCATCGTCAGCGTCACATCCCAGCCCCAGAAGATGAAGATCGAGAGCGAGAGCCCAGCGGCGAACGCGCCGAACGATCCGACGGCGAACGGGTTGAACCACTCGAACGAGAGAGGGGTGGCATCGAAGGCGGTGCCGGATGCCACGTGCGCGAACGCGACGACACCGAAGATCACGAGCACAAGCAGCTGGAACCCGACGAGCCAGTACTGCACCCTCTGGGTGGTCTGCATGTCGCGATACGAGATGAGCGTCGCTCCGGCCATGAACGCGAGACAGGTCACGACGTTGATGAACGGGTTGAGCGCGAGGTTCGCGATGTCGGGATCGCCCACGATCTGCGAGATCATGAGGTAGAAGAAGTCGACGGCGATGCCCGCGAGGTTCGACAGCACGAGAATGGTCGCCGCGACGAGTCCCCAGCCGGCCATCCAGCCGATCCACGGCCCGAAGGCCCTCGTCGCCCACGTGAACGACGTGCCGCTGTCGGGCATCGCCCGATTGAGCTCGCGATATCCGAAGGCGACGAGGAGCATCGGGATGAACCCGACGAGGATGATCGCTGGCACCTGCACGCCGACTGTCGAGACGGTGGGCCCGAGCGCCGCCGTCATCGTATACGCGGGGGCGATGCACGAGACGCCGATCACAATGGCGCCGATCAGGCCGACGGTGCCGGCGCCAAGCCCCTTCTTCGACAGACGCGACGCGTTCTGAGCCTTCTCCTGGGTCATGGCCTGATCCTCTTTCGGGCGCCGAGCAGGGAGTCTCGGGTATCGGTGTATCCGACGATGCTCCGCATGTTCGCTCCTTTGCGATGGTGCGTCGTTGTCGCGCGGCCGCCAGCCGACGGTCAGCCGGCGGCAGCGATGATCGCGGCGGCGGTGTCGCGACCGATCCGGATGGCGCCGTCGACGTGCTGGAAGCCCTCGGCGGCCAGATCGCTGCAGGACCAGTGGATCGGGCCGACCGGAACACGGGTGTCTGCCCCATAGCGGGAGAGACCGCCGAGGTCGAAGCTCGCCGCGTATGCGCCGCGCGTCCACTCCTCGCTGCCCCAGTCGCTCTCATAGTAGACCGCCGGACTCATGGCCTCGTCGCCGAAGTAGTGCGAGAGCGACTCGAGAATGCGCTGCCTGCGCTGCTCGGGCGAGAGCCTGAAGACGTCGTCGGCCTTCTGGTCGGAGACGAAGCCGACGAGGGTGCCGCGCTCGTCGCCGTGGTTGGTGTTGTCGTACGCCTCGTGCACGATCTCGTAGGGGCTGAAGACCGTGCCGGAGAGGCCGTTGTCGCGCCAGAAGGGTGTGTCGTAGACAGCGTGCACCTTGATGACGAAACCGAGGGAGAGGTGCTGGTGCATCTGGTGCCGCAGCCGTGGAAGAGGCGGCTGGAAGTCGATGCGCGAATACAGGTTCGGCGGCACCGCGACGATCGCGTACCTCGCCTTCACGGTGACGCCGTCGGCCACCGCCGTCACCCCGCCGTCGGACCATTCGAGCCTGCGGACCGGCTGGCCGAGCATCACGTCGTCGCCGAGCCGGTCCGCGAGCATCAGCGGCACCTGCTGCAGGCCGCCGACAACACGCTTGTCGAGGATGAAATCGGCGTCGACCAGGTGGGTGAAGCTGCCGGCGGATGCCGCCATCTGGATCGCCTGCAGCGCAGAGAACGCGTGCGCGGGCTTCGTGAGCATCGCATCCGCCACGAACAGGGCGATGTTGTCACGCGCCTCGGCGTCGTCGGTCTGCTGTTCGAGCCAGGCCTTCCACGAGACGGAGTCGAGCTCCTTCGCCTTCGCGTGAGCCCAGGGCGCCGTGATGCCGATCTCGGCGACCAGTCCGTCCAGCACCTCGATCAGGCGCTCCATCTCGGCCGCGGTGCCCTCGGCGACCGGGAAGATCTCTCCGGTGAACCGGGTCTTCTCACCGGCCTTGTCGATGTAGACGCTCTCGCCCTCGCGATAACGCGAGTAGGTCTCGAGGCCGAGGTCTGCGAGCATGTCGATGAGCGCGTTCTGGTCGGGAGACACCCACTGCCCGCCGATCTCGAGCATGGCGCCGTCGATCGTGTCTGTCCACAGGCGCCCGCCCACGCGGTCGCGGGCCTCGAGCACGGTCACGCTGAGCCCGGCCTTCCTCAGGTCGTTCGCAGCGGTGAGGCCCGATGCCCCCGCGCCGATCACAACGACGTCGCGTTCCCGTTCGATCATTTCGTCTCCTTGATTCTTCTGAAGCGCTTGGTTCTCCTGAAGCGCTCGAGCCGGCGGTTGAGCTACTCGCCCGCAGACAGATTCGTCATCACGTGCTTGATGCGCGTGTAGTCCTCGAGACCATACATCGAGAGGTCCTTGCCGTAGCCTGACATCTTGAAGCCGCCGTGCGGCATCTCTGCCGCGAGCAGAATGTGCGTGTTGATCCACACGGCCCCGAAGTCGAGGTCGCGCGAGACCCGCATCGCCGTGCCGTGGTCGGTCGTCCAGACGCTCGAGGCGAGGGCGAACGGCACGTCGTTCGCCATGTCGATGGCCTGCTCCTCCGACGAGAACGTCTGCACGGTGATGACAGGGCCGAAGGTCTCCTCCTGCACACACGCGTCGACCTGCGACACCCCGGTGATCACCGTGGGGGCGAAGAAGAAGCCGCTGTCGCCGACCCTGTGCCCGCCGGTCACGACCTTCGCGTGCGCCGGCAGCGTGGCGATCACCTCGGAGACCTTCTCGAAGTGGTTCGCGTTGTTGAGCGGGCCGTAGTACGCATCCTCCCTGTCGCCGGTGACAGTGGCCTCGGCCGCACGCACGAGCTCGTCGACGAACGCGTTGTGGACGCTCTCGTGCACGAGCACACGCGTCACGGCCGTGCAGTCCTGCCCGGCGTTGAAGTACGACGCGCCGGCGACGGCATCCGCCGTCTTCGCGAGGTCGACATCGGCGAACACGATCGCTGGCGCCTTGCCGCCGAGCTCGAGGTGGGCGCGGTGCAGGTTCTTGGCCGCCGATGCCGCGACGGCCATGCCCGCGCGCACGGATCCCGTGATCGCGACGAGGCCGGGGACGGGATGCTCGGTGAGCAGCTGCCCGGTCGTGCCGTCGCCGAGCACGATGTTGAGCACGCCGTCAGGCAGGATGCCCTGGGTCAGGCGGGCGAGCGCCAGCGTCGACTCCGGTGTGGTGTCGCTCGGCTTCAGGACTATCGTGTTGCCGGCGGCGAGCGCCGGTGCGATCTTCCAGACAGCCATCATCAGCGGATAGTTCCACGGGGTGACCTGTGCGACGACCCCGATCGGCTCCCGCCTCACGAAGGAGGTGTGATCGGCCAGGTACTCGCCGGCAGACTTGCCCTCGAGAACACGTGCAGCCCCCGCGAAGAAACGCAGGTGATCGGCTCCCGTTGTCACCTCTTCGCCGCGGATCGCGTCACGGGGCTGCCCGGTGTTGCGCCACTGCGCCTCGACGAGCTCGTCGGCGTTCGCCTCCATCGCGTCGGCTATCGCGAGCAGCATCCTCTGCCGCTCGCCCGGGGTCGTCCTCTTCCAGGTGGTGAAGGCCACACGCGCCGCGTCGAATGCCGCGTCCACGTCCGCGGCGTTCGAGACCGGCGAGACCGCGACGACCTCACCGGTGACGGGGCTCACCACCTCGATCGATGCATCCGCCTGGGCGTCGGCGAACCGCCCGCCGATGTAGTTCTGAAGAGTCGGGACGGAGTGAGGCGTCGAGACAGCCATTGTCGTTCCTTTCTGGGTCACACCGCTGTCGCGGCATCTGGAGTCAGGGGGCCGGGGTGAGGGTGTACTTCGTCGACAGGTATTCGTGGATGCCCTCGAGCCCGCCCTCGCGGCCGATTCCGGACTGCTTGACGCCGCCGAACGGTGCTGCCGCGTTCGAGATGACGCCCACGTTGAGGCCCATCATGCCGGTCTGCAGCCGGTCGATCATCCGCTGACCACGCGCCAGGCTCTCGGTGAAGACGTAGCTCACCAGACCGTATTCGGTGTCGTTCGCGAGGCGAACGGCCTCGTCCTCGTCTGAGAACGGCACGATGGCCAGCACTGGTCCGAAGATCTCTTCGCGCAGGATCTCCGATCCCGCGACGACACCGGTCACAACCGTCGGCTCGTAGAACGATCCGTCGCCCTCGACCGCCTTGCCGCCGGTGAGCACGGTCGCCCCGCGCCGGGTGGCGTCCGCGACCAGGTCGCTCGCCTTCTGCACGGCACGGTCGTCGATGAGCGGGCCGATCGTCACGCCTTCGTCGGTGCCGCGGCCGATGCGGAAGCCCGTGACCCGCTCCGTGACGCGTCGAGCGAACTCGTCCGCCACGCTCGCGTGAACGATGAAGCGGTTTGCGGCCGTGCACGCCTGTCCGATATTGCGGAACTTCGCGGCTATCGCACCGTCGACCGCCTTGTCGAGGTCGGCGTCGTCGAAGACGACGAACGGGGCGTTGCCCCCGAGCTCCATCGACGTGCGCAGCACGTTCTGCGCCGACTGCTCGATCAGCCTCTGCCCGACCGGCGTCGAACCGGTGAAGCTGAGTTTGCGCAGACGCGGGTCGCTCAGGAGCGGCTCGGTGACCGCGCCGGAAGACGAGGTGGTGATGACGTTGACCACGCCGCCGGGCAGACCGGCCTCTTCGAGCAGCTTCACGAAGTAGATAGTGGTCAGCGGCGTGAGTGAGGCCGGCTTGATCACAACTGTGCAGCCGGCTGCGAGCGCAGGCGCGATCTTGCGCGTCGCCATGGCGAGAGGAAAATTCCACGGTGTGATCAGATAACACGGCCCAACGGGGTGCTGTGAGACGATCATCCGCCCCGTGCCCTCGGGGTTCGTGCCGTAGCGTCCCTGGATGCGGACGGCCTCTTCGCTGAACCAGCGCAGGAACTCACCACCGTAGGTCACCTCGCCCTGGGCCTCTGCCAATGGTTTGCCCATCTCGAGAGTCATCAGCAGCGCGAACTCGTCACGGCGTTCCTGCATCAGGTCGAACGCCCTGCGCAGAATGTCGCTGCGCACGCGGGGAGGGGTGTTCGCCCAGTCGTCTTGAACGGCGACGGCCGCGTCGAGCGCGTCCACGGCGTCGGCGGCTGATGCATCGGCGATGGTCTTGATCACACGCCCGGTCGCCGGGTCACTCACCTCGATCGTCTTGCCGGTGTCTCGCCATTCGCCCCCGATGTAGAGCCCGGACGGCACCTTGCCGAGAAGCTCGGTCTCGCTGATCTGCGATGCCCTGGTCATACGGTCTCCTCTGCTGAAGTCTGATGCTGAAGTCTGATGCTGAACGTTCCTCCGCCGCACCTTACTGCTCGGCACGGAGTGCGGCAACAACGACATCGAGACCCTCGTTCAGCAGCGGGTCGCCGATGCTGAGCGGCGGAAGAAAGCGGATGACGTTCCCGAACGTGCCGCAGGTGAGCACGATCACTCCCTGCCGGTGGCATGCCGCCACGATGCGGCCGGTGAGCGCCGCGTCTGGTTCACCCGTCGACGGGTCGACGAACTCGACGCCGATCATGGCGCCGAGACCACGGACCTCACCGATGCGCGGGTCGTCCGCGTCGGTCATCCGCCGGACGATCTGCTCGCCGATCTCTCTCGCGCGCTGAACGAGGCCGTCGCGCTCATAGGTCTCGATCGTCGCGAGTGCGGCCGCGCACGCGATCGGGTTGCCGCCGTAGGTGCCGCCGAGTCCACCGGTGTGCGGCGCGTCCATCATCTCGGCGCGTCCCGTGACGGCCGCGAGCGGCATACCGCCGGCGATGCCCTTCGCGGTGACCACGAGGTCCGGCACGATGCCGAAGTGCTCAGAGGCGAACATGGCTCCGGTCCTGGCGAAACCGGTCTGCACCTCGTCGGCGATGAAGACCACATCGTTGGCCGCTGCCCAGTCGGCGAGCGCGGGCAGGAATCCCTCCGCGGGCACGATGAAACCGCCCTCGCCCTGGATCGGCTCGATGACGATCGCCGCGAGGTTGCCCGCACCGACCTGCTTCTCGATCACCTCGACCGCGCGCGCGGCGGCATCCTCACCGCTCAGGCCGTCGTGGAACGGGTACGACAGGGGCGCGCGATAGACCTCTGAGGCGAACGGACCGAAACCGTGTTTGTACGGCATGTTCTTCGCGGTGAGCGCCATCGTCAGGTTGGTGCGGCCGTGGTAGGCGTGATCGAATGCGACGACCGCCTGCTTGCCGGTGTGGCTCCTGGCGATCTTGACGGCGTTCTCGACCGCTTCTGCGCCCGAATTGAACAGGGCGCTGCGTTTCTCATGATCACCGGGGGTGAGCCGGTTGAGGGCCTCTGCGACGGACACGTAACCCTCGTACGGCGTGATCATAAAGCAGGTGTGGGTGAACTGCGCCACCTGACGCTGAATCGCCTCGACGACGCGCGGGGCACTGTTGCCCACGGTGGTCACGGCGATGCCGGAACCGAGGTCGATCAGCGAGTTGCCGTCCACGTCGACCACAACGCCTCCTCCGGCGGCGTGCGCGTAGACGGGCATGGTCGTGCCGACCGCGCTCGACACGGCGACCCGTTTGCGCGCCATCAGGCGCTCGGATTCGGGGCCGGGGATCGGGGTGACGAGGCGGCGCTGCTGCTGCAGCGTCGGCCCACCGGTCAGGGTGTCGACGAGTGTCATCATGTCCTCCTCGTTGCGCTGTGCTGCGTGCGCCGTCGCGTTGCCGTGTTGCGTTCCGCCTGACTGCGATCGTAAGAGCTGGCCACCCGGTCGAGAGCTGCCACTTTGTCGAATGCAGAGAGCCGGATTCGATACTTCGGCAGGGGATTGCGTACCGTTGCCCTATGGCTCCCACGTTGCGTCGTCTGCTCGACAATCGCCGGCTCGGTCTGCGCACTCTCGTGACGGGCGAGGAGCGACTGCACGATGCTCCCCTCACCTGGGTGCACAGTTCGGACCTCGACGACCCGACCCCCTTTCTCGAGCCGGGAAATGTCCTGCTGACCACCGGGACGCAGTTCGCGGTGGCCAGCGGGTTCGTCGACGGTGAGGAAACGGACGATCGCTCGATCGCCTACGTGCGACGACTCGCCGATGCCGGGGTCACCGGCATCGGCTTCGGCACAGAAGTCGTCACGGCGGGTATCCCCGGAGGGCTCGTGGATGCCTGCGAACGCCTGGGGCTTCCGCTTTTCGAGGTGCCGTTCCGGGTGCCGTTCATCGCCGTGGCCCGATTCGCCGCAGACCTCATCTCAGAGGCTGCCCACGCCCGCGACAGCTGGGCGCTCGGTGCGCAGCGGGCGATCTCACGCGCCGCGCTGCGGCCGGATGCCATGGCGGCCGTCATCTCTGAGCTGTCGCGTCAACTGGGTCGGTGGGTGGCGCTCTTCGACGCTCATGGCCGGCTCTCTTATCAAGCCGGTGCACTGCCGGAGAGCCTCGAGCCCGCGGCTGTGGCATCGGAGGTGGATCGCTTGCTCGGCAAGGGACAGCGGGCGAGCTCGTCGATCGAGAACGCGGGCACCGCCCTGATCGTGCAGACGCTCGGTCATCGCGCGGAGCTCAGGGGCGCCCTCGCCGTCGCGGGCACGGGAGCGAGCGATGCAGCCGATCAGAGTGTGCTCACCGGTGTCATCGCGCTCGCAGAGCTCTCGCTCGAGCAGGGTAGAGCGCTCGATGAGGCCGCACACCACCTGCGCTCGACGATGCTCGCCGCGATGCTCGCCGGCCGGCCGGAACTCGCCGCGCACACAGCACGATCGCTGGGTCGAGCACTCCCCTCGGAGCCCGTGCAGTTCGCGCTCGCCCGGGTGGAGTCACCGCGACGCGATGCGGTGCTCGCCGATCTCGCGGCAGACGAGCCCGACGGCAGGGTGTTCTTCGCTCTGCGCGGAGACACCATCGCCATCGCCGCCTCAGACGGTGACGACCGGGCGACGCGGCTCTGTGCCGCCAATGGCGCCCACGTCGGGATCTCGCTGGCGATGACCTACGCCGAGGCCGCCGAGGGGATCGCTCAGGCCGAACGCGCTCTGGCGGACGCCTCACCGGCATCCGTTCGGCGATTCGCAGACCTCGGCCGCCAGGGAATCGCCGCGCTCATCGGCGAGTCCGCCGACGCCGACGTCGCGCACGCCATCCTCGCCCCCCTCATCGAGCACGACACCGAGAAGGCGACCGACCTCGTCACGAGCCTGTCGGCCTGGCTCGAGCACAACGGCCAGTGGGATCCGGCCGCCCGAACACTCGGCATCCACAGACACACCCTGAAAACCCGTATCACCCTCGTCGAGAAGCTCGTCGGCCTCAACCTCGACAGCTTCGAGTCACGGGCCACCCTCTGGTTGGCACTACGCCGGCGCGGATAGAGGGGCAGCCAGAGGCGGGGCCCACGCACGATGGCGCTGATGCGAGGTCGACGCGGACACTGCCGCGAACCACGGTGGGCGAACCCGTTCGAGCACGGTCTGGAAACCGCCACAGAGACGTAGGGGCTACCGCACGGCCTCTTCGGAGGCCACCGCGGGAGGATCGACGTTGAGGAGTTCCAGGAGGTGCGCGGACGGTGAGTCCGTGTGCTCCCAGCTGCTCGAGACCACGGAGACCGTCCAGCCCGGCGCATCGGGCTCGGCGAGCGGGATCGTTTTCAGCGCCGCGGCCTGCGGCTTGGCGGCGACGTGCCTGGGCACGATGGCCAGGCCCAGTCCGCGTGTGACCAGATCGAGGAGCGTATGCACGTCATTGACCGCGCATCGCACCCGCCTGCGCACGCCATATGCGGCGAAAGCCTCGTCGTTGAGCGTGCGGACAGCCCATGAGGGGCTGAAATCGACGAAGTCACGCTCTCGGAGCATCCCCCGGTCCACAGACACGCGAGCGGCGAGCGGGTGGTCGAGGGGAGCGAGCACCACGAGTGACTCGTGCCCGAGAGTGGCGTGAGGGAGCGTGCCGAGGTTCTTGCTGGTGGCCACGAAGGCGATGTCGAGAGCGCCCTTGCGCGTCGATTCCATAAGCTCGTGGGAACCCGCCTGGACGAACTGTGTCTCGACGAGGGGATGACGGCGGTGGAACCGTTCGAGCAGCGAAGCGATGTCGACGAAGCCGAGACACTGCTCGGCACCGATCTTGAGGGAGCCGGTGACCGCACGTCCCGCCTTCACCACCGCATCGCGAGCCCCGGCGGCCTGCTCGAGCATCGCGCGGGCGAACGGGAGCAGCGCGTATCCCGCCTCGGTGGGCTCGACACTGCGGGTGGTGCGGTCGAACAGACGTGTGCCGAGCTCATCCTCCAGGGTGCGGATCGCCGCAGACAGACCAGACTGCGAGATGCGCGCCAGCTCGGCGGCGCGGGTGAAGTGGCGCTCGTCGGCGAGAGCGATGAAGTACTCCATCTGCCGTAGATCCATTGAGCTCTCTCGCTTCTGAATATGATTGACGTCAGCTGTTGGACTTCTAGATTAGCGCTTTCTAGACTCTGAGCTCACGAGGGCAACCGCTCCTCTTCACGGCGTACCAGGAGATCACCCATGCAGCAGCGTGTCATCGGCAAACGTCAGGTGTCTGCCATCGGCCTCGGAGGCATGCCGATGTCCATCGAAGGCCGCCCTGACACGGCGCAGTCGGTGACGACCATCCATGCCGCGCTCGACGCCGGTGTGACATTCATCGACACCGCCGACGCATACCACCGGGATGCCGATGAGGTCGGGCACAATGAGGAGCTGATCGCCCGCGCCCTCCGCGAACGCGGTGCCGGTCCCGAGGATGTGCTCGTCGCCACCAAGGGCGGGCACCTGCGACCCGGAGACGGATCCTGGACGACGAACGGGACGCCCGGCCATCTCACAGAGGCCGCCAAGGCTTCGGCACGGCGGCTCGGCGTCGAAGCCATCGGGCTCTACCAGTTCCACCGCCCCGACCCGCAGGTCCCCTACGCAGAGTCGATCGGGGCGATCCGCGATCTGCTCGACGACGGCGTCATCCTGATGGCCGGAATCTCGAACGCGAGCGTCGAGCAGATCGACGAAGCCAACGAGATTCTCGGCGGCCGCCTCGCATCGGTGCAGAACCAGTTCTCGCCCCGATTCCGATCGAGCCGCGTGGAGCTCGACAGGTGCGCCGAGCTGGGCATAGCGTTTCTGCCCTGGAGCCCGCTCGGCGGAATCGCGAACGCCCCGGAGCTCGCCGGTCGGCACACCGCTTTCCGCGACGTCGCCGATGAGCTCGGCGCCAGCGTCTATCAGGTGACACTCGCGTGGGAACTCGCCCTCGCTCCTGTTGTGATCCCCATCCCGGGTGCTTCCCGGCCTCAGAGCATCAGGGACTCAGCCGGCGCTGCGGCCATCACGCTGATCCCCGCACAGATCGCGCACCTGTCCGCGTTATGAGCCACACACCTCTCGGCGGCACAAACAGTGCCGATCCGCCACGCCGTTGCACAAGGAACCACTGATGAAGACCATCACCCTGCCAGGAACCGACATCACCGCGCCGAACGTCGTGCTCGGCCTCATGCGCATCCAGGAGAAGAGCGACGAAGAGGTGCGCACCCTCGTCGGCACGGCGCTCGACGCCGGAATCACCTTTCTCGACCACGCGGACATCTACGGAACCGAACTGCACGGCTGTGAGCGGCGATTCGGCGACGCGATGCAGCTCAGCCCCTCTGACCGGCAGGGTCTCGTGATCCAGACGAAGACGGGCATCGTGCGTGACGGCCCCTCGTTCGACTTCTCATACGAGCACATCATCGAATCGGTGCACGGCTCACTTCGGGCGCTCAACACCGACTACATCGACATCCTGCTGCTCCACCGCCCCGACGCACTTGTCGAACCAGAAGAGGTGGCGCGCGCTTTCGACGAGCTCACGGCATCGGGCAAGGTGCGTGCCTTCGGGGTCTCGAACCACACTCCGCGCCAGATCGACCTGCTTCGCCGGTATGTGACGCAGCCCATCGTCGCGAACCAGGTGCAGCTGTCGATCACGCACGCGCCGCTGATCGCTCAAGGTGTCGCCGCGAACATGCAGGGACTCGACCAGTCGATCAGCCGCGATGACGGCCTCGTCGACTACTGCCGTCTGCACGACATCACCCTGCAGGCCTGGTCGCCGTTCCAGGCCGGATTCTTCGACGGCCCGTTCCTCGACTCGCCGCGCTTTCCCGAGTTGAACGAGGTCATCGACAGGCTGGCCGCGCAATACGATGTGCCGGCGCTGGCCGTCGCGACCGCGTGGATCACCCGCCATCCGGCCCGGATGCAGGTCGTCGTCGGCACCACCACCCCGGAAAGGGTCGCAGCCGCGGCTTTGGGGTCGGACCTGCCGCTGACCCGACCCGAGTGGTACGAGCTCTTCCGCGCCGCCGGTTACAGAGTGCCGTGATTTCGCACCCGGTGCCGATCGGACAGGAACCTGAACCGCGGCCACCGGCGGGTCTCACGACAAGGCGAGGACGACCACACCTCGACGACGTCCGAGAAGCGGCCGCGCGTCGGCTGGTCAATCCGTGAACGCGGCGACGATGTCCTCGGCGAGAGCGAGTCTCGTGTTCGATGCGAGCCCGAGGTGATAGAGGTGCAACTCCTCGACACCCATGTCCACGAGCGAGCCGATGTGCCGGCGAAACGAGTCCGTGCGCGGCTCGGTCGGTGGCAGGACTGTGACGTATGCGGCGAGGCGTGCGTCTGGCACGGCCTCTCGGATGCGCGAGAGGGACGCGGAGTCACCACGATGCCACCCGGGCGCGATGACCGTCGACGCGCCCGGCACCCAGCCGGCAGGCGTCGACGGACCTGTCGCCCAGGGATCGTCTGTGACATGGACGGCCTGCGGATGGGAGCCGGCGGCCCGCCGGATTCGGCCCCAGATCCGCCGTGTCGTCTTCTCTCTGAGGGGAAGGACGAGCTCAGCCACCATGGACAGGGCCTCGGCAGGGGCGACCCGGCCGGACAGCGCATCGCGGACGATCTCTCTGAGCCACGCTGTGCTGTCGGAGCCTCTCGCGTCTCGGCAGGCGGCGCAGAAGCAGATCGAGAGAAGCCGTCGCTCGTCGTCGCTCCAGTCGGCGCCGACGGTCTTGTCGTGCAGATGTGCGTGGTCGATGCCCAGCTGGCCGACGGCCTCGATGACGAGACCATCGGTTCCGGCATCGACGACTGAGGTGACGACTCGTTCGATCAGGTCTTCGACGTCTGCGGTGACGGGACAGAGCGCATGCTGGTGAACAGTGCCGAAGGCGTCGACGACACGCGCCGCCGTCGTCCCTGGCCGGCGCGGATCGGCGTGCGTCGGCGTGATCCACGCCGAGGCCGCGATCCCCGCATCGTTCAGCCTGCGTCTCGCGAGTGTGAACGCGTTGCGAGCCGTCCACGCGGGTGCCTCCAGAGGAAGCACACCGTGCCGGGTGGTGTCGACATAGAGAGCAGACCAGGCGGCGTCGACGAATCGGTGGCCCTGGTGACGTGGTGTCGCCGCGCGCACGGCGTGATAGTAGGCGGCCATCGCGACACGACGCGTGCCCAGCCGCGTCAGCCTTGCGACCATGTCGTCGTCGAGCACGTCCCAGGGATAGAGGTAGGGGATGATCTCGGGCATGACGCGGCGATTCAGAACCGTGGCAGCGACGGATCGAAGGACGGATCGACCCGGCGCATGTATCCCGCGTCATCCCGGATCGTTCGCCCTGAACTGAGATAGCGTTCGTGCAGCTCGCCGAGACGGCCCTCGTCGATCTCGACGCCGAGGCCTGGTGTGGTCGGCACCCGCACGGCGCCGCCGATGATCTCGATGCCGCCGGTGGGGACGATGTCGTCCGCGCGGTTCCAGGGCCAATGGGTGTCGCAGGCGTAGGCGAGGTTCTCCATCGTCGCGGCGACATGGGTCATCGCGGCGAGAGAGACACCGAGGTGCGAGTTGGAGTGCATCGAGATGCTTATGCCGAGAGCTTCGCAGATCGCGCCGAGGTCCTTCGTGCGGCGAAGCCCGCCCCAGTAGTGATGGTCGCTCAGAACGATCTGCACGGCGCGCCGCTCCGATGCCGAACGGAGGTGCGACATCTCGACGACGCACATGTTGGTGGCCAGCGGAATCCCGATCTCGTTGTGCACTCGGCTCATTCCTTCGATTCCGAGCACGGGGTCCTCGAGGTACTCCAAGACCGATCCGAGCCGGCGGCCGATGGCAACGGCTGTGTCGTGACGCCAGGCTCCGTTCGGATCGATCCGCAACGGCATACCCGGGAATGCCTGAGCGAGGGCGAGGATGGTGTCCGCTTCGATCTCGGGGGCGAGGACTCCGGCCTTGAGCTTGATCGACCGGAACCCGTACCTGTCGATCAAGCAGCGCGCCTGGCGCACGACGCCATCCGGATCGAGCGCCTCACCCCACTCGTCTGGCTCAGCGCCGAGGTGCCCCGCCCACTTGTAGAAGAGGTACGCGCTGTAGTCGACCTGGTCGCGGACCGCGCCGCCGAGCAGTGTGCTCACCGGAAGCCCCAGCGTCTTCCCCTGCGCGTCGAGACAGGCGACCTCGATGGGAGCGAAGCTGATGAGACGGTCCTGTGCTGTGCATCCGGGCAGAAGACGTCGCAACACCTTGTCGACGGCGTGCTCGATCCGCGTGGTCTGGAAGACGTTCTGTCCGACCACGGTCTCGCGGACGGCGTCGACCACGGATGTGGGCAGGGCGTCGCCGCGTCCTTCCCCGATTGCGTGCACACCGTTGGCGAGTTCGATTCGCACGATCGTACGCAGCGCGAGGGGTTCGTGCACACCTGCCGCGTTGAGGAGCGGCGGATCGGAGAACGCCAGCGGGACGACCGAGAGGTCGGCGATCCGATAATCGTGTGTATAAGCCTGTGATCCGTTCATATCAGCCCTTGGTTCATATCAGCCCTTGATCGCCCCCGCCGAGATGCCCCGCATGAATGAGCGCTGGAAGGTGAGGAATGCGAGGATCGCGGGAAGCATCGCGAGTGCCGCCGCGACGAGGACGACACCGATGCCGACCTCGGGGTCGGCCCGCAGTGTGCGCAGTGCGAGCGGAAGCGTGAACATGTCGGAACTCGATGCGACGATGAGCGGCAGCAGATACTGGTCCCAGATCATCGTGAATCCGAACACGCCGATGACACCGAGAGCCGGCGTCACGGTCGGGAGAACGATGTTCCAGAAGATCCGGAGCTCGCCGGCCCCGTCGATGCGCGCGGCTTCCTCGAGCTCTGCAGGCACTTCGCGCATAAACTCGGTCATAACGAGTATCGCGAACCCCCACGCCACGATCGGCAGGATCATGCCCGCGTGAGTGTCGATGAGATTCACACCCACGATCGGCACATCGGCGAGCACAACGGAGAGCGGTATGGCGAGCACCTCCTCGGGAAGCATCAACGTGGCCAGCACAAGGAGCATCACGATGCCCGCTCCACGGAAGCGTTTGCGCGCGAGTGCGTAGGCAGCGAGCACCGAGACGGCCATCTGCAGCACGAGCCCGCCACCGACGACGATGAGCGAGTTCGCGAGATACAGCAACACGTCGCGGTCGAACGCGACCTTCCAGTTCGCGAGCGAGAAATCGGTCGGGACGAGGCTGAGGTGTGACGGGTCGCGTGTCCCCGAGAAGGCGCCTGCGAGGATGGCGACGAGCGGGCCAGCGAAAACAAGCACAACGAGCGCGCACACACCGACGTTGACGGCTTTCACCCACCATCGGTTCGTCGCGCCGAGGCCGAGTGCGGTGTCGAGGTCCGTGCTCACGGTGTTCTCCTTTTGCCTGCCGCACGCACCAGAATCGTGAGGACGATCGTCGCGACGAGCAGCACGACCGAGCCGGCGGCGGCGACCCCGAGCTCGCTGCGTTCGAAGCCCAGGCGGTAGATGAGGGTCATCACCACGTCGCTCGATCCGTTCGGCCCGCCGTTGGTGAGCAGATACACCTCCGTGAACACCCGCATCCCGCGAATGGCGGCCAGGGTGAGCACGATCGAGATCACGGGGCGCAGCGCGGGAAGGGTGACGTGGCGGATCCGACGGAACCAGCCACCACCGTCGATAGCGCATGCCTCGTACAACGAGCGGTCCACTCCGACGAGACCGGCGATGATGATGATCATGTCGTACGGTGCGTTTCGCCAGATGCCGACGATCATGACCGAGAGCAGCGACGTGTCGGGCGAGTTGATCCACTCGGAGGGGCCAAGGGTGACGAGGCCGATGATCTGATTGGCCAGCCCTGTCTCGGTGGGGTGGTAGATGATGCGCCACAGCTCGGCGATGACCGCGAGCGGGACCACCACGGGAAGGAACGCGGCGGAGCGCACGAACCACAACCGGCGGGCCTGCCCTTCGAGGAGCAGCGCGAGAGCGAAACCGATCACGATCGAACCTGCCGCCTGACCCCCGGCAAGCAGGAGCGTGTGTCCCACCGCGGAGCGGAAGTCCGGGCTCGAGAACAGAGTCTCGTAGTTCGCCATGCCCACCCACTGGTTGCCGAGGAAAGGCTGCACGTTCTGAAAGCTCATCGTGACGGCCTGTGCCATCGGAACGAACTTGAACAGCGCGAACAGCACAAGCGCCGGGGCGACGAACGCCCACGGTACCCACAGACCGCGCTTCACGGGCTTGCGGCGCCGCGGTGCCGCCGTCACCGGCGGCCGTGCGGCGCTCGCTGCCCGAGAGCGGTTCTCGACGACTGTCATCCGGCGAGGACTCCCTGCGCCTCGAGCTCGTCGGTGAAGATCTCGTCGAGCTTCTGCATCTCGGTGGCGACGTCGAGGCCGCAATCGCTGATCAGCGCATTGAGCGTCGCCGCAGAGGCGTTGAGGAACGGAGCCCAGTTCGGCACCGCGGGGACGTAGCGCCCGCTCTCGTCGTAGAGTTCCTGAAAAAGCTGCCAGCGGTCGTCCGAGCGGGTGTCCGAGATCCTCACGTCCGTGTTGACCGGAAGGCGCACGATATTGCCCTCCTCGTCTCCGGCCATCCCCACTTCCTGACCTTCAACGGAAACCGCCCACGATGCGAACTTCTCCTGCGCGGCCTCGTTGGACGAACCGGCCATAAGATAGATGTTGTTGCCCTCGGCGAGCGTCACCAGACCGCCCGGGCCGGCGGGCGGCGCGAACACCTCGACGGCGTCGGCGCCCGGCGCGAGATCGAAGCTCGCCAGCTCGTACGGTGCCACGAGGTACGAGCCTGCCAGCCCTGTCTGAAAGAGCTCCTTTGTGTTCGTGGTGTCCTGACTCACAGCGCCGGGCTGCAGCACGTCGGCCTCGCAGGCGAGGTTCCTGATCCACTCCGCCGCGGCTATCGATCCGTCACTCGCGACAGCCGAGGTGTACCCGTCTTCGCCCTGCTCGACGTACTCGCCGCCTCCTGACCAGAAAAAGGTCGAGGTGTACCACGAGATATAGCCTCGTTTGGTCGTTCCGGGAACCGCGAGACCGGCGACGTCCTGACCGCTCCCGGTCGGATCGTCTTCGGCGAACGCCTTCCACATGCCGACGAGCGAGTCCCAATCGGTGGGGATCTCGAGCCCCAGCCGCTCCCGCCAGTCCTTTCGGTTGAACAAGGCGACGGTCTGCGACGTCACGGGAACACCGTAGTACTTTCCGTCGTAGGCCTTGGCGCCTTCCCAGGCGCGGTCGGACACGTCGTCGCCACCCGCGATCTCGCCCGGATCGACCTCGCGCACGAGCCCCTGGCTCTGAAGAGTGCCGAGCTGAGCGGTGTCATTGATGACGATATCCGGCAGGTCGCCCTGCGCGGCGCGTTGCTGCAGCTTCACCTCGAAGTCTTCAAGGATCGACGTCATGGTGGCCTGGATGCCTGTCGCCTCGGTGAACGCCTCGACGAATTGCTGGCCGACGGTGTCTGAGGGGCTGCCCGGGGCCTTTCGCTGCCAGATCTCCAGGGTCTGCTCGCCCTCGTCGGCCTGGTCGACAGTCGCCGCCCCGCCGCCACCTGAGCAGGCGGTGAGAGAGAGAACCGCGACCAGAGCGGCCCCGGCGATGGATGTGCGTCTCATCATGATCTCCGTTGTTCATGACCACGAGTCACCTCGTGGCTCGGCCAGGGGCGGCCGAATGGTGATCAGCCTAAGGAGCACGAGGATGCTCACACAAATCCATCTCTGCATGGTCTGATACCTTGAGTGCATCATGCTCACTCTCGATCAACTGCGGGCCTTTGTCGCCGTCGCCGAAGAACTGCACTTCGGCCGCGCCGCCGAGCGGCTCCGCATCACCCAGCCACCGCTCTCGCGTCAGATCCAGAAGCTGGAGCTCACCATCGGCGCCCACCTGTTCGTCCGCTCCAACAGGGCGGTCACGCTCACAGCAGCGGGTGAGGCGCTGATCGATGAGGCGCGGCGACTGCTGACACTCGCCGAGTCTGCCCCCGAACTGGCGAAACGAGCAGCACAGGGAATCACCGGGCACCTCTCGATCGGATTC
Source organism: Okibacterium endophyticum (assembly GCF_054780075.1). NCBI lineage: Bacteria > Bacillati > Actinomycetota > Actinomycetes > Micrococcales > Microbacteriaceae > Okibacterium > Okibacterium endophyticum. Next base: position 162,011 of record NZ_BAAGXA010000002.1, on the reverse strand, counting down.
ACCGCGACGGCCGCTCTCGGTCTGCTCGGCCAGCTGCTTCGCGAACTCGACGACCATCTGCCCGACGTGGAGACCGTTCTCCGGGAGCATGTGAGCGGGCGACAGGCCGACCAGCTTCTCGACGGGCGACTTGACCTCGGACTGGTGCGGATAGCGCCGATGGGAGAACAGTTCCAGTCTCGCGTTGTGCACCGCGAGCGTCTGGTTGCGGCGATCCCGTCAGGGGACGCTCTTGCGCATCGGATGGATCCCATCCCCCCGCACGACTTCGAAGGACGGTCAGTCATCGGCTACTCACGCACATCCGCCGGCTACTTCGACGATCTCGTGGGCGCCGTGCTCGCGGGGGTCTCGACGCGATCGCTGGAGCGCGTCTCTCAGGTCCCGTCGATTCTCGCGCTGGTGGCGGCGGGACGCGGCGTCGCCTTTGTGCCCCAGTCCGCGACGCGGTTGCACCCCGAGGGGATCGTGTTCCGCGACATGGTCGGCTGGAACGACCCCGTTGTGCAGTTACGCGCTGTCTGGCGCACCGACTCCGCCAACCCCGCGCTACGGCGAGCGCTCGCCGTGTTGCCCGTTATGCGCGGCGCATAGCCGTAGCCGATACCGCACACGCATCGAGCAATGCTTTTCTGGTCTTGGACAGGTATCGGTTATGGCTCCTACGCTGGGCGGAAGCGTGTGTGGACGCGCATGATTTGGAGGACCTGCATATGTCGCCGATCGCCCCGGCAGAGCTCGCCATGCGCATTGGGACCGGCCTGCTGTCGTTCCCGGTGACGCACTTCGACACCGATCTCGCCTTCGACGAGGCTGCGTACCGTGAACACCTCGGGTGGCTCACCGAGCATCCCGTCGCCGGTCTCTTCACCGCGGGTGGCACAGGCGAGTTCTTCTCGCTGACGCCGCGGGAGGTCGATCGGGTCGTGCGCGCCGCCGTGAGCGAGGTCAACGGGCGTGTTCCGGTGATCGCACCGGCGGGCATGAGCGCGGCCGTCGCGATCGAACAGGCGAAGGCTGCGGAAAGGGCCGGGGCAGACGGACTGCTGCTCTTCCCGCCATACCTCACCGAGGCATCCGCAGCAGGCATACGCGCCCACGTGCGTGCAGTGTGCGAAGCCACAGACCTCGGCGTCATCTACTACAACCGCGCGAACGGCTGCATCGATGCCGAGACGCTCGCGCAACTGGCCGACGAATGCCCGAATCTGGTCGGCTTCAAAGACGGAACGGGTGACGTCGAGCTGATGACCCGTGTGTATGCCCACCTCGGCGAACGCCTGACCCTCATCGGCGGCCTGCCCACCGCCGAGACGTTCGCACTGCCGTTTCTCGAGCTGGGCGTGACCACGTATTCCTCTGCGATCTTCAACTTCGTGCCGGACTTCGCCGTCGCCTTCTATAACGATGTGCGTGCTCAGAACCGTCAAGCCGTCTACCGGCGATTGCGGGATTTCGTCTTGCCGTACCTGACCATACGTGACCGGACCAAGGGTTATGCCGTCTCGATCGTCAAAGCAGGGCTCACGGCCGCAGGGCGCCGGCCGACTCGCGTGCGACCACCTCTCACCGACCTGACCGCCGACGAGGTCGCCGCGCTCACGACTCTCGTCGAGCGCGTGCAGACGACCCTGAGCCCGATCGGAGGACGAGCATGAGCACCTGTGACGGCCGCATGCCCATCGCGGGCGAGTGGGAGGCGGGCGAAGGCTCCGGTGCGCTGCAGTCGGCAAACCCCGCAACGGGTGAGAAACTCGACCCCGCGTTCGTCGCGGCACATACGGAGCAGGTGGATCGCGCAGCCCGCGCGGCCGATGACGCCTTCGACGAGTTCCGTTCCACATCCCCCGCCCAGCGCGGCAACCTGCTCGTCGACATCGCCGAACGACTCGACGCAGACGCCGAGGCCATCGTCGAACGCGCACAGCTCGAGACCGGACTCTCCCGGTCACGGCTCCGCGGAGAGCTCTCGCGCACCACCGGTCAGCTCCGGCTCTTCTCGTCCCTGCTCGGCGAAGGCGGCTTCGCCGACGTCCGCATCGACCATGCCGATGCGCGGGCAGGAACACCAGACGTTCGGTTCCACAGGATTCCGATCGGCCCCGTCGCCGTTTTCGGCGCCAGCAATTTTCCGCTCGCCTTCTCAAGCGGGGGCGGTGATACCGCCTCCGCCCTCGCCGCCGGGTGCCCGGTGGTCGTCAAAGCGCACAATGCGCACCTCGGAACGGGGATGATGGTCTCTCGTCACATCACCGACGCCATCTCGGAGGCACGGCTGCCCGGCGGAGTGTACTCAGCGCTCGTCGGACCCGGGAACGGCATCGGCACCGCCCTCGTGCGGCACCCCTCGATCAAAGCCGTGGGCTTCACCGGATCGCGATCCGGGGGGCTCGCACTCGTCGAGGCCGCGAGAGACCGGCACGAGCCGATCCCCGTCTTCGCCGAGATGAGCAGTATCAATCCCGTTGTCCTCTTCCCCTCCGCTCTGACGGAGAAGACCGCTCACGACTACGTCGACTCGCTCACGCTCGGCAGCGGACAGCTCTGCACGAACCCCGGACTGCTCCTTCTTCCCACAGGCGCGACTGGCGACGAGTTCGTCGGGAAGATCGCCGAGGCGCTGACGGAGACTGTCGGGCAGACAATGCTCACGCACGGCATCCGCGACGCGTTCGAGACGGCCACGGCGGGCATCGCTGCGGCGCACGGAGTGCGCGAGATCGCGCGGGGCACCGCGGGTGACGCCCTCAACGCACCGGCTCCGCGCCTGTTCGAGGTCGACGCGACACGTTTCGCCGAGCAGCCGGAACTTCAGGCCGAGATGTTCGGCGCCGCGGGTCTTGTCGTGCGGTACAGCACAACTGAACAGCTTCTCACCGCCGTCTCCGCGCTCGGCGGCCAGCTCACGGCATCCGTGCACGCCGAAGCGGGGGAATCGGACGCTCTTCCCACGTTGTTCCGGCTGCTGGAGCGCAGAGCCGGCCGTATCATCGTGGGCGGGTGGCCGACGGGCGTCGCCGTCAGTCACGCCATGGTGCACGGCGGTCCGTTCCCCGCGACCAGCGATTCACGGGCGACGAGCGTCGGCACGGCTGCGATCGAACGGTTCCTGCGTCCAATCACGTACCAGCACACCCCCGACGTCTTCCTCCCGCATCCGCTGCGGGAGGACAACCCCTGGCGGCTGCCGCGCGTGGTCGACGCCTTCCCGAGATGACAAGCGAGCAGGACGAGAACGAGGAGGCGCGATGATCCTCATCACGGGCGCTGCAGGACAGGTCGCGACGATGATCCGTCCGCGGCTCCTTGAACGCGGGCACCGGCTGCGCGTGCTCGACACGGCGCCGATCGTCCCCTCACCGGGCGAGGATGCGGTCGAGGGCTCCGTGACGGACATGCTTCTCCTCGGCCGAGCCCTGCAAGGTGTCGACCTCGTTGTGCACCTGGCCGGTCACGCCATGGAACGGGCCTGGGAGGACATCCTCGATGTCAATGTGACGGGCGCACGAGCCGTCCTCGAAGCCGCACGGGAGGCCGGTGTGGGGCGGGTACTGCTGGCAAGCTCGATCCACGCCGTCGGGATGCTGAGCGCCGAGCAGATCTCGAACGTCGTCGAGCCCACCCCGCACCCTGACACGTACTACGGCTGGAGCAAGGCAGCGGTCGAGGCCCTCGGCCGGCTGTACGCCGACCGTTTCGGCATGACCGTCGTGTCGGCCCGCATCGGAACCGCCGCGGAGATGCCGCCTGACGCGCGAGCGTTGTCGACATGGCTCTCACCCGACGACATGGTGCGCATCGTCGAAGCCGCACTCACAACCGAGGTGAGGGGCGGGCATGTCATCTGGGGTGTGTCACGCAACACCAGCGGCTGGGCCTCGCTCGAGGCCGGACGAGAGATCGGATACGACCCGATCGACGATGCCGAGCGCCATCGACAGCGACTCGGAGGCCGGCTCCCCCTCAACCCGAAGACCCGGCTCGGCGGAGCGTTCACAGACGACGACCATCCGATCGGAACGGTCTGGAACGAGATGCCCGCTCGGCCGGGAAGACGCTGACGCCGCGAGGCCGGCGTCGGCGATGAGTCTGACCCCGGCCGGCGAGGAGGAGCCGTGCGGCGGTGAGGGCGACACCGCACAGGACGTCTTCACTCCGAGTGCTGTGCGAACACCGTCCGATGCCAGGGCTTGCGCGCCACGCCGGTCGCGTCGATGGCGACGTGCTTGACGAGGGTGTAGTCCTCGAGCGAGTACGCGGACAGGTCCTTCCCGAAACCCGACTGCTTGACGCCGCCGTGGGGCATGTCGCTGACGACGGGGATGTGATCGTTGATCCAGACGCATCCCGCCCGCAGTGTTCGGGTCAGCCTCATCGCACGGGCGACGTCACCGGTCCACGCCGATGCGGCCAGACCGTACACGGTGTCGTTCGCGAGCCCGACGGCCTCGTCTTCGTCGTCGAAGGGCGTGACGGTCAGGACCGGGCCGAAGATCTCGTCGCGGAACCACTCGTCGTCTGGGTGGGCATCGGCGATCAGCGCCGGACGAAGATATGAACCGGGCAGGTCGGGGATCTCGCCGCCGAACACACGCCGTACGCTTCTCGCACGGTCGACGACGCCGTGGACGCGGTCTCGGTGCGCTGCCGAGATCAGTGGCCCCTGGTCGGTCGCGGGGTCCTCCGGCGGCCCGACCGTGACCTGCGCGTACAGCGCTGCGACGCCCGCGATGAACTCCTCGTAGCGTGACCGGTGGACGATCGCGCGTGTCGCAGCTGTGCAGTCCTGGCCGCTGTTGATGAGGCTTCCCGCGACCGCGCCGTGGATCGCCGCCTCCAGATCGGCGTCCTCGAAGACGACGAAGGGCGCCTTGCCGCCGAGCTCGAGATGCACACGCTTGGCGGCCCGGGAGGCCGCCTGCTGGACCATCAGACCGACTCGTGTGGAACCCGTGAACGAGAGCATGTCGGTTCCGGGGTGGTCGAGCAACGCGGCGCCTGTGGTGTTCCCCGCTCCGGAGACGATGTTGACGACACCTCCAGGGAGTCCCGCCTCGGCGAAGATCTCTGCGAGGGCGAGGGTCGACAGAGGGGTGAGCTCCGAGGGCTTCAAGACGATGGTGTTGCCGGCGGCGATCGCCGGGAGGATCTTCCACGCCGCCATCTGCAGCGGATAGTTCCAGGGGGAGATCGCCCCGACCACTCCGATGGCCTCGCGACGGATCGACGAGGTGAGACCCGGGATGTACTCGGCCGTCGCCTTTCCCTCGAGGTGTCGCGCGGCGCCCGAGAAGAACTCGACGTTGTCGATCGTTCCGGGCACGTCGAACTCCGTCGTCAGACGGATCGGCTTGCCGCAATTGCGGCTCTCGAGCTCAGCGATCTGCTCGGACCTCTCGTCGAGCAGTCGAGCGGCACGGGCGAGGACCCCCGCGCGCACAGCCGGGGCCGCTCCGCTCCATTCGGGAAAGGCGCTCCGCGCGGCCCCGACGGCCATGTCGACGTCCGATTCGTCCGCAGCGCTGAAGGTCGCGAGCTGTTCCCCCGACGACGGGTCGAGCACGGTGAGGGTCTCATCGCCGCGGCCATGGCTGCGCTCGCCCCCGATGAACTGCATAGCGGTGTCAGACATCAGGCATTCTCCTCGTGTGTCGGCAGAATATAGATCTTGCGCAGGGCGCGTGACACATCCCACCTCGTCGACATACCGGCCGTGAGCCGGCAGACGACGCCCGGGTGAAGGTCGATGGTCTGCGCGGCGTGACCCGGGTTTTCCAGGGTGACCACGGCTGCGCCGTCGATGACGACGAACACCTCGTCGGACTCGATGTCCCGCATTCCTCCGGCGGTCATCTCCCACACTCCGATCTCGACGCCGCCGAGAACCGCCAACGGCGAAGAGCCGGTGCGCGGACCGCCAGCGACGACCTGATCGGCGTCGACCTTCTCGACCGGCACGTCGAGGCGGCGCGCGTCATTCGGCACGAATGGCTCGAGAGAGGTCATGAACGACCACCGACGACATGGTTCACCAGAACATCCTCGATCTGGTCGAGTCCACGGGCTGCCTCCTCGTCGGTGATCACGGCGGGCGGCACCACGTGTATGCGATTGTCTGCGAAGAAGCCGAGAACCCCGCGCTCGAGGAGCGAGGACTTGATCGCTCCCATGTCAGCTGCGGGGAGCGGGGTGCGGGTGTCACGGTCGCTGACGAGCTCGAGTGCCCAGAACACCCCCTGGCCGCGGACCTCGCCGATGAGCGCTGACCGAGACGCGATCTCCCGAAGACGGGGACCGATGACCTCTGCGCCCAGACGACGGGCGTTCTCGACCACTCCCTCGTCTGCCATGGCCTCGATTGTGGCAACCGCACTGGCGGTGGCGAGCGGGTGACCGGAGTAGGTGAGTCCCCCGGGGAAGACCCGGTCATCGAACGCAGAAGAGATCGGTTCGGAGATCACAACACCGCCAAGCGGGACGTATCCGGAGTTGACGCCCTTGGCGAATGTGATGAGGTCTGGGCGCACCTCGAAAGCGTCCAGTGCGAACCATTCCCCTGCCCGGGCGAAGCCCGCCATGACCTCGTCGAGAATGAAGACGATCCCGTAACGATCGGCGATGGCCCTCACACCGGCGAGGTAACCCGGCGGTGGCACCAGAACGCCTGCCGTGCCGGGGATCGTCTCGATCAAGATGGCCGCAACGGTGTCCGGCCCCTCTGACTGGATGGTGCGCTCGAGGTGGTGGAGTGCACGCTCCGCCTCCTCCTCGGGCGTCTGCGCCCAGAACTCGCTCCGATAGAGGTACGGTCCGAACACGTGCACGTGCCCGCGCGAGTACTCGTTGGGCATTCGCCGCCAATCGCCCGTTGCGCTGATCGCGGCTCCGGTGTTCCCGTGGTACGAGCGATAGTGCGAGATGACCTTGTCGCGACCGGTCGTGAGACGCGCCATGCGGATGGCGTTCTCGTTGGCATCAGCGCCGCCGTTCGTGAAGAACACCTTGGCGAATCCGCGAGGCGCCCGCTCGAGGATCAGCTCGGCGGCGCGAGCACGCGTCTCGTTGGCATGCGCTGGCGCGATCGTCGTCAGCTCTGCTGCCTGGCGCTGGATGGCTTCAACGACACGGGGATGCTGGTGGCCGATATTGACGTTGACGAGCTGACTGGAGAAGTCGAGGTAGTGATTCCCCTCCGCGTCCCAGACCTCGCTGGCGCTGGCTCCGACGATGGCGAGTGGCGAGAGCGCTCCCTGCGCAGACCACGAGTGGAACACGCGTGTGCGATCGCGTTGGACGATGTCGGCATTCGAACGGAAGGTCATGTAGTCATTCTGAGGGGACAGGACCATGAGCGTGACCGCGACTTTGTCGATAGACTGGCCGACGACTGGACAATCTGGCGGAGGATTGATGCCCGCATCCTTGCGTTCGCTTCTCGGCGTGGGAACGTTCGCCCTGCGCCCGCGGACGCAGATAGACGCCGCGTCCCTCGATCGGCCGATCGTGTGGGCGCACAGCTCCGACCTCATCGATCCGACGCCGTGGCTCGAAGCGGGTCAGCTGCTGCTGACCGACGGCGCGCAGTTCTCCCGGGACGTCGACGCGGCGACGGTGGACGGATACTGCGGGCGGCTTATGCGGCTCGGCGTGGCCGGTCTCGGCTTCGCGACAGACGTGATTCACAAGGAGATCCCCGGCGTGCTCGTGGACGCATGCGAACGCCATCGGATCCCCTTGCTGGAGGTCGCGGGCGGGACGCCCTTCATCAGCATCATCCGCCACGTCGCCGATGCCGTCGCAGCCGACCGCAGCGCACGGCTGTCCTGGACGCTCGAAGCGCACCGCGCCGTCGCACGCGCGGCAGTGCGCGACGACGGACTCCGCGAGATTCTGCGCACGTTGTCGGATCGGTTGCGCACCTGGGTCGCGCTGTACGACAGTGCGGGCGGCCGCGTGAACGTCTCAAGGCTTCGTGCTCTGCCCGGCGATCTCGCCGACATCGTCGATGCCGAGGCCCGTATGCTCCTCGACCGCGGGGTGCCGGCGGCCCTCCGCACGCACCCACCTGCGGTTGCGACGCTCCAGACGATCGGACAACGCCATCGTCTGCGCGGTGTGCTCGCGGTGGGCGCCGACGTGTCCCTGGACCCGGCCTCGAACGATCTGATCGGCAGTGTGGTCGCGCTCGCCAGCATCGCCCTCGAGCAGCAGCGGGCCGTCGACGCGTCACGCAGACGGATCCGGACGGGGATACTCGAGCTCCTGCTGGCGGGCCAGACGCGCGCCGCGAACCGCACGGCGAAGGCCGTATGGGGATCACTGCCCGAGACACCGTTCCTCGTGGGCGTCATCCGCGGGCCGGTGCGGGGGCAGTCCGTGCTCGACGAGCTCGAACTGCTCAGCGCGACACACCATTCGACCGTCTTCTTCGCCGAGCACGGGGACAACGTGGTGATCACCATGCAGGACAGCGCTCTGAAGTCTCTTCTGCCGCTGATACGCCGTCACGGCCTGACGCTCGGGGTCTCGGACGAGACGAACTGGACGGCTCTCGAGTGGGGGATCAAGAAGGCCATGCATGCCGCATCGACCGGCGGAGACCACGATGTCGTGATGTTCGCGGACGTCGCGGGCAAAGGCGTGATGGGTGTGCTGAGGTCCGGTGGCGGTGAAGTGGTCGCTCGCCATGTGCTGGAACCGCTGTTCCGCCTTCCGGCCTCGGAGCGCGATCACCTCCGCGCGTCGGCCAGAGCGTGGCTGGATGCCAATACGGCCTGGGATCCTGCGGCGCGCGCGCTCGGGATCCATCGGCACACACTCCGTGCGCGAATCGACCAGATCGGGGAGCTTCTGAACCTCGACCTCTCGGAGTTCAGCGGGCGTGCGCAGCTGTGGGCTGCGATGGATCTCGCCGACGACTATCGGATCCCGCTTGACGACGACTGAGCCCGGTGTCGCGCGGTTCGCGCGGCACCGGGCCTGCCCTCCCGTGAGGGCGCGTCCTTGGACGCTCTCTCAGCTGTTCTGAGGAAAGCCGAGGTTGATCCCGCCATGGAGCCCCGGGTCGAGCCAGCGGCTGGTGATCGCCTTCTCGCGGGTGAAGAAGTCGAAACCGTGTACACCATATGCCTTCGCGTCGCCGAAGAGAGACGCCTTCCAGCCGCCGAAGGAGTGGTACGCGACGGGAACGGGGATCGGCACGTTGATACCGATCATCCCGACCTGCACCTGCTCTTGGAACAGACGCGCCGCGCCGCCGTCGTTGGTGAAGATCGCCGTGCCGTTGCCGAACTGACCGGTGTTGATCAGCTCAAGGCCGTCCTGGAAGGTGTCCACCCGCACGACTGACAGGACGGGGCCGAAGATCTCTTCGGTGTACGCGCGGGAGCTGGTGGGCAGCTGATCGATGAGGGTCGGGCCGAAGAAGAACCCCTCTTCGCCGCCGTCGACCCGGTAGTCGCGTCCGTCAACAACGATCTTCGCTCCGTCGGCTTGGGCGATGTCGACGTAGGACGACACTCTGTCGCGATGCTCACGCGTGATCAGGGGGCCCATATCCGGCTCTCCGCTTGCGTCGCCTGCACCGTTTCCGATTCGGATTCTCGCGATGCGCTCGCTGATCTTCTGGATCAGCTCGTCGGCGACGGGCTCGACCGCGAGCACAACCGAGATCGCCATGCACCGCTCGCCGGCGGCACCGAAACCGGCGTTGACCGCCTGGTCGGCGACGAGATCGAGGTCGGCGTCGGGAAGGACGAGCATGTGATTCTTCGCCCCGCCCAGAGCCTGGACCCTTTTGCCGGTGCGCGACGCCGTCTCATAGATGTACTGCGCGATCGGAGTCGAGCCGACGAACGAGATGGACTGCACGATCGGGCTGGCGAGCAGCCCGTCGACGGCGGCCTTGTCACCCTGCAGAACCGTGAAGACCCCGTCCGGAAGCCCCGCTTCCTTCCACAGGTTCGCGAGCCAGAGGGACGCCGACGGGTCCTTCTCGCTGGGCTTGAGCACAACGGCGTTGCCCGCGGCGATCGCGATGGGGAAGAACCACATCGGAACCATCGCGGGAAAGTTGAAGGGGCTGATGATGCCAACGACCCCGAGCGGCTGCTTCAGGGAGTAGACGTCGACTCCCGTCGACACGTTCCCGGAGTACGCGCCCTTGATCAGGTGCGGGAACCCGGTGGCAAGCTCCACGACCTCCTGGCCGCGGAGGATCTCGCCCATCGCATCGGAGAGCACCTTGCCGTGCTCGGCGGTGATGATGCGTGCAAGCTCGGGCTTGCGGGCATTGAGCAGCTCTCTGAAGGCGAACAGAACGGTCTGGCGCTTAGCGAGGGAGTAGGTGCTCCACACCTCGAAGCCGCGCTGAGCCGACGCGATCGCCTGCGTGATCTCGTGATCGTCTGCAAGTGCGACGTTGGCCGTCACGGCCCCGGTCGCTGGGTTGTGCACGGGACTTGTGCGGCCACTCGTCGACGGATGTTCGGCACCATCGATCCAATGTGAGATAACGGGAAGAGCGGGATTAGTCATGGCCACAGTCAACCCGGGGAAGGCCCTCTCGTGTGATGCCAGATTGGCACTCCGTCCCGTTCGAATGGACATTCTTGCGAGAGGGATGCGAGTGCCCCGGCTTTGTCAGCGGCCGAACCGGTTCTCACGGCCGAGCCACGCCGCACTCGTCGTCGGTGAGAGACCGGACCCGGCTCTTCGACCGGCGGTGCGGCGGCGCGTCAGCGGCTGCTGACCTTGCCGAACAGCTGTGCGATGGGGGCGAGGACAATCGGCCGCGCTGCGATCCACGCGCCGGCGATCGCGAGGAGACCGGCGACGAATATCCAGAAGCCCGACCAGTTCACGACGTCGACGCCGCCGAACATGTGGTTGAGGTTCCGGAGCGCACCCGTCGCGAACACCAGTCCCACGTGGATGACGGTGAAGATCACGAAGTAGAACATCACGGGGAAGTGGATCGCCCGCGCGACGCCGATGGGATACGCCCGGTTCAACGCCTCTGCTTTGCCGGGCCACATGCCGCTCATCCGCCAGCCGGTGATCGCGGCGAGAGGCGCTGCGATGAACACCGTGACGAAGTACATCAGCTGCTGCAGGCTGTTGTAGTTCACCCAGCCGTTCTCGGTCGGCCACTCCAGCGAGACGTACTGCAGCAGTGCCGACAGCGCGTTGGGTGCGAACTCCCAGCTCGTCGGGACGATTCGCATCCAGTGTCCCGTCACGAAAAGCATCACAACGAATATGACGCCGTTCGCCAGCCAGAGCACGTCGAGCGCCTGGTGAAACCACAGTGTGAGGCTGATCTTGCCCGTGCCGTTCTTCGACCGGCGGCTCACCCAGAACGCACTAGGGTTCCGCTCGTTGCGCACTGTGATGCCGGAGCGGATGATGAGCACGATCAGAAAGGCGTTGAAGAAGTGCTGCCACTGCACCCAGCCGGGAAAGCCAGGCTGCGCGGTGTCCGGCAGTCCGTATTCGCCGGGATAGGTCGTGAGGAAGTCCTGCACCTGGTCCCATGAGACCAGCCAGCGCGCGATGAGCACCGCGAGCGCCGCTGCGCACAGGAGCGCGGCTCCTCCTCCGACGAGGCGGGTGACCCGTCGTGCGGGCAAGCGTCCGAATCGTTGTGTTGCGACGACGGGAGGGGCGACGACGCTGGCGCCGAGCGGCGTTGTGCTCGGGGGCGTGTCGTGGAGCGGTGCCGACGCATCGTGAATCGCGGGGGAACCGCCCGGCGCCCGTTCAGCGGGCGGCGGGGGGCCACCGGCCTGGCGCGGCAAGCCCCGCCGCGCGGCCGGCGCCGTGACACCGCCCGTCGACGCAGCCGGGGTCGACGCAGCCGGGGTCGACGCAGCCTGGGTCGACGCAGACGCGCTCGAGGCGACCGATGGCGGCGATGAGGATGCGGCGGGCGCCGCGTCCGTCTCGGGCGACGAGGAGCCTGCGCCCGCGACACGCGGAAGACCACGACGTGGTGACCGTGCCCCCGTGCTCGCGACGGCTGCGGCGCCGGTGACGTCGGCCTCGATGCTCATCTCTGGCGCCGTTTTCGCCTCGGCTGTGTCGACGTCCGGCTCCGGCTCGGAGGGAGGCTGCTGAGCACTACCCGGGACGCGGGGCAGACCCTGGCGGGGCGTTCGGGAAGACGTCCCCACGACTACTTCCGCGATTCGAGGACGGAGATGAGTTGCGGGACGACGTCGAAGAGGTCGCCGACCACTCCGATGTCGGCCACGTCGAAGATCGGCGCATCGGCATCCTTGTTGATGGCGATGATCGTCTTGGCCGTCTGCATGCCGGCCCGGTGCTGGATCGCACCCGAGATGCCGAGCGCGACGTAGAGCTCCGGAGAGACGGAGACCCCGGTCTGGCCGACCTGGTGCGATGGGGGCACGTAACCCGCATCGACGGCGGCCCGTGAGGCGCCGACCGCCGCGCCCAGGACGTCCGCGAGCTGCTCGACCAGGGCGAACCTGTCTTTCGAGCCCAGGCCGAGCCCGCCAGAGACGACCCTGGCCGCGCCGCGCAGCTCGGGGCGGGCAGACACGAGGGTCTCGTGCGTGAAGGAGGTCACCGTCGCCGAAGGCGCCCCGGATGACTCCACCGTCAGCGTGTGTCTCGTCACGGGCTTGGCCTCGGCGCGGGTCTCGATCGCCCCCTGGCGAATCGTGACGACCGGGGCGCCGCTCGTCGGAGCGGACGTGACGTTGAACGCGCCGCCGTACACGGAGTGGTGCACGAGCACACCCTCGTCGTCGCGGGAGACGCCGACCGCGTCGACCGAAACGGCGGAGCGGGTGCGTGCCGCGAAACGACCGGCGATGTCACGTGCCGTCACCGAATGCGACAACAGGACGGCATCGGGGCCGACGAGCGAGGTGGCAGCGACGAGGGCGTCGGTCTCTGCGGTTCCGAGCGAGCCGCTGTCGGCGTTCTGGGCGACGACGACACGGGCGGCCCCGAGCTCGGCCGCGGCGGCCGCCAGGTCGTCTGCGGCGCCGGGTGTTGTGACCACGAGCGCGACGGGTGTGCCGATGTCGCTCGCGGCCCCGATGAGAGCCGCCGCATCGGCGTTGAGCGCTCCGGAGGGGGTCGCCTCGAGGAACACGAGGATCGCGTCGGAGGGAAAGTCAGTCATGTCGGGATTCCTCACACCAGCCGGTTCTGAACGAGGAACTCTGCGAGCTGGGCACCGGCATCCCCGTCGTCAACGATCTTCTGGCCCGCGACACGCGGCGGCTTCTCGCTGACCGTCGTCATGATCGTGCGAGCCGCCGCCGGATCGTCTGCGACGACGCCGAGGTCGGTCGCGGAGAGCACCTCGATCGCCTTCTTCTTGGCCGCCATGATCCCTTTGAAGTTCGGGAAGCGTCCGTCCGGAAGCGCTTCGGTGATCGAGATGACGGCGGGGTAGGCAGCCGAGAGATGCTGGACGCCGCCGTCGACGTCGCGGGTCCCGGTGACAGCGACATCATCGAGCTCCACGGTGCTGAGACTCGACGCCACCGGCACACCGAGCAGCTCGGCGACCATCGCGGCGATCATCCCGCCGGATCCGTCCGTCGAGAGGTTCCCCGCGACCACGAGGTCGTAGCCGATGCGCTCGAGGGCCGCCGCGAGCACTTGAGCGGTCAGGCCGAGGTCTGCGCCGCTGAGTGCGTCGTCGGACACCAGCACGGCGGCGGTCGCCCCCATCGCGAGCCCCTTGCGTATGGTGGGGACGGCCTCTTCCGGCGCCATCGAGAGGAGGGTGACGTCGGTCCCCGGGTGCGTGTCAGCGTAGGACAGGGCGACCTCGATGGCACGCTCGCTGATCTCGTCGAGCACATTCCCGTCGGCGCTCCGGACGGTCAGCCCGGTCTCGAGGTCCAGCCTGCGCTCCCCGTACGTGTCAGGGACCTCCTTCACCAGGACGACGATCTTCATCGATTCTCCTCACACAGTTCCCTGTCTATTGAACTCGGTTGACGGACGCCGGCTCGGGCAAATTCTGTCCGGCGGAAAAGACCTGCCGCCCGCATCGTTCTGCAACACAGAAAGCCCATGGTGTCTCGACCAGCCGTGGAATCATCGCAACGACACACCACACCCACTTAGGAGCGCGTTCGATGGAGTTCCCCGATATCCGGATGTACCGCGGATTCCAGGCACCCGGTCGGTTCGAGGCCGACGTCCGCGACATTCCGGTCATCCAGGGTGAGATCCCCGCGGACCTCAACGGCGCCTTCTACCGTGTGGGGCCAGATCCGCAGTTCCCCCCGTTGCTCGGCACCGATATCCCGCTCAACGGCGACGGCATGGTCTCCGTGTTCCGCTTCGAGAACGGGCGGGCGCATTTCCGGAACCGCTGGGTGCGCACTCCGAGGTTCATAGCGGAACGGGAGGCGGGCGAGCCGCTCTTCGGCGCCTACCGCAACCCGTTCACAAACGACGCGCGCGTCGCCGGCGTCTGCGGGGGGACGGCGAACACGAACGTGCTCTGGCACGGCGGAAGGCTGTTCGCGCTCAAGGAGGACAGCCATCCCATCGAGATCGACGCCCTGACCCTGGAGACCATCGGGCAGTGGGACTACGACGGCGGGCTCTCCAGCGTGACGGCGACGTCACATCCCAAGATCGATCCGCGGACAGGGAACCTGGTGTTCTTCGGATACGCCGCGCGCGGCGAGGCGACGAACGACATCGCGTACTACGAGGCCGACGCGTCTGGGGCCATCGTGTTCGAGAGATGGTTCGAGTCGCCATACTCGGCGATGCTCCACGACTTCGGCGTGACCGAGAACTACATCGTGTTCCCGGTCTTTCCGCTGGTGAGCGACCTGCAACGACTCAAGGAGGGTCACCCGTATTTCGAGTGGGACCCGGAGAAGCCCATGTACATGGGTGTTGTATCGCGACGTGACCCCGCCGCTCCCATCCGCTGGTACGTCGGGCCGGCGAAGTTCGCGAGCCACACCATGAACGCCTTCGAACGTGATCTGAAGATCCACGTCGACATGCCGGTCGGCGACAGCTGTGTCTTCCCGTTCTTCCCCGAGATCAACGGAGCGCCGTTCGATCCGGACGCCGCCGTCCCCTATGTGTCGCGGTGGACGATCGACCTTCGCTCGAACTCGACGGACTTCACCCTCGACCGGCTGAGCGAGCTGCCCGGAGAGTTCCCGCGCATCGACGAGCGCGCGAGCACCCTGGAGTACCGCTATGGATTCGTCTGCGTCCAGGAACCCGTGCAGGACGAGAGCCTTCCCGGCAGCTTCACCGGAATGCGGTTCACCCGTCTGGGCAGGCTCGATCACAAGACCGGTGAGCTCACCTCTCATGACATCGGCGAGAACTCTGCAACGCAGGAGCCGATCTTCGTGCCGCGCCCCGGCAGCACGGAGGAGGGCGACGGCTACCTCATGGTGCTCGTGAACCGGTACACCGAGATGCGCTCCGATCTGCTGATCATCGATGCGACGCGCATGGACGAGGCCCCCGTCGCGACGCTCGCGATGCCCCTGCGTCTTCGCAACGGGCTGCACGGCACCTGGGTGCCTGCCGAGGAGACGGCTGACTACGCGCCTGACCACTCACGTATCGACCCCGACCTTCAACACCAGATCGAGATGAGCTACACATGATCCAGGAACTTTTCATCGGCGGAACACCGACCCCGGCGCGGTCAGGCCGCTCCTACGAGAAGATCAGCCCCGTCACAGGCGACGTGGTGTCCCGAGCAGCGGCCGCTGACCCCCAGGACGTCGATGCGGCGGTCGCGGCTGCGGAGCTCGCGTACCCGGCATGGGCCGCCCTGCCCGCCGAGGAGCGCGTCGGCTACCTGCTTCGCGCCGCCGACCTGCTCGAGGAGCGTGCCGGGCAGATCGCCGGCGTGATGACCGAGGAGCTCGGCGCCACTGTCGGATGGGGCCACTTCAACTGCGCGCTCGCGGCCGGCATACTTCGGTCGGTGTCGTCGCTCCCGGCTGAAGCGACGGAGGTCGAGCTGGGATCGGGGGTCCCCGGTCTCGACGCCCGCGCCGTCAGACGCCCCCTCGGCGTCGTCGTCGGCATCGCCCCGTGGAACGCTCCGATCATTCTTGCGACCCGCGCGATCGCGGCGCCGCTGGCGCTCGGCAACGTCGTGATCCTGAAAGCGAGCGAAGAGTCGCCGCGCACCCAGGGCGCGGTCGTCGACATTCTGCGCGACGCCGGCATCCCGGCGGGCGTGATCAGCCTGCTCACCAACGCGCCTGGCGACGGTCCCGACGTCGTGAATGCGCTGATCGACCACCCGGCTGTCCGCCACATCAACTTCACCGGTTCCACCGAAGTGGGTCGCGCGATCGCGATCCGCTCGGCCGGGCTGTTCAAGCGCACGCTCTTGGAGCTCGGAGGGAAGGCGCCGTTCGTCGTCCTCGATGACGCCGAGGTCGACGAGGCGGTCTCTGCAGCGACCTTCGGAGCGTTTATGAACTCGGGACAGATCTGCATGTCGACCGAACGGATCATCGTGCAACGGGGGGTGGCCGACCCCTTCGTCGAGCGCCTCGCCGCTCGGGCGCGCGACCTGACCGCCGGTGACCCCCGCGATCCAGCGGTCGCTGTCGGCCCGGTCGTGACCGCGGCTGCGGCCACAAGGATCCAGAGCCTCATCGCCGACGCCGTCGAGCAGGGAGCCGAGCTTCTGGCGGGCGGTGACGTCGACGGAGTGAACGTGGCGCCGACGGTCGTCGTCGGCGTCACCCCGGCGATGCGGATCTATCACGAAGAGACCTTCGGTCCGGTTGTGACCGTGAGCGTCGTCGACGACGACGAGGCGGCCATCCGCCTGGCGAACGACACCGCATACGGACTCTCGTCTGCCGTCTTCGGGACGGACGCCGCACGCGCACGAGCGGTCGCAGACCGCCTGGTCACCGGGATGTGCCATATCAACGGCGCCACGGTCCACGATGAACCCCACGTGCCGTTCGGCGGCGTCAAGGACTCCGGCTGGGGGCGCTTCGGCGGCAGCTACGCGGTGCCTGAGTTCACCGACCTGCGATGGCTGACGGTGCATAATGGAAATCGGAACTACCCGATCTGAGCCGAAGGGAGTTATGGAACCGACACCAGGTCCCGGCTCGCTCGGCGCGGAGCGGCTGCCGGCCTATTACATCGCGTCGGTCGGGCGCGCCCTGACGCTGCTCTCGGTGGCGAACCAGCGACGATTGCTGACCGTGTCCGAGGCCGCGGAGATCCTGGATGTCGCCCCCTCGACGGCGCATCGGCTCCTCCAGATGCTGGTCTACCACGGCTACATCAAGCAGAACGACTCTCGTGCATACGTGCCACGATCGACTGCCTTCGTCCATCGACACGGATGGGCGACATCGGCACAGTACGGTCAGCCGCGCGGCAAGGAGATCCTGACAGAACTCGCCGAGGTGACAGACGGCACAGCGCACATCGTCACTTTGGAGGGAAACAGCATACGGTTCCTCGCCGGCGTCGAGAGTTCACGCGGTGGCGCAGGTATGGCAACAACACGAGTGGGATGGCTGCTGCCGGCACATGCGACCGCGGGCGGGCGGGCGATCCTCGCGGGGCTACCTGACCACAAACTCGACGAGCTCTACCCCGACGGGCTTCCGGCCACACGCTCCTGCGCGCTCCGCACCGTTGAACAGCTTCGTGATTACCTCGTCGATGTTCGGCGTCACGGTTATGCGCTCAGTCGGGCTGCGCACGAGAGCATCGGAGGGATGGGAGTGTCGCTCCCGGACGACGACGGCCCCTCGCAGTCCGCCGTCACGGTCGGCTGGCCACCGGAGAAATACCCCGCCGGAAAGACCGCGGCGACGGTCCGCCACCTGCGGACGGCGGCCCGCCGCTTCGCGGAGCATTTCTCCTGACGCCCCGGTCAGGCCGGACCGGGGTACTCAGAGGGGCCGGGGAACTCTGAGGGGGACGCCCGATGGGCGATCGCCTGAAGCTCCATACACTCCTCGATCGCCCACATGCCGTGATTCCGGCCCAGGCCGCTCTGCTTGATCCCGCCGAAGGGCATACTCTGATCTGAGCTGCCCATCCTGTGCGAGTTGACGAAGACCGAACCGGCTTCGACCTGTCGGGCGAGAGCGAGGGCGTGTTCGACATCCGTCGACCAGATGGACGAAGCCAGGCCGAACTCGCTGACGTTGGCCTCGGCGATCACGTCGAGCTCATCGTCGAACGGGAGCACCGGGATCACGGGACCGAACTGCTCGAGCGTCACGAGCGGCGCATCACGAGGAGGATCCAGCGCGATGCTCGGCAGAATGAAGTTTCCGTGGTCCCATCCGCGCGGATCGACCTTCCGTCCGAGGGTACGCAGGTCCGCGTGGCCGCGGGTCTGTTCGATGATCCGCGTCACGGCGTCGAACTGCTTCGAGTTGTTCACGGGACCCATCGTGCTCTCGGGGTCGAGTCCCGGCCCGACGGCGATCTCGTTCGCCGCATCGGAGAACTTCGCCACGAACTCGGCATAGCGGGAGCGCTGCACGTAGATGCGCTTGACGTTGATGCAGATCTGGCCGGAGCAGGTGAAGACCGCGCGAAGCAGCTCTCGGATGACGTCATCCGAGAGTTCGGCCGAGTCGAGCACGAATGCGGGGTCGTTGCCTCCCAACTCGAGACTGACGCTCTTCAGAGTGTCTGCGGCGTCTTTGACCACCTGGCGACCGGTGACGGTGCCACCCGTGAAGATCACCTTGCGGATGAGCGGATGGCTGACGAGTGCACGGCCCGCTGTCGCTCCGTCCCCGGGCAGCACGGAGAGGACACCGGGCGGCAAGACCTTGGCAATCAGCTCGAGTGTGCGGGTGATCGCCAGCGGCGCGAACTCGGAAGGCTTGACGATCACAGGGTTGCCGGCCGCAAGCGCCGGAGCGACCCCGGCGAGCGAGAGGTAGATCGGGTAGTTCCACGGGACGATCACCGCCGTGGGACCCATGGGCAACCGGCGGAGGATCGTTGTGCCTCTGGCATCGACGACGACCTCGTCCTCGTCGAGGGTCTCGGCCAGGTCGGCGTTCTGCCGAAGGGCGCGAGCGGGACTGTGCACATCGACCTCGGATTCCCAGAGGACCTTTCCCTGTTCCCTGGTGAGGAGGACGGCGCGGGACCGCTCGTCCGCGGTGACGGCGTCGGCCGCGGCGCGGAGGTACGCCGCCCGCTCGTGCCCGGTCAGTCGTGCCCAATCGCGCCCGGCCGCCGCCGCGAAGGACACCACACGATCCACGGTGTCGGCGTCCGCGAGCACGTAGCGCCCAACGACGGTGCTGCGGTGCGCGGGGTCGAACACCTCCGCGTACGGGAGGCCCGTCGCCGCGACGGGTGAGACGACGTCGGCGACCGCGAGCTCGGAGCCGATCAGCTCGTCCGTCCCAGCCAAGCTCATTGTTCGATCCCGAACAGGGTGCGGGCGGCGGACTCGAAGAAGACCTTCTTCTCGGCCTCGCTCAGAGGAAGCGCGTCCTGGGCGGCGACCTCCTCTGCGGACACCTGATAGGGGTAGTCCATCGCGTACATCACACGATCCGCGCCGACCACGGATCGGGTGAACGAGATGGCGGGCTCCCAGGCCATTCCGCTTGTGGTGACCCAGATGTTGTTGCGCATGTAGAAACTGGGCTTCTCGAGAAGATCGGGGCGGAACGGGTACCGCTTCGTCCGGCCGTGCACACCGTGATAGTGATCGATGCGGAAGAGCCAGAACGGCAGGCCCTCGCCGAGGTGCCCCACACCCATCCGAAGGGTCGGGTACTTGTCGAAGATGCCCGAGAAGATGATCCGGATGAGGTGCATACCCGTTTCCACACCGAAGCCGAAGGTGGCGGTATCGAGCCCGGCGTCCAGGAGAGGACCGATGAGCGCATCGCTCGGTGTGTTCGGATGAAGGTAGATCATCACGTCGAGCTCGGCGGCGGCCGCGAAGATGGGCTCGAATTTGGGGTCGTCGAGGTACTCGCCGCGGGTGTGCGAGTTGATGATCACACCCTTCAGCCCGAGTTCCTTCACCGCGCGGTGAAGCTCGGCGACACTGAACTCGATGTCTTGCAGCGCGAGGGCCGCGAGACCGATGTAGCGGCTCGGGTGCTCCCGGCACGCCGCAGCGATCCGATCGTTCGCCAGGCGCGCGAGTTCACGAGCGCGGTCGATCTCGAGCGGTTCGACACCTGGGCACGTCAGCGCGATGACCTGCCTGTCGATGCCGAGCCGGTCCATCTCGGCCAGTCGGCCCTCGCCGAGATCCTGGATGCGCTCCACAAGGAGATTCGTGTGATCGCTGTTGTTCAGCAGATAGTAGCTCCAGAGACTGCGGAACCCTCTGTCGCCGCCTCCCGCGTCGAGAAGCTTGCGATACTCCGCGAGCACCTCGGGAGGGGCATATGCCTCTTCGGTCGCGATCCGTTCGTAGCCAGCTGGCGACATGCGTGTTCCTTTCGTGTCGAAACTGTTCTCAGCTCATCGTCGGGGTGTGAGGCCGGTACGGGGGGCTTTTCTGTAGCACGGAAGTCACGCGCGGCAGTCTCCCGTTGTCGATCGCGGAGTGCGTATGCCTCGGCAGACGACGAGGGCCGGGGATGAGACCTCGGATCCATCGTCTGATTCGTCGTTCATGCCCGGTCTGAGGTGGCGCCGGTCAGGTGCGCGGCGCGGCTGGTCGCGAACTCGAGATAGGGCGACAGCGCGTCTGCATCGGCCATGGCGCCTGTCGAGAGCACCTCGTGCGGCGCAGCCCCCTGCAGGATCTTCTTCACGGGGACCTCCAGCTTCTTCCCGTTCCGCCCGTACGGGACGGCGGACACGTTCACGATGCGATCCGGAAGGTGCCGTGGCGAGAGCTCGGTTCGGATGCGCTCACCGAGTCGTCGCTCCGTTTCCGGGGTCAGTGCTGAGGCATACGCGGGCACAACGAAGAGGATCAGCTCGCCCGATCCCCCCTCTGGGTCCTCGAGATGGACCACGAGGCTGTCTGCGATCTCGGGCAGTTCCTCGACGAGACGGTAGTAGTCGGCCGCACCCAGCCGGACACCACCGCGGTTCAGCGTCGCGTCGGCTCGACCGGTGATGCGACACGCGCCGCTGACGTCGAACCGGCACCAGTCGCCGAACCGGAAGACACCGGGAAACCTGTCGAAGTAGGTGCTCGCGAATCGGGTGCCGTCTTCGTCTCCCCAGAAGCCGACCGGCATCGACGGCATCGGCGAGGTGATGACCAGCTCGCCGAGCTCGCCGACGACAGCGCGTCCCGCATCGTCGAAGGCCTTGACGTCGACGCCGAGGCTTGCGCCGGACATGGCACCTTCTCGAACCGGCAGCAACGGAGAGCTCTGCACCAGGCCGGTGCACACATCGGTGCCCCCGCTGCCGACGTTGAGCAGTATCCGGTCGCCGAACTGATCGAAGACCCAGCGGAAGCCTTCCGGAGGGAAGGGGCTCCCCACAACGCCCAGCTGTCTCAGAGAGCCCAGATCGAACTCCTCGGCCGGATCGATACCCGCCTTGCGGCACGCCATCAGATAGACCGGGCTCGCGCCCATAAGCGTCGCTCCGGTCTCTTCGGCGAGCCGCCACATCTGACGGAGGTCGGGAAAATTCGGGTTGCCGTCGACCATAACGATCCCCGAGCCCACGAGGAGCGCCGAGACGAGGCTGTTCCACATCATCCACGCGGTGGTGGTGAACCAGAGAAGCCGGTCGCCGACGCCGAGGTCCCAGTGCAGACGATGATTCTTCAGGTGTTCGATCAGGATCCCGCCGTGGCTGTGGACGATCGGCTTCGGCAGGCCGGTGGTGCCAGACGAGAACAGGACGTAGAGCGGGTGGTCGAACGGCACGGGATCGAACGACAGCGGAGCACTGGTGGGCGCGACGAGGTCGTCCCAGTCCACGGTGTCCTCGAGGGCTCCCGGCCCGTAGGGGACGGTGATCACGTGGCGAAGGCTCGGGAGCGCCTCGCGAATCTGACGCACCTCGTCGCTTCGATCGATCTGCCTGTCGCCGTAGGTGTACCCGGGAACGGCGAGGAGGACGCTCGGCTCGAGCTGAGCGAAACGGTCGACGACACTGCGAGCGCCGAACTCAGGGGCAGCGCTCGACCACACCGCCCCCAGGCTGGCGGTCGCCAGAAACGCGATCAGGGTCTCCGGTATGTTCGGCAGATACGCGACAACCCTGTCTCCGCGGCCAACGCCGAGGAGCTGGAGACCGGCGCGAGCCCTCCTGACCTGCTCCGCGACGTCGGCGAAGGTGAGCTCGGTCGGTGCCCTGGTCTGAGAATAGGCGACGACGGCCACGTCATCGAGGTCGGCCGGGGAGTCGACGCAATGCTCCGCATAGTTGAGGGTCGCGCCCGGAAACCACTGTGCACCGGGCATATCGCGGGTTGTCAAGACCTCTGTATAGGGAGAATACGCGCGGATGTCGCACCATTGCCAAACGGACTCCCAGAAATCCTCGAGCGAGCGGATCGACCAGTCGTGAAGATCCTGCCACGAGGTGAACCGCAACCGCTTCTCGGTCTCCAACCACTGAAGGTAATCGTGGATATCCGCCTCCTGGGTGATGTTCGGGCCAGGAACATAGAGGACATCGTCATCCTTGTGGTGAGAGGCCTGCATAAGGGATCGCATGGCTCCACGGTACGGACGCCGTGACGAGTGTGCCGGTTTTTCTGCACCCCGCACAGTCCGGCACCCGGCCCCGAAACGAGGAGCGGGCCGGCGGATTCTGCATTGTGGAATGAACGCACGGTGATCTCGGCCGCGTCTAGGGTGGAAGACTTGAGACGGTCGCCCGTGACACGAAGAGGTGGAGCGCAATTGCAGGACGGAAGCTGGCGCCAGATGGTGAAACACCCGAACCATAGCCGGAGGACGGTGCGCCCGTGCGCCTGTTGAGCCTGATCGGTCGCCGGCTCGCGTCGCTCGCGATCACGCTGCTGATCTCATCGTTCGCGATCTACGCAGCGATCGACCTCGCGCCCGGAGATTCCGCACAGCTCCTCGCCGGTCGGAATGCCAGTCCCGAGACCATCGCGCTCATCCGCGAGCAGTACCACCTCGACCAGCCGCTCTTCGTGCAGTACCTGCACTGGCTCACATCCGCGCTCCAAGGCGACCTGGGCCGCTCGACCACGTTCCGCACAGAGGTCGCGGGGCTCATCGCCGAGCGAAGCCTCACGACCACGCTGCTCGTCGTCTATGCCTCGGTGCTGATCGTTGTCATCGGGCTCGCGGTCGGAGTTCTCTCGGCGACCCTCGGACGGCGTGCCGGGAGCCTCATCACCGGGGTGGCCACCGTCGCCATGGGCACGCCCGCGTTCGCGGTGGCCATCTTCCTGATCTGGATCTTCTCCAGTCAGCTGGACTGGTTTCCGATCTACGGCACCGGAACCGACCTCGCCGACCGACTGTGGCATCTCACGCTGCCCGCGATCTCTCTCGCTCTGATGTTCATCGCGTACATCGCCCGGATCACTCGCACGGCCGTCGCGGCCGAGCTGCAGTCGGAGCACGTCGACGTCGCACGCAGCAGGGGGCTGAGCAAGGGGTTGGTCCTTCGGAGGCACGTGCTCAGAAACGCGTCGCCGCCGGTCGTGACGCTGGTCGGACTCACGGTGGCGGGACTGGTCGCAGGAACGGCGGTCGCTGAACAGGCGTTCGGCCTGAGCGGTCTGGGATCGCTGATGGTGACGGCGGCGGCGAACCAGGACATCGCTGTTGTGCTGGCCGTCTCGATGATCATCGTCTCGGCTTTCGTCATCATCAACATGATCGTGGATGTCGCCGTCGCAGGCCTCGATCCGCGCACACGAGCGAAGGCATCCGCATGAGCGAACACGTGATGACGGGCCCCATCCGGCGCAAGGTGGCTCTTCCGCGTGCCGTCGCCAAGAAGCGGTGGGTGGTGTCTCCGGCACTCGTCATCTGCTCTGCGCTTGTGCTCGTCGCGATACTCGCGCCGTGGATCGCTCCGTACGATCCGCTGCAGGTCGACCCTCTGAACGCCAATCTGTCACCCTCGTGGACGCACCTGCTTGGGACTGACGACCTCGGGCGGGATCTGCTCTCACGACTTCTCCACGGCGCCCGGCTCAGCCTCGCCGGCCCGGCGATCATCGTGCTCGTAGCGGTAGCGATCGGCGTGAGCATGGCGTTCGTGGCCGCCTGGTACGGAGGCTGGGTGAACTCCGTCATCGGCCGAGTCGTCGACGTGATGCTCTCGTTCCCCGGCTTGATCCTCGCGATCGCCGTCGTGTCCATCTTCGGAGCGGGGTTTCTGCCGCCGGTCATGGCTCTCGCGGTGGCGTATGCGCCGATGGTCGCGCGTGTGCTGCGTCCTGTTGTGCAGCGTGAGCGCAATCTCGCCTATGTCGTTGCACTCGTGTCGCAGGGAGCGTCGACGCCGCGGATCTGGTTTCGACATCTCCTCCCGAACGTAGCCTCGCTGGTCGTGGTGCAGTCAGCGATCTTCTATGGTTACGCCATGCTGGATCTCGCCGCGATCTCGTTCCTCGGCTTGGGTGTGCAGCCGCCGGCGCCAGAATGGGGAACGATGGCGGCCACCGGCCAGAGCGCCCTCATCGCGGGATACCCCATGCAGTCAGTGGCCGCCGCCGCGATCGTGACGGTGAGTGTCGTCTCGTTCAACGTCCTCGGCGAGCATGTTGCGCGTCGCTATGAGATTCAGGAGTTCGCGTGAGCCTGCTGGAAATCGACTCTCTGTCAATCGACGTCGTTGTGGACGGCGATCGTCGTCCGATCGTGCGCGATGTGAGCATCGAGCTCGACGCGGGTGAGGCGCTCGGCCTGGTCGGCGAGTCAGGTTCGGGCAAATCGATGACCCTCAGATCGATCCTCCGGCTTCTGCCCCGTAGCGCGAGCACCCGGGGACACATCCGGTTCGACGGCGAAGACGTTCTCTCTTTCGGAGAGGCACGTCTGCGAAAGTTCCTCTCGACCCAGGTCGCATCCATCTTTCAGAACCCTCAGGCGTCGATGAACCCTCTTCTGCGTGTCGGGGACTTCGTCTGCGAGTCCCTGATCGCGAACCGCGGCGTGTCGAAGCAGGAGGCGCACGCTCGTGCGATCGCCATACTCAAGGACGTCGGCGTCACGCGTGCGGACGAGCGGATGAACCAGTACCCCCATCAGCTGTCGGGTGGCCTGCTCCAACGCGTGCTGATCGCCTCGGCCCTGATCGTGCAGCCTCGTCTTGTGCTGGCCGACGAGCCCACCACCGCTCTGGACGTGACCACGCAAGAGGAGGTTGTGGCGATCCTGAACGAGCAGCGTGTCCGGAACGGCTTGGCCATGGTCTTCGTCACCCACGATCTCGACTTGGGCACGGCCGTGTGCGACAAGATCGCCGTGATGTACGCCGGCTCCCTCGTCGAGCAATGTCGCGCGGATGAGCTGTATTCGCACGCGACGCACCCGTATACCCGCGCCCTGATTTCGGCGCGCCCGGGGTTGGGCCGCACACGAGGGCGATTCGAGGCGATCGCCGGCAGGCCCCTCGCCGCGTACGAGGCGCCGTCTGGGTGCGCATTCCATCCCCGATGCCCGCAGGCGATCGAGGAGTGCTCGATCGAACGGCCCCTTCCGATGATCACTCCGCATGGGACGGCATCCTGCCATGTCGCGGTGCCTCACACGGTCGCGTCAGAAGGCGTGCTGAAGAACGGTGCCGCTCATGCCTGAGTCCTCGACAGTGCTCATCGCGCGGAATCTGGGCAAGGTCTTCACGCTGCGCCGGCTCGGCTCGCGCGTCGTCGAGAGCTTCGCAGCGGTCGACGACGTCAGTTTCGACCTGTGCGAAGGCGGGTCGCTGGCGGTCGTCGGCGAGTCCGGTTCCGGTAAATCCACCATCGCCCGAATGGTCATGGGGCTCGAGATCCCGACCTCCGGCTCCGTCGAGTTGCCGCTGTCGACGACCGGGCGTGGCCGACGTGGCCGGCAACTCACTCGCGCTCGTCACATGCAGATGGTGTTCCAGGATCCCTACAGTTCTCTCGACCCGCGTCAAACCGTGGGTGAGGCCATCATGGAGTGCCTTCAGCTTCACTTTCCGTTGAGCCGGAACGAGGCGAGGGAGCGAATGCGTGGTCTCCTTGCGGACGTCGGGCTGGACGAGCGTCACGCGAACATCCGCCCTCGCGGGTTGTCGGGGGGCGAACGTCAACGCGTGGCCATCGCGAAGGCCTTGGCGCCAGAGCCGCGAGTGCTTGTGCTCGACGAGGCCGTCGCCGCCCTCGACGTCTCCATCCAGGCTCAGATCCTCAATCTCCTCGCCGACATCCGTGTGAAACGGAACATCGCGATCCTGTTCATAAGTCACGATCTCGCTGTCGTCGAACAGATCTGCGACGAGGTCATCGTCATGCGCAGGGGGACGGTCGTGGAGCGCGGGAGGGTGGAGACCGTGTTGAAGGATCCACAACACGCGTACACCCAACGTCTCGTCGCCTCCGTTCCACGGCCGGGCTGGAAACCTCGTCGCCGGGACCTCAGCATGGCCGGTGACGATCTGTGAGCGTTCACCCGCCTGCACCATGCCTGTCGCCCGAGATGCGAGCGACGAAGCAGGCCGGACACGGTTGGCGAATTGCGCAGGGCGGAATTTGTTCGGGCGGCATCGTCCTCTCCCTACAGTGTCCGTCAACAGTCTCACCCTGAACCTGGAGGACCTCCCATGAATCGAATATCACGATCTCTCGCCATACCCGTCGCGGGGATGGTCATGCTGGCCGGCGTCGTCGGCTGTACATCGAACAACGATCGTCCGAGCACCGACACAACGGAGCTCACGACCATGACACCGGCGGCCGACGGCGAAGTCGACTCCGTCACGTGGGGCATGGTCGGTAGCGAGCCCACCACCTTGGATCCCATCCTCGTGGGCACCATCCCGCAGAACACGGTCACCAGCAACCTCTGCGAGAGCCTTCTCCAACTCCAGCCTGACTTCTCCGTTGACCTGGGTCTGGCTGAGACCTTCGAACAGCCGGACGACCGGACGATCATCTTCAGCATCCGTGACGGCGTGACCTTCTGGAACGGCGATCCGCTCACGGCCGACGACGTCGCATACAGCCTCGGCCGGAACATGGACCCCTCGACGGGGGCGTACAACTCATTCCTCTATCAGCAGGTCGCTTCGATCGAGGCAACTGCTCCGCTCGAGGTCACGGTGACTTTCACCAGCCCGGACGCCAACTTTCTCGCTGCAGTGGCGGGGCTCAGCGGGGCGATCAGCCAACGCGCCGCCGTGGAAGCCGCGGGTCAGGCCTATGGAACACCGCAGGCTGGGCTGATGTGTACAGGGCCGTACGCATTGGGAGACTGGGCAGCGGGCGAAGGCATCGACATCGTTGCGAATCACGACTACTGGAACCCAGACCTGCAACCCATGACCGAGACGATCCATTTCGACGCGCTCACGAACGAGAGCACACTGGTGACCGCATTGAGATCGGGCGAGATCGATGGCGCGTACAACGTGCCGCCCTCCGGCTTCACGAGCCTCGCGAACGCCGATGGAACGCTGTACTTCGGTCCGAGCAGCCAGTATTTCCTGTTCGGCCCCGTCGACAGCGAGGGGCCGGGCGCCGATCCGCGTGTGCGACAGGCGCTGTCGCTGGCCTTCGACCGTGAGGCGTTTGTGAAGAACATCTTGAACGGCGCCGGCGAGCCGTTGCATATGATCTTCCCGTCATTCGTCACGGGCGGGCATCCCGCCGCCGACGTTCTGACCGAGGCGTTCGAAGAACTCGAGACAAACAACACGGCAGACGTCGAAGCCGCCAAGGCCATGCTCGCCGACGTGGACGTGGAGGGCGAGATGAGCATCGTGATCGTCTCCGGTGACCAGGTGGGGCTGTCGGCAGCCACGCTGATGCAGGCAGCCGCCAAGGAGATCGGCCTCACCATGAACATCCAGAAAGTCCAGGAGAGCGAGATGGTCGATATCTTCTACAACGATGGCGCACGCGAGGGCGTCGACTTTCTCGCGACCTCAGGGTATTTCGAGAGCCCGACCATTCTGAGCTATGCGTCGACGTTCATCGAACCCGGGGGGTTGACCAACTTCATCGGGTATGACAACCCCGAAGCGCTGGCGCTTCTGCAGAAGGCGAAGGCGTCCACGGATCCGACCGAGTCCGCCAAAGCTCTCGTCGAAGCGCAGGCGAGTTGGTACGGGGATCGCCTCACCATCCCCGTGGCGGTGCAGTACGAGCGGCTCTACCTCGGTGAAGGACTCACCGGTGTGCCCGCTTCTCAGGCGTACGTCAGCTACCCGTGGGCTGCACTGCTCGGGGCCGCCGAGTAGCCCCCGCGCAGCGAGTGTGGCCCCGCCGGCAAAACCGGCGGGGCCACACGTCTTTCACATCTCGGGCTGCCCGCGGTTCATGCATTGGGGTGTCACAGCCTTGTGGCATTGCTGAACGGGTGGTCGGTGTGACAGGCCCACGTCGCAGAAGAAGGGTCTGGACGCTCGAGCGGATCGTGTGGCGGACTGCGGACCGCGCCGAGGCCCGGCTCAGCCCCTGTAGCTCGCCGAGGAGCGCGAAGGTCCGCTCGTCCATCTCCACCTGCATCACAACGATGCAGATCGCGCCGCCACGGCGGTGACCGTCTTCGTCATCGACTGGACGCGGAAGATCGCATCGGTCCGCAGCGGCATGCCGCCGGGAGCCGTGAGACGTCAGGCGGGTGATGACTCCAGGAGTTCCCATGACGGGGCGGGCAAAGACAGCTCGACGGTCCGCACCACGGCACGAGCGGACGGAGCCATCTCCGCGCGGGCGAACTCGTGGGAGTGGACGACCAACGCGACGCGGTCCTTTTCGACGAAGTCCATCTCCAGCCAGCAGGTGTCGCCGTAGGCGCCGCGAGTCGCGACGAGCTCCCCGTCATCCAACCAGACTCCGGTGACTCCACTGGCGAAGCCGAGCTTCAAGGCGCTGGCGACTGCCGCGAGATAACCTCGTGCCTCCGCCCCCTCGTTGCAGAGGACCAGCGTCGGCCCCTCGCTCTCGATCAGCGACGTCACTGCCGCGGCGAGCACGGCGGGGTCCTGACGAGTCAGAGGCGCTGTCGACACACAGATGACCTCGTCGACCGGTCCGCGCGCCACGGCCTGTGCGAACGGCACCGGATCGGGTGCGATGACGGCCACAAGCAGAGCGTCGCCGTCGACCACGCGACGAGCCGCGCCAACGAGCCGCTCGTTGACCTGCTCGGCTTCGGGCCCCTGAGTGTCGGCGATGACGAGGGTGCGCATTATGTCTCCTCTCGGGTGAGGCTGAGCTCTCGAACCGCGGGATCGTGTGGCGGCGCTCCTGCCTGGACGCGTCGGAGCATACCGCCCGCGAACTCGTCGACGGTCTCTTCTGAGAGGCCGAGCGACTCCAGTGGAATCCGCTCGATCCCGCTCCCCGTCACGGAAACCGTTGCGGTCTCAATGATCCCCTGTCCGCGGGCCAAAGTCGCCAGGGCGGGGAGGGGAGCACGGAGTCGCTCGGTTCCCCCGTTCGCCCCGCCGCGTACCACGTGGAGATACGAGTCCACGAGCTCAAGAGAGGTGACAGCCGTCACGGAGGGCCAGCCGAGGTGATATCCAAGCGCGACCCCCGACGCCGCGAATCGGTCGTCTGGCGACTCGGCGCCGCAGAGCACGAGGTCCGGTCGTTCCCGACGCACCGCCGGCGCGATTCCGCACCCGACCATAAGCGGCTCGGGGATCTCGAACGCAGGGTTCACAACGCGAACGGCTCGATCCGCACCGATGTCGAGACAGTACTGCAGCACGGCGTCGGCCGTCTCATCTCCCGCGGTCACGACGACGACCTCGCCGCCGTGGGCATCGCGGATCGCGACGGCCTCCTGCACACAAGCCACGTCGGACTCGCCGATGGCATAATCAAGGTCATCGGACAGAACCCCATAACCGTCCGGGCGCATGCGGAAGCCCGCTCGAGGGACCACCACGCGTTTGACCAAAACGACTATACGCATCGCGGTACCTCCTCGTCAGACGGATAAGCAGATCCATTATGTCGGCGCGAACTCGCACCGATCGGGCACATTCTGCGCTGCGGAAAGTAGGGGCAGACCCTCCCCTCCACTTCATAGGATTCGAGAACGTCCGAACGCCGACGTTGCCGGCAGGACACGAGGAGGACCAGTTCAATGGAGAAGCGTCACGCATGGCAGTCGAACGCCGGTGATCTCGCGAATCAGGTCAAGCGAGGTGAGCTCTCGGCGCGCGACGTGATGCAGTCGCACCTCGACCGCATCGACACGGTCAACGGGTCGGTCAATGCGGTAGTTGCCCGCTTCGACGACGAGGCGCTGTCCGCCGCGGACGCGGCGGACGAGGCGCTCCGTCGCGGCGAGCCTCTCGGACCCCTCCACGGTGTGCCCGTGTCGGTCAAGATCAACCTCGACGTCGCGGGCCAGGCCTCGGACCAGGGCCTGCACTCACTGGCCGACGTCCTGGCCGAGGAAGACGCGCCGATTATCCGCAAGCTGCGTGCTGCGGGCGCGATCTTCCACGCACGCACGAACATGCCCGACTTCGGCATGCGGTGGAACACGGACAACGCACTTCACGGGCCGACGCGCAACCCCTGGGATGCGACGCGATCGCCGGGCGGATCGAGCGGAGGATGCGCTGTGGCCGTGGCGACGGGGATGTCGCCGTTGAGCATCGGGAACGACTACGGGGGGTCCATCCGGACCCCGGCGGCGTACAACGGCATCCCGTCACTCCGGCCGACGCCCGGACGTCTGCCCACGGCGGTCGACCCCTCGGAACCCGACGGCCTGACGGTGCAGTTGTTCTATGCGGAGGGGCCGCTGGCGCGCTCCGTCGCAGACCTCGAGCTCGCGCTGTCGGTTATGCGCACCGACGATCCGGCCGACCCCTTCTGGGTCGACGCGAGCCTCGGCGAGTCCGGCCCGTGCAGGGTCCTGCTCGTTCGCGGCTGGCTCGGTGTGGACGTGCACCCGGAGGTCTCGCGAGCCCTGGACCTCGCAGCCCGGCACCTCGAGGACGCGGGTTACATCGTGGAGGAGGGAGAGATGCCGCGGATGGAGGAGGCGCTCGCCCTCTGGCGCGACCTCAGTACCACCGAGATCGACATGTTCGTGCCGAAGGAGGCGTTCGCGGAGGCCACAGAGCCGTCGCGTCGCTGGGTGGAGACGGCCATCGCCACGAGCAACGTGCTGGACAAGCGCGACTACGCCGACGGCTACGCCAGGCGCGTCGGCGTGGCCGGCGAGTGGCGCACTCAGATGGAGAAGACCCCGGTGATCCTCGCCCCGGTCGACACGGATCTTGCCTTCCCGACCGAGTTCGATGCCACTGGTGACATCGCTCGGGTGTTCGAGGTGCTGCGACCGCGGTTCGCTATGAACTTCGCCGGCAGCCTGCTGGGCCTTCCCGCCGTCACCGTCCCGGTCGGGGTCGGCGAAAGCGGGATGCCCCAGACCGTCCAGCTTGTCAGCTGGCGCTTTCGCGAGCAGCGCGCCCTCACGGCGGCCGCGGACATCGAGGCTCGTGCGGGGGCATTCACTCCTCGTGATCCCCGCACCGGAACGGGAGGCGGAGAGTGACAGGTCCTGTCGACGAGGCAGGCAGGGCCGTCCCAGCCGAACCGGCAGAGCAGTTCGTCAGGATGCGCGACGGCATCCGGCTCGCGACCGACGTGTATCTTCCCGACGACGTCGACCAGGCGCCGGCGATCCTCGTTCGCACGCCGTATGACAAGCGCTCCCGCTACACGTTCCTGCC
This sequence comes from Okibacterium endophyticum, assembly GCF_054780075.1. NCBI lineage: Bacteria > Bacillati > Actinomycetota > Actinomycetes > Micrococcales > Microbacteriaceae > Okibacterium > Okibacterium endophyticum. Next base: position 130,184 of record NZ_BAAGXA010000002.1, on the reverse strand, counting down.
CCATTGCGCACCCTATTTCACGTCGCGCGGGTATGCGTTCATCGTGCAGGACGTGCGTGGCAAGTATCGTTCGGAGGGCGTCACCCTCCAGGCTGTGCATGAGGTGGCTGACGGCAACGACACCCTCGAGTGGCTCGTCCGGCAGGGATGGTCGGACGGCCAGGTCGGCATGTTCGGCGACTCCTACTATGCATACACACAATGGGCGGCTCTCGCGAGCGGGCACCCGGCGGTGCGTGCGCTGTCATTGCGCATGAGCTCGCTCACCCCGCCGAGCGTAGAACCCGTCGGCGTGACGACACCGGGAACGGGACCGGGAGTCCCTCCCACCGAGCCGGGCTTCAGCCGGCCGCCCTCGTCTGGCTGGGCTCAGTTCCTGGCGCTCTTCTGGATGGGGAACGGCGAGGTCGAGCAGGAACTGGACTGGACGCTTCGTCCTCCGCTGCGCACCTTCGACGAGGCGTTCACGAGAATCGGGCGTCGCTCGGCGAGCTTCGACGCATCCATCCCCCACCATGTCCCCCAGAAGGTGTTCGTCACCGGCCACCCCTACGAGGGCAGGCCCGTTCCCATCCTCCACACACTGGGGTGGTTCGACCCCATCGCCAAGGGCGGAATCGAGGTGTTCCTCGAGCTCATGAGGCGACCGGCGTGGGCACCTCTTCAGCACCTGATCGCCGAAGCGTCCGACCACGAGAACTACCACATCGACGGTGCGCCTTACGGGGAGGAATCCGACCACGATTCCAACGATGTCGCGCTGGCCGCGCTCCTGCCCAGCTATCTGGGCCCGTCTCTCGATTTCTTCGACGTGTACCTCCGTGGAACCAAGGACGTGCAATCGCTTCCCCGGGTGAGGTGGGACGTCGCCCACGGGGAAACCCGAGAGTCCGCTGTCTGGCCTCCACCGGAACGCTTCCGCGAGACGCTTCACCTGAGCTCACTCGAGGACGCCGCTCGTCAGGCGCCCGGCGGGCGCCTCTCCGAGCAGGCTCCCACCGATCACGAGTCTGTGCAGTGGGTTCACGACCCGGAGAACCCCGTCAGCGCGGACAATCCCGAGTTCCTCTCGCTCCTCCAGGACTACCCGGACGAGAGCGCCATCGGAGGACGACCGGATGTGCTCGTGTTCACGAGCGACCCCGCTCCCAGAGATCGCGATCTCACCGGCCCCGTCGAGGTCGAGCTGCAGCTGCGTTCATCAGCGCCGTCGACGGATGTCTTCGTGACCCTGCTGGACGTGTATCCGAACGGCGAGGCACACCGCATCCTCGCCGAGCAGGTGACTGTCGACGAGATGCCCGCATCCGGGATCGCCTGCCGGCTGCGGATGGGGCACACGGGATACCGCGTCCGCAGCGGGCATGCCCTCCGGATCCACATCGCCAGCAGCGAAGCACCGGTGTACCTGCCTCATCCCGGCGTCGCGGGCAACCGCTGGCTCATCACCGAGACCAGAGTCAGCACACAGACATTGCAGACGGGCCCAGGGGCGCTGAGCACCCTCGTGTTGACGTACGCCCAGGAGGCGAACGGCTGAAGTGAGAGAGACAGGGCGAGCCGACCCGAGGATCGCCCTCGAAGCTGCGCACCACGGCGCGAAGTCGGCCCGCGAACACCGACGACGACGCACCAGCAGAGACGCGTGAGAACCCAGAAGGAGCATCCTGCCATGCACACACCCCAGCGCGATCCGCGTCATGACTGTCTCTTCGAGCCGATCGCGATCGGTCCGAAGACCATGCGGAATCGCTTCTACGCCGTCGCTCACAGCGCCGGCCTCGGCACAACGAAGCCTCTCGCCCAGGCGGCCTTCCGGGCGCTCAAGGCCGAAGGCGGGTGGGGGGCCGTCTGCACGGAATATGCACCCATCAGCCCCGACTCAGACGAGAGTCCCTCGATCTCGGCTCGCATCTGGGACGCAGACGACGCACAGAACCTCGGTCACACGGCCGAACGGATCCACGAGCACGGCGGGCTCGCGGGGCTGGAGCTGACACATCTCGGCGGATACGCGTCGCGGAACGAGTCTCGCGGGACCAGCCTGGCGCCGACGGCGTTCCCCAGCCCGTACGATCCGACGTCCGTGCCCAAAGAGATGGACGGCGACGACATCCGCCGCGTCCGCCGTGACTGGACGCTCGCGGCGAAACGAGCGCGAGACGTCGGGTTCGACATCGTCTATGTCTACGGCTGCTCGGATCTGCCGTTCCAGTTCCTCTCACCCCATCACAACCGCCGGACGGATGGGTACGGCGGAAGCCTGCGCAACCGCGCTCGGTTGTGGGTCGAGCTCCTCGAGGACGTCCGAGCCGCGGTGGGGCAGGAGTGCGCCGTCGCCACGCGGATGAGCATGGACGCCCTGCTGAACGGAGGGGTGCCCCTGCCGGACATCCTCGAGTTCGTCGAGCTCGCGGACCCCTTCGTCGATCTCTGGGACGTGAACATGGAGTCGCTGACGGATCTCAAGGACACGGGTCCTTCGCGCTTCTTCCCCCAGGGGCACCAGCTCCCGACGACATCCCTCATCCGGGAGGCGACACGCAAGCCCGTCGTCGGGGTGGGACGACTCACAGATCCGGATCGTATGGCGGAGATCGTCAGCTCCGGCGCATGGGACATCATCGGGGGCGCTCGTCCCTCTATCGCCGATCCGTTTCTTCCCGAGAAGATCCGCGAGGGACGCTACGACGAGATCCGCGAGTGCATCGGATGCAACGTCTGCGTTATGAAGGCCGAGAGCGGCGGTCACATCGGGTGTACGCAGAACGCGACAGCGGGCGAAGAGTATCGCCGCGGCTGGCACCCCGAGCGATACCCCGTTGCGGCCAACTCGGACCGCCCCGCACTCGTGGTCGGGGCCGGACCCTCTGGCATGGAGTGCGCGATCACTCTCGCCAATCGCGGCTTCGACGTCCACATCGTCGACGCGGACGAGGAACTCGGCGGGCACCTGAACTGGGTGAGACGGCTGCCGGGACTCGGCGAGTGGGGCCGCCTCGTCGACTGGCGCGTCTCAGAGCTGGAGCGGTTGTCGTCGGTCGAGGTCATCACCGGCACGCGCCTCACGGCTGAGCAGATCGCCGCGTACGGCGCCGAGATCGTCGTCGTCGCGACAGGCGCCTCGTGGTCTGCCGACGGCGTGTCTGCGTTCAACCACGATCCGCTGCCGGTCGCATCCGACGGCGCTCCGCTCATCCTCACACCCGAGCAGGTGATGACGGAGGGCATCCGTCCGCCCGGCAAGAACGTCGTCGTCTATGACGTGGACGGATACTTCGTGGGCCCGGGAATGGCCGAGACTCTGGTCGGCGAAGGGTTCCACGTCGAACTGATCACCCCGCTCGGCGCGGTCGCGCCGAAGTGCGACCTGACTCTCGAGGGGCCGATGCTCCGTCAGCGCCTGAGCGAACTCGGAGTACGGACCCGGACCGGTACGTCGGTCACGGCGATCGGCTCGGGCGCGGTCACCGTCGTGGACGGCGAGGGTGTGGCGACCGAGGTGGAGATCTCGGCCGTTGTGCTTGTCACTCGCCGTGTTCCGCATGACGCGCTGTATCACGAGCTCACCGCGCGACGAGCGGAGTCGAAGGACCCGGACTTTCCCGAGGTCTATCGCGTCGGCGACTGCGTCACGCCGCGCATCATCGCGGACTCGATCTTCGACGGCAGGCGGCTCGCGATGGAGATCGACTCAGAACAGCCGACCATACCGCTTCTGTACGCGCGCGAACGTCCTGTCGTAGCCCGGGCTCAGTGACGCAGGGCGGCGTGGCACGGGACGTCCCTGTGCCACGCCGCCGCCTCGCCCGGCAACCCAGGAGGGTTCACGAGCGTGCGGCGGCCTGCCTGACACCGATCACGAGTCGAAGCCGACGCCGAACAGGCCGGCGAGCTTGAGGAGCGGCCCGTCTTTGCCGCCGTTGCGGTCCGATTTCGCGACAGCCCGGCGCATCAGCTGAATCAGGGGATACGCGATCGGCTCGGGCGGGATCGGAACGGGAAGACGCCGCGACATCTTGAGCCGTGTTCGTTCGGTGTCCGCCCCCTCGAGCAGGTCGAGCATAACGTCAGCGCCGAACCGGGTGGCCGCGACCCCGAGACCGGTGTACCCGGCGCTGTAGGCGACCCGGCCCCCCTTGGCCGTGCCGTGGAACGCCACCAGCTGGGTGGACATGTCGATCGCGCCGCCCCAGGCGTGTGTGAATCGCACGCCCTCCAGCTGGGGGAACGTCAGGAGCAAATGATCCGCGAGACGATGGAAGGTCTCCGGCCTCTGATCCTGTGCGGACTTCACCTTCCTGCCACGGTGGTACACGGCGTCGTACCCGCCGAAGAGAATCCTGTCGTCGCTGGTCTTGCGGTAGTAATGGAACTCCCGCGACGAATCGGTGATCCCATGGCGGTCTGTCCAGCCGATCGCACTCAACTGCTGTGCCGTCAACGGTTCGGTGACGATCGCATAGTCGTAGACCGGCACCGTGAACAGACGCATCGCGGGAAGAAGCGACGGGAACACGTTTGTGGCCAGAGCCACCCGCCTGGCGCGGACGGAGCCGCCTGCCGTGCGCACGGTCACGCGTCCGGAGCGCGGCGCGTGGAGGCCGATCGCCGCGGTGTGCTCATGGATCACCACGCCCAGACGCTCCGCTGCCGCGGCCAACCCCCAGGCGAGTTTCGCGGGGTTGACGTACCCCGTGCCGCTCTCGCTGAACAGGCCCGCTCGATACAGGGGTGAGTCGCCCTTGGCCCGCAGCTCGGACCCGACGAGAAGCGCAGCCGACGGATCGGTCTCTGCCTCCTCCTTCAACCAGTCGACCTGGTGGGGCTCGGTCGCGACGGTGAGCATCCCCGTCTCTTCCCACTCGGCGTCGATCCCGTACGCGCGGAGGGACTCGGCGAAGTCGGCGAAGTTCTTCGCCGCGAGTCGCTCGATGACGGGGAGCTCTTCGGCGAAGTGCAGCTCGCCGTTCTCCCGCCCGTGCGTGAGCGTCTCTTCGACAAAACCTCCGTTGCGCCCGCTCGCCGCCCACCCGACCCGCTTCGCTTCGAGGAGGACCACCGTGCGACCGGGATCTCGCTCCTTCGCTCGCAGGGCCGTCCACAGACCGCAGAAGCCTCCCCCGACCACAACGAGATCAGCATCCACCTCGCCGACCAGTGCCGGACGCGGTTCGGGACGTGTGGGGTCGTCCAACCAGAACGGCGTTGTGCTGGCATCCGCCAATGACCCGTCGATTACCCCCAGGGGTGCCCGGATGGTGTGCCCGTATGCCGGCCCAGTACTCATGGTGTCCTCACGTCGGGGCGCCGCTGGCATCGCGCTCGCGGACGTCAAACCTGCCTACATTCTTGCGGAACAGGTGTGTGCATCGCGCTGGTTTCTGACTGACGGAACGCCATTCGGGAGCGGCGTGCGTCAAGAGACCGCTACAGATGGTTCCACGAGCTGTCGAAGCGAGCTCGTCGTCGTCTCCCGAGACCGGTACTCCGCATCCCGCGGCAGGGTGTCACGCGTCGCGAACCACAAAGGCTGCAATGCCTGCCGCGGCGGTCACGATGATCCAGGCGAGCAGGACGAGCGTTCCGGTCCACGGGGTGAGCACCGTGTCGGTGTCTGGGAGGTAGAGCAGGCCACCGGCCCGATCGGGGAGCCAGCGGGCGTGCTCGGTGACGGCGCCCAGGATCGGGGGCACGATGAGCAGGGCGGCGAGCATCCCGACGAGCGCGGGGACCAGATGACGAACCAGCACCGCGACGGCATGCGTGAGCATGCCGATGAGCGCGAGGTAGACCGCGGCCCCGGCGAGCGTCCACGGCTGCCAGCCGCCTGTGTCAGAAGAGACGTGGAGCAGATGCTGTGTGGCCATGGCGGCGACCAGGCTCGCCCCGACCGTGGCGACCGCGGTGGCGGTGACCGCGAGCAACGCCGCAATGGCCTTCCCGCCGGCGAGCAGCGCCCGGTTCGGCACCGCGGCGAGGCTGGTGCGGATCTGGCCCCCGGGGTACTCGTGAGCGGCGGGCAGGATGCCGAGCAGGATGATCCCCGCCTGCGCGAAGGGTACAGCCTCGAGCGCGACGGCCGCTGCCGATGCCGGCACGTCGCGCTCGGCGGCGTTCGCGGCGAGCGCGACGGCGATCAGAGCACCGACCAGAACGGTGCCGACCGCCGCGAGGACCGCGACGGGCAGGGTGCGGAGCTTGGACAGCTCAGCGGCGAGAACATTCCAGAGGCGCATGACCGGCTCAGGCATCCCGTCGGCGGAACACCACGGCGGCGACGGTGAGCAGCACGAGTGTCCAGCCGCCCATAACGAGGGCGCCGGGCACGGCCTCCAGTCCGCCGTCGACGGTGTTGATGCCGAACAGACGACGGCCTGCCATATCGGGCAGCCAGTGTGCGAGCGGCGTGAGGTTGGTCAGCAGCAGCGAGAACGACACGAGCGAGCTGTTCGCGATCAACACGATGAGCGGAATGATGCCGCTGCGGGTCAGCACGGTGATCGAGAAGGCGATGAGTCCCATCAGTGCCCAGTAGAGAGCGGTGCCGAACGAGCGGGCGAGTGCCTCATCGAGGGCGACGGTCTCGGTGCCGGCGTCGCCGATGATCGTGTGGGCGAGGCCGACGCTGCCGGGAATGGTGACCGCGGCGGTGACGGCGACGAACAGGAGCACGATGAGCGCCTTGGCGGCGAACAGGGCCGTGCGGTGCGGGTTCGCGACCAGCGTGGTGGTGATCTGCCGCCCGCCCCCCGCCTCGGCCCGGCCGGACGTGTACTCGCTGCCGATCACGATGACGCCGATCACAACAGCACCGACGACGCCGATGATCGGCATCGCGGCGAATCCCGCCTCGAACGGAGAGGTGTCGGCGAGCATCTCCGTTCGCCCTGAGGTCACGGCGCTTCGGACGCTGAGAGCGTTCAGCACGGTGATCCCCACGCCTCCGAGCAGCGCCACCGCGACACCAGCCCAGGCCGCGGGCAGGGTTGCGGTCTTGCGCAGCTCCGCGCGAAGGGTGTTCGCGAAGCTCATCGCACCGACCCCTGAGCACCGGTGAGGCCGAAGAAGGCGTCCTCGAGCGTCGCGTATCCTGCGGTGACCTCGGCCACCGGTCCGGAGGCGACGACGCGACCGCCCGCGATGACCACCAGGTCGTCGGCGATCTCGGCGACCTCCGTCATCAGGTGGCTGGACAACAGGACGGTACCGCCGGCATCCGCGTGACCGCGCAGCAGGCCGCGTATCCACCGGATGCCCTCGGGATCGAGCCCGTTCACGGGCTCGTCGAGCACGAGCGCGGCCGGTTCACCCAACAGCGCGGCGGCGAGGCCGAGTCGCTGCCCCATGCCGAGCGAGAACCGGCCGACGCGGGTGCGCGCCGCGTCGGAGAGGCCCACCTCGTCGAGCGCTTCATCGACGCGGCGTTTCGGGATGCCGTTGCTGCGGGCGACCCAGGCGAGGTGGTTGCGCGCCGTGCGCGAACGGTGCGCGCCAGAGCCGTCGAGCATGGACCCGACACTGCGCAGCGGGTCGCGCAGGCTCCGGTACGGTCGCCCGTCCACCAAGGCGCTGCCGCCGGTGGGCCGGTCCAGACCGAGCAGGATGCGCAGGGTCGAGGATTTGCCCGCGCCGTTCGGGCCGAGAAACCCCGTCACCCGGCCGGGGAGCGCGTGGAAGGTCACGTCAGTGAGCACGGTGCGAGATCCGTGGCGTTTGGTCAGGGAGTCTATCGAGAGCATCCCCCCATCTCAGCCGAAGATCGACGGCCGGTCATCGGACCTGGGCCCGGTCCTTCGCGGCACGCTCCGTCTCTGGTCCGTCAGACCCAGGTCCGATGCACCCGTCAGCGGCGAAACCTAGACTCAAGAGATGGAGACCGGCCGGCCCACGTGGCGTTCACGCGCGTGGCTCATCGCCGCGACGGTGCTGTTCGCACTGGCACTCGCCCTCGCAGTCGTCGGCGTCGACAACCCGCCCGCGGTGTGGGGCGCTGTGGCCGTGGCCGCCACCGTCGCCGTCTCGGTGTTGAGCTGGGCGCTCGCGCGCACACGAACGCAACGCCGGCAGTATGAAGAGGACTTGGCGACGTGGGCATCTGAGCGAGCCACCCAGGCCGAGCGCCTGCGGATCGCCGGCGACCTGCACGATCTGGTCTCACACGGCCTCGGGCTCATCACCGTCCGGGCCGCTGTCGCCAGGAGGAGGACCGGACCGGACGGAGAGACCGAACGGGCGGCCGCCCTGGCCGACATCGAGCACGTCAGCCGCGAGACCACAACCGAGTTGCGTCGTATGCTCGCTGTGCTCCGTGCCCCTGGTGCGGCGCCGCTGCGCCCGGCCGACACTCTCGACGACCTCCCCGGGATCGTGCAGGCCGCGAACACCGCCGGGCTCACGGCCGCCATCGGGATCGACGACCTGGGCGAGGTGTCACCCGGCGTGCAGCTCACCGTCTGCATCGTCGTCCGCGAAGCGCTGAACAACACCATTCGGCATGCGGGGCCCACCAGGGCGAGCATCGGGCTGCAGCGCAACGGGGACGTGATCGTCGTGGACGTTCAGGATGCCGGGCCGCGCGAGTCATGGCAGCCGCAACCGGGAGCGGGCCACGGCCTCGACGGGCTGCGCGAGCGCGTCACCGCCCTCGGCGGCACCCTTCACGCCGAGCCGGAGAAGCACGGCTTCCGGCTCGTCGCCCGCATCCCCGATCGGAAGCAACCGTGACCGCGGAATCGCCTCCGTCGACGATCCGCGTGCTCATCGCCGACGACCAGCCCCTGCTGCGCCGCAGTCTCGCCATCCTCATCGACGGCACCCCGGACCTCGCCATCGTCGGCGAAGCCGCCACGGGTCACGACGCCGTGAGACTCGCCCGCGAACTCGCCCCCGACGTGATCCTCATGGACATCCGGATGCCCGGTGGCAACGGTATCGACGCCACCAGCGGCATCACTCTCGACCCGGCGCTGTCCGGGTGTCGGGTGCTTGTGCTCAGCATGTTCGAACTCGACGAGTACGTCTACGGGGCGCTCCGCGCCGGAGCCAGCGGCTTCCTCCTCAAAGACGCACACCCAGACCAGCTTCTCGATGCGATCCGCCGCACCCATGACGGCGAGTCGCTGTTCGCGCCAGCGATCCTGACGCGGCTCGTCGCGCACTACGTCGACCGGCCGACGGCTCCACCGGCCCGGAGTCTCGACGCGCTCACGGAGCGGGAGACCGAGGTGCTCACCCTCGTCGCACGCGGCCTGTCCAACACTGAGATCGCCGCAGCTCTCAGCATCTCGATCAAGACCGTCAAAAGCCACATCGGCAGTCTTCTCGCCAAGCTCCACGCCCGAGATCGCGCCCAACTCGTCGTCACCGCCTACGAAGCCGGGCTCGTCGCACCCGCTTGATTCTCCGTTCAGCCTTCTGCTCCTGTGGGTATCCCGAACAGTTGAAATACTCCACAAACGGGTATATAACTTGTCCTATGAGTTCTTCGATGCCGCAACCGACATTCTGGATCCTCACCGCCCTCGCGGGCGGGCGTAGGCACGGGTACGAGATCATGCGCGAGACAGCCACGGCGTCAGGAGAGCGGGTTGTGTTGAAGGTCACGACACTGTATGCGGCGCTTGAGCGGCTTGAGCGCGACGGGCTGATCCGTGCAGCTGGCGAAGAGGTTGTTAATGGTCGTGCTCGCCGGTATTACCGGATCACCGATGTCGGGTCTGGGAAGCTGGCGGACGAGGTCGAGCTGCTGGAACGTTCCGCGCTCGTAGCCCGCAGTCGTCTAGCGGCCGGCAAAGCGGCATTCGTACCGTCTCGTGCGATGGTGGTGTGAGCATGGTGCAGGAGGGGCGGTTTCGGCGTCTGCTGCGGTGGTATCCGCGCGCATGGCGCGAGCGTAACGGCGACGTGTTGCTGGGTGCGATGCTCGACGAGGCCGAGCGCAACGGTCGAACTGCTCCGACACCGTCCGAACGCTTCTCCGCGGCCCTTCACGGTCTGGCCACGCGGCTGACAGCGCAGGTGGCGCTCCGGTCAGCGCTTATCGCAATGCTCGCAGCCGCCCTAGCCGGGATTATCACCGTCTGGGCCGTTGCCCCGATGGCAACGGCGGGATTGGGCTGGGTGCTTCCTGTGCTCACGACCGCGATCTGTCCTGGACTGGCTGTGCTCGGGGCGGCGTCGTTGATACGACACAGGGGCCTGTTGTCTGAACCGCGTGTGATCGCGGTGCTCTCACTGTCATTGTTGGCCGTGGGAGGCAGCGCAGTCACTGCGCTCTCCTGGAGTGCAGGGTTCAACGCCGCGGACGAGGGTCTCCCGACAACGGGGATAGCGACGGTCTGGCCATGGCTGTTCCTCGCATCCTGGGCCCTGGGTGCCACGGCGATCGCCGTGCTCGTAGACGGCTTACTCCGCCAATCTCGACTGCGGCGCATCGTTTGCGTGATACTGGCGGCTCTCGCGGGCATCGTGCTCGCACCGTTGATCGGTATCCAGCCGATCTCACCCTACATCGCTGCGCTCGTCGCCACCGGTGTCACGCTGCTCGCACTCGCCACAATCCGCCGCGAACAACCAGCACCGCCGGTCGTCCCCCCAGTGGCTGCCTCTATCGCCGTCGTTCCGCGGCGGACACAGAGCCTCGCGCGAGGCCTGGCCTTGATATCCGCCGTCACCAGCACGGTGGGAGTTGTGTATGCGCTGACGGGCACATCGTGGTTTCCCGGTGGTCCGGACGGAACAGCCGTTATGGGACAGGGCATCACTATCGCGCTCGTCTCGGCACTGCCGTTACTCGCCGGAACTGGTGTTCTCGTCACTGCCCGCACGTCCCGTCACCCCGCCCATGCCTGGGGGCCGCTGCTCCTGGTCCTCCTCTCGTTCGCAGCCGAGGCCGTCGCCTACCTGAACGCACCCGAGTGGGAAGACATGGCCCCTGCCACAGCTGTCGGAGCAATCCTGGGCGGAACGGCGATCGCTTGGTGGATCATCCCGCGACTTAGCGCACCCGCCCGTATCCGAGCTGCCGCGGGCGTGCTCATCGGGATCGGATACGCAGCATTCCTCGGGATGCTCATCGCCCCGATGCTGTCGTTCGCCATCCCCGTGCTCGCCGTGGCTTTCGTCGTTTGGGCACCCCGAAACCCACGACCCGGGCTGCAGGCCAGATTCTCCGCAGCTTCGGCGGTTCGGCCGTCACTTAAGCACGCTTTGGCGCCCCATAACGTGCTTAAGTGACGGATGAAGCGGCACGATGTCGCCAGGGACAGCGTTGCTGTGCGATTACTGTGCGCGAGGGGGGACTTGAACCCCCACGTCCGTAAGGACACTGGCACCTGAAGCCAGCGCGTCTGCCAATTCCGCCACTCGCGCGAGCCACTGACACGCGGCAAACACACGTGTCAACCCAGTGAGATTAGCACGAGCACAGGGGTGGAACGAAACCCGGCGGCCATGTACGCGAATGGGGTGCACGTGACCCGGTCGAATCTGTCGCTGTGGTGGCATCCCCGCTGATCGAGCGGCCCGGCCGAACCCCCGATGGTTGAGCGGGCGCGACCGAGCGAAGCGAGGCCGGACCGTGTCGAAACCATCCGTCCCGAGCACCGAGCCCCTCGGGTCTCGAACACCGCGGGTCTCGACGAGCTCGACCGGCGCAGGGCCCGCACCACGGCGCCAGCAGGGTCTCAGGCGGATCCCGAGTACCTCCTACTAACATGTGCATAGCCAACTGAACCTGATCGGGAGAGTCGTGGGCATACTGGATAACTTCGAGAAAGGTCTCGAGCGCGCCGTGAACGGTGCGTTTGCGAAGACTTTCCGTTCGGGGTTGCAGCCGGTCGAGATCTCGAGCGGCCTCAAGCGTGAGCTCGACACCCGTGCCGCCGTCGTGACCCGCGACCGCATCCTGGCCCCGAACGAGTTCACGGTGCGGATGTCGCAGAAGGACCACGAGCGGATGTCCGGAATCGGTCCCGCGCTCATCGACGAGCTGACAACAGTTGTGCAGAAGCACGCCAAGCAGCAGGGCTACCAGTTCGCCGGCGGGGTGCGCATCCGGCTCAGGCCGGACGAGGGCCTCAGTGACGGCATGATGCAGATCGACTCGACGAACGTCAAAGGACAGGTGTCCTGGACGCCGGCCGTCGACATCGACGGCAAGCGCCACCGCATCACCAAAAGCCGCACGGTGATCGGCAGGGGCAGCGACGCCGACATCACCATCGACGACTCGGGCACGAGCCGAAAGCACGTCGAGATCCTCTGGGACGGCGAGCGCGCCCAGGTCCGCGACCTCGGCTCCACGAACGGGTCAGAGCTCAACGGGAGGCGCATCCAGCAGGCCGCCCTCGAGCCCGACTCGGTTGTGCAGATCGGCCGGACGCGTATTGTGTTCCGAGTGCTTGCTCAACAGGCTGCCGCGCAGCCCGCCGTCGACGACGCCACCACGGCGTTCTCGGCAGACGATGTCGGCGACGGTTTCTGGGGGCCCCGAACGTGATCGAGAGTGAGCTCACCTTTCTGATCCTGCGCATCGGCTTTCTGCTTCTGCTCTGGTTCTTCGTCTTCGCCGTGATCTACGCGCTCCGAAGCGACATGTTCGGCCAGACGCCTCGCAGAACACCGGCGGATGCCAGAAAGGGCGCCCCCTCGAAAGCGGCAGCACCGGCGAGGAAGCCCGCCCCTGCGCCGCCGCCCGCGGCAGGCAGGCACGAGAAGGCGACGGTCCACAACACGTCACGGCTGGTGATCACATCGGGACCGAAGGAAGGTCTCGAGGTCAGTCTCGGACGCGATCCGCTCACTATCGGCCGTGCGAACGATTCAGGGCTCGTGATCAAAGACGATTACACGTCGACCCACCACGCACGCCTGCTGCTCTGGAACGACGAGTGGATGATCCAGGACCTCGACTCCACGAACGGCACCTATCTGGCAGGCAAACGCATCAGTTCTCCGACGCAGGTTCACCTCGGCACTCCGATCAAAATCGGTGCGACCAGTTTCGAGCTGCGGCGGTAGGTGATGGCACAAGCGAGCGACAGCGCGGCCATCTCCCATGTCGGGAAGATCAGGTCGAACAACCAGGACTCCGGTTATGCCGGAACCCATCTGTTCGTGGTCGCAGACGGCATGGGGGGCCACGCTGGCGGTGACGTCGCATCGGCGATCGCCGTGCAGCGCCTGATCGAGGCGGACGCCGAATACGATTCTCCGCAAGATGCCCTTCGCGCCCTGCAGAGTGCGGTGATCGGCGCGAACAGCGAGCTCACCGAGACTGTGTTCGAGCATCCCGAGCTCACCGGAATGGGCACAACAGTGGATGCCATCGCTGTCGTGGGTGACGAGGTCGCCATCGCGCACATCGGCGACTCGCGTATCTACCTGCTGCGCGAGGGCGAGCTCAGTCAGATCACAACCGATCACACCTTCGTGCAGCGCCTCGTCGACTCCGGCCGCATCACCCCTGAAGAAGCGATGGTCCACCCCAGGCGGTCGGTGCTGATGCGTGTGCTCGGCGATGTCGACTCGTCGCCAGAGGTCGACACGATGGTGATGGGCACACAGCCGGGCGACAGATGGATGATCTGCTCAGACGGCCTCTCCGGCGTCGTCGACGCCGACGACATCCGCGACATCCTCGCCCAGCAGATCCCCGCACAGCGCGCCGCCGAGCTTCTGGTCCGAAAGAGCCTCTCCGGTGGTGCGCCAGACAACGTCACCGTCGTCGTCTGCGACATGGGAGCCGACCGCTCTGCGACGGCCGCTGCCCCGGTCACCGTCGGCTCGGCCTCTCGTCCGCTCGCCCTCCAACCGCAGGCTCCCAGACGCACCGGCTTGCTCCCCGGCCTTCGTCTGCACCCGGGCCGGGTGACGTCGACCGGCCCCTCGCACTTCGAACCCGAATCCGACGACTACCTCGACGAGTTGATCGAAGAGGATGCCAGACGCGCGAGACGCCGCCGGCTCACCTGGCTCGTCGGCGCGATCGCCGTGGTGATGGGCGTTGTGCTCATCGGCATCCTCGGTTACGCCTGGACGCAGACCAGGTACTTCGTCGGCGCCGACGAGGACACGGTTGTCATCTACCAGGGCATCCAGCAGAACATCGGCCCGTTCGAACTGTCGCAGGAGCACGAGGACACAGGTATTCCGCTGTCGCTCTTGTCCACCTATCAGCGTCAGCAGGTCGAGAACACCATCAGCGCAGAGTCGCTCAGCGATGCCGAGCGGATCGTCGCGAGCCTGCGCACGACGTCCATCGACGAGAGCGAGAACGGCGACACCGGGAACACCGGCGAGCCCGGGGGCGGTGAATGATGTCAGAGCCCAGGAAGACGGCTGCGGTCGGAGGTCGCGTTGTGGACGTGAGCCGTCCCCAGCCGGAGTTCAAAGCGGACACCGCTGTCATCCGCACCATGAAGAAGCTGCGCCTGCCGCAGAAGCTCCGCAACCGTGAGCTCGCGTTGCTCATCTTCGCGTGCGCCATCAACGCGAGCGCGATTCTGCTCGTGCAACTCGGCGCGCTCGGCCACGTCGACCTCAATCTCGTGTATCTCGGCGCGGCACTCTCTGTGCTCGTCATCGGCCTTCACATCTGCCTGAGATACGTGGCCCCGCAGGCGGATCCGCTGCTGCTGCCGATCGCGACACTCCTCAACGGTCTCGGCATCGCCGAGATCTACCGCATCGACCTCGCGGAGGGCGACAGCGGCTGGGAGGCATTCTCGACCAGGCAGATCGCCTGGAGCGCCATCGCCGTGGTGGCCGCCATCGCCGTCATCGTCCTCATACGCAACCATCGCCTGCTCTTCCGCTACACCTACCTGTTCGGGCTGTTCGCGTTCGTGCTGCTGCTGCTGCCGTTCGTGCCAGGACTGGCCAGACAGGATGTCGGTGCGCAGGTGTGGATCAGCCTCCCCGGCATCGGAAGCTTCCAACCCGGCGAGATCGCCAAGATCGCTCTTGCCGTGTTCTTCGCCGGTTACCTCGTGCGCACCAGGGACAGCCTTTCGATGGTCGGCAAGAAGTTCCTCGGAATGCAGTTCCCCCGTCTGCGCGACCTCGGCCCGATCCTGGTGGTCTGGGCCTTCGCGATGGCGATCATCGTCTTCCAGCGCGACCTCGGCACGGCGCTGCTGTACTTCGGCATGTTCCTCGTGATGCTCTACATGTCGACGGGGCGCCTCAGCTGGGTCATCATGGGGATCCTGCTGTTCGGCGCGGGAGCGTTCTTCGCCAGCCGCACCCTCACCTATGTGCAGGGCCGCTTCGAGAACTGGCTGGATCCCTTTAATCCTGCCGTGTACGAAGCCCAGGGCGGGAGTTGGCAGCTTGTGCAAGGCCTGTTCGGCCTGGCTCAGGGCGGACTCATCGGGACGGGCCTCGGACAGGGCCGGCCCGAACTCACCGCTCTGGCCGAGAGCGACTACATCGTGGCGAGCCTCGGCGAGGAACTCGGTCTCGCCGGCCTGTTCGCCATCCTCGCGCTCTACCTGCTGTTCGTCTCACGTGGACTGCGCATCGGCTTCGCCAGCCAAGACGACTTCTCGAAGCTGCTCGCCGTGGGGCTCGCCATCACCGTTGCCCTGCAGGTCTTCATCATGGTCGGTGGTGTCACCCGGGTGATCCCGCTCACAGGCCTGACGACCCCCTTCCTCGCGGCCGGCGGGTCCTCCCTGGTCGCGAACTGGATCATCGTCGCCCTGCTCATGCGTGCGAGCGACAGCGTCAGGGCGGCACCCCAGAACACATCGGCGGTGAATACAACGTGAACAAAGAACTGAAACGCGTCGGCTTCGTTGTGCTGGCGATGTTCCTCGCCCTGTTCGGGTCGACGACGATCATCCAGGTGGTGCAGGCTGACGCCCTCATCGGCGACGCACGCAACACCCGTGCGCTCTATCAGAGCTACGACACCGAACGCGGTGCGATTCTCGCAGACGGCCAGGTGATCGCCCAGTCCGTGCCGACGGGTGATGAATTCGTCTTTCAACGCGAATACCCGCTTGGTGAGCTCTATGCCGCGGTGACGGGGTACTACAACCCGACGCAGGGCTCGATGGGCATCGAGCAGTCGATGAACGAGTACCTCTCCGGCTCGAGCAACTCGCAGTTCTTCGACACGATCAACCGCATCATCGCCGGCCAGCCGCCGAAGGGCGCGGCCGTCGAGCTGACGATCGACCCGGTCGTGCAGCAGGCGGCATGGGATGCCCTCGGCGACCTTCAGGGTGCGGTGGTCGCGATCGAGCCGTCCACCGGGCGCATCCTCGCCATGGTGTCGAAGCCGACGTACGACCCGAACGTTCTCGCCACCCACAACATCCCCCAGATGGTCGAGACCTACAAGGCGCTCAACGCAGACCCCCTGCATCCGCTCATCAACCGTGCGATCGGCGGAGACCTCAACCCTCCGGGCTCCACGTTCAAGGTCGT
This sequence comes from Okibacterium endophyticum, assembly GCF_054780075.1. Lineage (NCBI taxonomy): Bacteria > Bacillati > Actinomycetota > Actinomycetes > Micrococcales > Microbacteriaceae > Okibacterium > Okibacterium endophyticum. Next base: position 113,744 of record NZ_BAAGXA010000002.1, on the reverse strand, counting down.
TGTCGCCGCCGCCGCCCTCGCGAGCGGCGACTACACACCGGACTCCCAGTTTGCGAACCCCGCGCAGCTGCGACTGCCAGGCACCAACTCGATAGTGACCAACTTCACGCGAGGCACCTGCGGTTCAGGTGAGACGGTGACCCTTGCAGAGGCGATCAGGCTCAGCTGCAACATCCCCATGGCAGAACTCGCCATGGAACTCGGTGACGACGCCATTCGCGAGATGGCGGACAAGTTCGGGTTCAACCAGTCGATGGACATCCCGACCACCACAGAGGCGAGCATCTATCCGCCTGGGCTCGACGAGCCGCAGACCGGGCTCACCGGTTTCGGCCAGTGGGAGGTGCGAGCGTCGCCGCTGCAGATGGCCCTCGTCTCTGCCGGCATCGCGAATGGCGGAACGCTGATGCAGCCCACACTCGTCGACGAGGTCATCGGCAGCAACCTGCAACCGCTGTTGCAACACGAGCCCAGCGTGTTGAGCGAGGTGCTCGACGAGGATGTCGCTCTCGATCTGACTGCCATGATGGTCGCAGGCGTCGAATCCGGTCAGGCCAGCAATGCAAGAATAGAAGGAGTGGATGTGGCGGGGAAAACCGGCACCGCTGAGAATGGTGAGTCAAACCCGTACACACTCTGGTTCACCGGATTCGCTCCCGCAGAAAACCCTGAGGTCGCTGTCGCCGTTGTGGTGGAGAACGATGCGAACTTGGGCCACCACAGCTACGGCGACGCCATTGCATCGCCGATCGCAAAAACAGTTATAGAGGCGGTGCTGAACAAATGAGACCCACAGCAGGGCTCACCTTCGGGGGGCGCTACGAGCTGGAATCCCGTATCGCGATCGGCGGCATGGGTGAAGTGTGGCAGGCCACCGACCTCGTCATCGGCCGCACGGTCGCCATCAAGATTCTCAAGGACGAGTACCTGGGCGACCCGAACTTTCTCGAGCGCTTTCGCTCAGAGGCCAGACATGCAGCGCTGGTGAACCACGAGGGCATCGCGAACGTCTTCGACTACGGCGAAGAAGAGGGCAGCGCGTTCCTCGTGATGGAGCTCGTCCCCGGTGAGGCACTGTCGACGGTGCTCGAACGTGAGCAGGTGCTGCCGACCGATCGTGTGCTCGACATCGTCGCCCAGACCGCTCGCGCACTGCAGGCCGCGCACGCGGCAGGGCTCGTGCACCGCGACATCAAACCCGGCAACCTGCTCATCACCCCCGACAACCGCGTCAAGATCACCGACTTCGGCATCGCCCGCATCGCCGATCAGGTTCCCCTCACGGCGACCGGCCAGGTGATGGGAACCGTGCAGTACCTCTCTCCGGAACAGGCCTCCGGCCACCCGGCGTCGCCCGCCACCGACATCTACTCGCTCGGCATCGTCGCCTATGAGAGCCTCGCAGGCAAGCGCCCGTTCACGGGTGAGTCGCAGGTGGCCATCGCCATGGCGCAGATCAACGAGATGCCGCCCGATCTGCCGGCGACGGTGCCTGAACCGGTGCGCGCCCTCGTGCTGTCGATGATCGCCAAGAAGCCATCCGACCGCCCCTCGTCGACGGCACACGTCGCCCGTGCGGCAGAAGCGCTTCGTCGCGGCGATGTCGCTGCGGCCACGGCGGCGGTCCCGGCGATCGCCGGCGGTCTCACCGCCGCGACCACCGTGATGGCCTCCGGCTCGGACGACGCCGTGACGACACTCCTCGGCGCGGGCGAACCACCGACCACAACGGCTCCCGTTCCCGAGCAAGAGGAAGACGGTGAGAAGAAGAAGCGCAACCCGTGGACGTGGCCTCTCATCGCTCTCGTCGCCATCCTGCTTCTTGTGCTCGCGGGAACGATCATCGCGCTCGTGAACCAGGGCAACGGGGGCGACGCTCCCGAGACATCCGCCTCTGCGACGCGAACCGCGTCGACGCCGACGAACACACCCACAGAGGAACCGGAGCCCACCTCCACGCTGGTTTCGGTCAATGAAGCGGATTTCCTGGGCAAGAGCTATGACGAGGCCGCCGCGCTGCTCACTCAGATGGGGCTCGCCGCGGAACGCCACAACGGCAACGCAGCACCCTCGCCCGAACAGGTCGGCACCGTCTATGACGTGAACCCCGTTGGCAACCTGAACGAGGGCACCGTCGTCACGCTGAGCGTCTACACAGAAGTGGCGCAGATCCCCACACCCAGCACAGCGCCGACCGTGCAGGGCGATCAGCTGGTGGCCGGCGCGACGGTGACAGTGACCTGGCCGGCATTCACCCAGTGCCCGGCCGGCATGCAGGTGCTCGGCTACCGCATCAGCGTGTCTGGCGGTGAGGTGATCAACGCCCCTGGCGGTGCGGTCAGCACGAACACCGCGCAGGTCAAGCTCGGCACGGCAGGGCCGTTCGAGGCGCACTACTCGGTTTTCTGCAACGACAGCGAATCCGGTGCCTCTCCCTCATACACCGGAGACATCGAGGCTGCCCCGAGTGGCGGCGCCACCACGCCCCCGCCTGGCACCGAGGACTGATCAGTTTCGGTCGCTAAGCTTGAGCAGAGCAGCATCGCTCGGGGGCAGAAGGAGAACAAACACGTGGCTGACGACAAACGCCTGCTCGCCGGGCGCTATCTCGTCGGTGACCTCATTGGCCGTGGGGGCATGGCCAATGTGTATCGCGGCACCGACACCACGCTCGGCCGCACCGTCGCCATCAAGATCCTGAAGGCGGATCTCGCCGCCGATCCGACTTTCCGCACACGCTTCAGGCAAGAGGCGCAGGCGGCCTCACGCATGTCCAACCCCGCAATCGTTCGGGTGTACGACGCCGGTGAAGAGTCGATCAAGCACAACGACGGCCGCATCACCCGCGAGCCGTTCATCATCATGGAATACGTCGAGGGACGCACCCTCAAGTCGCTGATCGCACACGGCCCTCTCGATCCGGGTCGCGCTGTTGCGATCGTCGGCGGCATCCTGACCGCTCTCGAGTACTCCCACCGTGCCGGGGTGGTGCACCGCGATATCAAGCCAGGCAACGTTATGCTCACCGAAAGCGATGCCGTCAAGGTGATGGACTTCGGGATCGCACGAGCGGTGTCAGACTCGTCGTCGACGGTTGCGCAGACCACGGCCATCCTCGGCACCGCTTCGTATTTCTCTCCCGAGCAGGCAAAGGGCGAGACCGTCGACGCCCGCACCGATCTCTATTCGACGGGTGTTGTGCTCTTCGAGCTGCTCGCCGGGCGTGCGCCGTTTCGGGGGGACACGGCTGTGGCCGTTGCCTACCAGCACGTGAGCGAGATCGCTGTGAAGCCCTCGTCGCTCAACCCGAGCGTCTCACCCGCTCTCGATCTGGTGGTGCGCCGTGCGCTCACAAAAGATCGTGCCGAACGTTACCAGTCTGCGGCGGAGTTCCGTGAAGAACTCGACCTGGCGGGGGCGGGCAAGGTTCCCGTGCACAAGCGGAAAGACGACCCCGCGACCGTGCTGTTCGGTGAGACGCCCAGTCCGTCGAACACCACAGAGCAGGCGCTCAGGCAGCTGACGAGTGACGACTCGTCGGTGCGCACGCAGCGCCGGCCCCCGGTTGTCTGGATCTGGGCGGCGATCGCCTCTGTCGCCGTCGTGATGGTCGCCGTGCTCATCTGGGTGCTCTCGCTGCCCACAACACCGAATCTGCCGACAGACACGGTGACCGTTCCCAATCTCGTTGGGGTCACACAGGCGAGCGCAGAAGACACGCTTGTGGGGCTCGACCTGGTGCCGAGCATCGCCACCGAAGAGAGCAACACCGTCGACGAAGGGTCCGTTGTCAGAACGGAACCGGCGTCGGGCGTCGTCGTCGAACCCAAAGAGACCATCAGGGTGATCGTCTCGTCCGGCGCGAAGACCGTCGCCGTTCCGGACGTGACGAACAAGACCACCGCGCAGGCGACGACGGATATCGAGGCGTCAGGGCTCAGGCTCGGGTCGATCACCACACAGAACTCCCCTGACGTTCCTGCGGACACCGTGATGGACAGCGACCCCGAGGCCGGCACCGAGGTCGCTGAGAGCACCACGGTCAACCTGATCGCCTCGAGCGGTCTTGTGACGATCAGAGACGTCCGTGGGCAGAGCCTCGAGGTCGCAACACAGATGATGCAGGCGGATGACGTGGGCCTCATCGTGGAACCGGTGCCGGACCCCAACTGTGCGTCCGCCGCAGGGAACCCCGTCGTGACGCAGTCGCTCGCACCGGGTGACGTGCCGCAGAAGTCCACGATCCAGCTCGGTTACTGCTCCGGCTGACGCGCTCGGCCAGCAGTGCTGAGGCCGGTCCCGTGTGGGCCCGATTCTGTCAACCCCCTCGATACCCCCTGTGCTTTCTGGTTTGCTCCGAGGAGCGGTGCGTGAACGCAGCACGCGCACAAACGCAGCACGCACAACAGGGAGGTTCGTGGTGGGCAGACCATATGCGCTGATCCTCGGCATCGTGTTCGCCATGCACGGGCTCGGCGGGCTCTTCATCGAGGGCACCCATTTTCTCGCGATGTTCAATGTGGACATCATGATCGACCTGCTCTACCTGGCGATGGCGGCCGCGCTCCTCGCTGTCGGCCTCAGGGAAGGCACGTCGTCTGCGCCTCTTCGTGTGGTGCTCATCGGCGTCGGCGGCATCATGGTGCTTCTCGCACTCATCGGCCTCTCCGGCGACCGCACGGCGTTCGGCCTCTTGCCGACGGGCCTCACCGATTTCGATATCGGCGCCCAGATCACGAGTGGCGCACTCGCGATCGTCCTCGCCCTGACTCCCCAGACGGCCGCGCCCCTGATGACCCCAGAGAACGAGGGCAAGGTCATCTGACGCCCTGGGCGGGCATCGCCGAGCGGATGGCCTTCTCGACGCCGGACCAGGTGGGGACGAAGTTCTCGTTCGGACGTCCTCCATTGTGACCGCCGCCGGTTCGCTGTCGTCGAACCCTTCCCGGCCCGCTCACTCAGAACCGGCGCCGGTCTTGAACCCGGTGAGCTTGTGCGTGCCGTCGCAGAACGGCTTGATCGTGGATGCCCCGCAACGGCAGAGCGCGACGGCACGCCTGCGGCGCTCGATCGGTTCGCCGTTCGCGTCGACGAGATCGATCTCACCGCGCACGAGCAACGGACCGTCTGTGCAGGCCATGATGCGCACGTCTGGACCGGCATCCTCTGCTGGTGTTGTCATCTGTACCGCCTCTCGAGCCTGCGCATCGGCGTCGCAGCGCGCCGGATGCGGGTGCCCCTGTATCGCACGCCGCCGCGAATCCTGGCCCCCAGCGCAATCCAGGAGCACACGGCTCGCTCGGCCACCCAGAGCGGAGCCCAGAGCGCGGCAGCCGGCGGGAAGACGCTGCGCCCGCCGTCACGCCGCCTGCCACGCTCGGCGACCGCACAGCACAGCACAGCACCGGCGATCAGCCGCCTGGGCCGCGCGAGAGCCCACAGAAGGGCCGGCAGCAGTGCGAGTTCGAGCACGAATCGCAGCGGCTGGGCTCGGCTGTCATATGCCTGCCGAACCCGCTGCCTCCTGAAATGCTCGCTCGTCGGCGGCACGCGCCCCACGAACACCGCGTTCGCCTTCGTCTCCCGTCCGCCGCAGGCGATGACCGTGCGAATGAGCTCGAGGTTCTCGAACAGCACGTTCGGATCGTATCCGTCGTCTGGAACGGCAGACCGCCGAACTCCCAGCGTGCCCGGATAGTCCGCGCTGAACGCCCGGTTCACGAGGGTGCGCGCGGTGTCCAAGCGGGCATGCCACGGCAGCGACGTGAAGACGTTCTGCGGACGCACGATGTCGGCAGCACCGAGCGCCGTGAACACCGCATCGAGCGAGCCGTCGTCGTAGCGCACATCGTCGTCTGCGATGATCACCCGCTCGTGGCGCGCGACGCGCAGCCCCGTGACCACAGACGTGACCTTTCCGTTTGCGCCCGCAGCGGCATCCGGCCTGATGTGCCTGACGAGTGGCGTGAGGCGATGCTCGTTCACCGCGAACACGGGTTCGGGCGAGCCGTCGACGACAGTGACGTCGACGCGTTCGCGCAGCCAGGCGAGGTACTCGGTGAGGTCGTCGAGTTCGATGTCATCGTTCCAGGCGAGGGGAAGAACGTACTCCGCGTCGAGACGGGCGGGCGGATGCAGCGGCCGCGACGACGTGCTCATGGTCGCGTCGCCGACCGGTCGGCCAGGGGCATCCGCAGTGAGGAGCGGCCCTCGGACCAGCAGTCGTGCATGTGACGGGAGACGAGCCCGTCGACGGCGAGACACGCAGCGGCACCGAACACGATGTCCGGCAGAAGCTCCGGCTCGTCTTCGGCCAGCCCGCCGGCGAGGTCGCGTCCGGCGATCTGCTCGTGAACGGCATCCGCCTCGACGTGTTCGTCGAAGTAGTCCGTCACCTCTGGGCCGAACCCGAGCCGGCGGAACCCGTTGCCATAGAACCGGTTCGGCACGGACGAGGTCATCTCGAACGCGGCGAGGTGGCCGGCGATGGCGCCCCGCAGTCGGCGGTTGAGCCCGAACATCGACATCATGGTGAACGACGCCAGTGTCACGGCGGGAACGTTGTCGATGTAGGCGCCGTAGCTGTCGTCGAGGCCGACAGCGCGCACGGTGCGCGCGAAGATCGTTGCATGCATCCGGTCTGGGCGACCGCCGCCATACTCGTCCGACTGGATCTCGACCATCGCCGCCTTGGCTCTGCCGCCGAGGCGAGGGATCGCCCAGCTGTGCGGATCGGCCTCTTTGAGGGTATAGATCGAGCGCTGCACAACGAATTCCACGAGTTGCTCACGCGTGGCCTCTCGAGCCACATAACGAGACAGGCTGGGTCCGTCGTCGTCGGCCGTCAGGGCGAACAGCGCAGAGGCGACCGATTCGGCGTCTGGCTCAGGCGGGTGCGGCACGCGCACGAGTGCGCGCAACTGCTGTTCATAGGCGCGCTCGATGCGGCCGCGCAGCTGAATCAGCGAGGGGTTCCACTCCCAGCCGTCATCGACGTCGAGCACACCGCCGTAGTGAAGGCCATAGAGGACGAAGAGGGCGAGCTGAAGGTCGTCGTTGTGCACGAGGTCATCGACGGTGGGCAGCACGAGGTCGACCTGCGCGCCGAGCCGGTCGAGCAGAGCACCGCTCTCGTCCGGGGTGTTCTTCAGCACGTCGAGAAGCGCGGAGCTCACCGGTCCGCGAGCGCAGGGCTGTGCGACGGAGCGTGGGCTCAGCCGTGCCGCGGGCGCGACGTGCGACGCGGCTGGCGACGCGGCCGACGCGACCTGCGATGAGACCGGCGGCGCGGCCGGCGCGACGTGCGATGAGACGGGCGGTGGCGGCCCCTGTTGCGATGCAGAAGCGTGTGTCGATTCAGAGACCTCTGCGGATGCAGAAGCCCGTGGTGCGGGGGTGTCAGAGGGAGAAAGCACTGTCATGCTTCACAATGTGCCGGTTTTGCCCGCGGCGACAACCCCCTTGCCTCAGAGACACGGGCATGCTGCGCACTGCGCGCTCGTGCTCGTGCTCGTGCTCGTGCTGCGGAACGCCCACGCGCTACACCTTTTGTGATGCGCGCTCCGAGATAGGGGCGCGCGTCACAAAAGGTGTGGCGCGTGGGAAGCCGTATGGCGTGGCGTCGGCGAGCGGGAGCACACGAAACGAGTGAGCGAGCAGGGCGCCTAGCCGGTGACGAGCGGGGTGAGCGTTCTGGCCGTCTCGGCCGCAGACGGAAGTCCGCTCACGGCAAGCCAGTTTCCGAGCATTCGGTAACCACCCTCCGTGAGAACGCTCTCGGGGTGGAACTGCACACCATAGATCGGCGCCGACTCGTGCCTCACACCCATGATCACACCGCCCTCTGTGCGACTGGTGACCACAAGCTCCCTCGGGACCGTGCCGTCCACCACCGCGAGGGAGTGATATCTCGTCGCCGTGAACGGCTGCGGCACTCCCTCATAGAACGGACTGTCATCGTGGGTGATGAGCGAGGTCTTGCCGTGCATAAGCTCATCGGCGTTCGTGACCGTCGCCCCGAAGGCTTCGGCGATGGCCTGGTGCCCCAGGCACACACCCAACAGCGGAACACCTGATTTCAGGGCGGCGTTCACAACGGGAATCGACACACCGGCGTCAGCCGGTTTGCCCGGCCCGGGCGAGACCATGACCGCGTCGAACCCGTCGAGGCGGCTGGCGGCATCCGATGCTGCGAAAGCGTCGTTTCGCACGACCTCGGTCTCAGCTCCGAGCTGAAGCAGGTAGCCGTTGAGCGTATAGACGAAGCTGTCGTAGTTGTCGATGACAAGAACACGGGTCACGGTCACTCCTCAACGGTGACGTCTGGGCTGAAGACAAGGGTCTCGACGAGGGGAAAGACCCAGGTGAACAACGCGACGAGAACCGCCGCGATCAGCACAAGCATAATAATGAGACGGACCCAGAACGGTCCGGGCAGCGCGCGCCAGAGGGCACCGTACATCAACTCTCCAGTTCTGTCAGGGCCGGCGGCTCACCGGCGGACAACGGCTGCCACGATTCGAAGACGCCGTACGCGATGATACGCTCGGCCGTCGAGAACATCGGATTGCAGCTGGTCAGGGTGATCAGGGCGTCTGTCGTCTCGACGACGTCGGCCTGCGGGACCGGGTTGAGAACCTCGACGGATGTCGGCTTCACGTACTCGAGTGTGCGGAAGCGATAGGTGTACCAGCCCTCTGGCGTCTTGATGACTATCGCGTCGCCGACCTGCAGCTCGGCGACCTGCTTCAGCGGCGCACCGTGTGTGTTCCGGTGACCGGCGAGTGCGAAGTTGCCGGCCTGCCCTGGCATCTGCGTGTCGTTGTAGTGGCCCATCCCGATGGTGTTGAGCACACGGCTGGCGGATGTTCCGCCAGCGATGGTCTGCTGGTAATCCTCCCCGAACCGCGGGATGTACATCACACCGAATGCTTCAGCGTCTGCGGGCTGCTCCATGATGACGGGTTCGCCGAAGTCGACGGGCTCCGAGTCCTTTGGAGGACTCTCGATCTCGGGCGGCGTCCACCCCTCTGCGAGGTCTGCCGCAGCCTGATTCTGCTCATTGCGCACAACGAGGTCGTTCAGCCAGAGCTGCCAGAACAAGAAGAGCAGCACGAGCACACCCGTCGTGAGCAGAAGTTCACCGACAACGCCGAGAACCGTGACCCTGGGGTGCGGCTTCTTGCCCGGCTGTCTCGGATCCTCTGCCTGAGGCTGCTTCGGGTCCTCTTTCGGGTCCCCTGCTTTCGTGTCCTCCGTGTAAGCGGCTCGAGCGGCCGGTGCCTGGGCACGCCTCCGCGCATACTCGCGAGCCTCCCGTCGCGAAGCGTGCTGAACCGGCGGTTGTTCGCCTGTCGGCACGTCGCCGTTCGGAGTCAGTTCGGGCGGCAAAGACATGGGCCTTAGTCTATCGGCGGCAGCTTGTGACAAAGCCTGTGAACTTCCCCGGGCGCGACCGGATACAATCGTGTGCATGGCACGCACGAAAACCACCAACACGCAGGCGACCGAGCGCGCTCAGCGAACCGGAGAAGACGCACCGAACCCGGTGTGGTTCAAGCCGGTGATGTTCGGCTTTATGCTGATCGGGCTGCTCTGGATCATCGTCTTCTACATCAGTCAGGGCCAGTTCCCGATTCCCTCTCTGGAATCCTGGAACATCGTTGTGGGCTTCGGCATCGCCTTCATCGGCTTCTTGATGACCACCCGCTGGCGCTGATCACCGGCGTCTGAAGCCTGCCGTCGATCCCTCCACAGGTTAGTAACAGTGTGGATAATTACACGGGTGTAATTGTCCCCAGACTGGGGATAACCTGTGGATAACTTTGCTGCGGCAGGCTTCGCCGCGTGGTGCAGACGCTTTTCGCCTCTTCAGCCGGCGCTTAAGCAGGGAATAACGTCGTATTCGGTGCCTTCGTGACGGATGAGCGCCTCATGCGTAGGCGACGGACAGGCATCCGACCGCAGGGTCAGCGGACCCCGCAGGGTCAGCGGACGACGAACCGCAGCAGGCTGAGCAGCACGAACACCACGCACAGGGCGACGAGCAGACCGATCTGCAGCCCCCTCTGATCGCGCTTGCGGGTCTCGTAGAAGATCAGGCCCACAAGCGCGCCGCCGATCATCCCGCCGAGGTGTGCCTGCCAGGCGATGTTGAAACCGGGCACGAACCCGATCACGAGGTTGATGCCGACGAGCACCAGAAGACCCGTGGTGTTTCCGCCGAGCCGTCGCTGGATCACCAGGAACGCGCCCATCAGGCCGAAGATCGCACCGGATGCACCCACCACCGCGGTCTGCGGGCTCGACAACAGCATCACGCCGAGCGATCCGGCGAACCCGCTGACGAGATAGAGCGTCAGAAAACGCGCTCGGCCGAGCAGCGGCTCGAGTGCCTGGCCGAACAGCCACAGGGTGTACATGTTGAGCAGCACGTGAAAGATCAGGCCCGTCGAGTGCAGGAACACCGACGTCAGCATACGCCACGGCTCGAACGCCTCTGGGTACGAGTAGACACCCGCGTACAGCAGTCCCGACGTGAGAGACGGCACAAGCCACTGAAGCAGATAGACGACGGCGGTGATTCCGATCAGCGTATAGGTCACGACCGGTCGACCGGAGCGCACAAGGCGTTGGACCGATGCTCCTCCGCCGCGCGATGCCCTGCGCTGCGCCGGCGTCATGCCCGCGCGCTGCTCGCGCATGCACTCGGGGCAGACGACCCCGACGGCTGCAGGCGTCTGGCACTCGCCGCAGATCGTTCTGCCGCACCGCTGGCAGAGCACAAAGCTCTGCCTGTCAGGGTGCCGATAACAGAAGTTGTCGCGATTCGCGGCCGGGATCGAGGCACTCATTGCGTGACCACGTATCGGTACCTCGCGTCTTCTCCGATCACCGTTCTGTGAATCAGACCTCTTCGACGGTGATCTTCTCGATCACAACATCGTCGATCGGCCGGTCACGGGCATCCGTCGGCACACCGGAGAGCTTGTCGACGACCTTGCGGCCGGCGTCATCGGCGACGGCGCCGAAGATCGTGTGCTTTCCCTGCAGCCAGGGGGTCGGTCCTGCCGTGATGAAGAACTGCGAGCCGTTCGTTCCCTTGCCCATCTGGACGCCGGCGTTCGCCATGGCGAGGATGTATGGCTCGTTGAACGTGAGCTCGGGGTGGATCTCGTCGTCGAAGGCGTAACCGGGACCACCGGTTCCGTTGCCGAGGGGGTCTCCACCCTGAATCATAAAACCGGGGATGATGCGGTGAAAGATGACTCCGCTATAGAGCGGGGTGTTCTGCTTCTTCTCACCCGTGGTCTCATCCACCCACTCGATGTCGCCCGTCGCGAGCCCCACGAAGTTCTTGACCGTCTTGGGAGCGTGGTTGCCATAGAGGTCGACCTTGATATCGCCGTAGTTCGTGTGGAGGGTGGCAACAGCGGTGTGGATTGACATGGACTCAATTCTTGCACACGGGAACTGGGCACTCGGATGGTATTCCGACCATTCGGTGGCAAGATGGAACCTGTCGCGTTCATACTCGATCAATGGAGGTCAGCCGTGAGTCTGTCACGTAAGCGAAAGAAAGAGCTCAAGCGGCTCAAGGGTGATGCCGCCAAGCTGTGGCAGCACCAGCAAGACATCCTTGACCACGCCAATGCCGTGGCACGCGAAGCATCGCGGCAGGTGGGCAACTACGGGCGGGAACAGCTCGCCCCGGTGGTCGCCAGCGCATATGAGCAGCGGGTGGCCCCGCTCGTCTCGACGGCGAAGCGCGGCATCGACAGAACAATTGTTCCCGCCATCGGCGGAGCCGTCGGAACCATCATGTCGATCGGCGACGTCGCGAAAGACGCGCGTGTGAAGGCGGCCATCGCCCGGCTCGGGGGAAAGCTGCCGGAGCCAGAGAAGAAGGGCATCGGCGTCGGCGGCGTCATCGCTATCGGTGCGGGTGTGCTCGCTGCGGCCGGCGTGGCTTACGCCGTCTGGCAGACGTTCAGGGCCGACGACGAGTTGTGGGTGGCCGAAGACGAGCCGCCGCTGCCCAACACCTGATCAGCATCCGTCCCGCAGGGGCGACGAACAGACGAAGGGGCGTCCGCCGAGCGGGCGCCCCTTCGCTCATTCGTGCCGGCTAGAGGTAGCCGAGCGCGATGTCGACGAGGCTCACGCGGTCGAGTGCGGGTATCTCGGCGAGCGGATGCCATGCGGCCCAGTCCGTCGATCCGTTCTGTTCGTAGGTGAGGTCTCCGCCTGTCACCCGGGCGCGGTAGACGATGCGGATGGCGTGCAACGGACCGTTCTCAGGTCCGCTCATACGGTGCTCGGCGGGAACGACATAGGAGTCGACACCGAGCAGCCCGTCGAGCTCGGCGGTGAAGCCGGTCTCTTCGAAGATCTCGCGCACGGCGGCATCCGCCGGATCTTCGCCCGGGTCGATGCCGCCGCCCGGGAGCGTCCATCCCGACCGCCCGCCCTGATTCCAGTGCGCGAGCAGGATCTGGTCGTCTGCGATGACGACCCCGTATGCGGCGACGCGAATATCCATGTCAAGACCCTACGACAGAAGGCGCACATCAGGACGGCGGGCGCCGATGCGCGGAGCGGGCGGGCGCGAGTGCTCATAGAACAGGTTAGGCTAACCTAAGACGAACCTCGGAGGATCATGAGCAACATCACTGTCACCCACTCGCCGTCCGGCCTCGTTCACGTCAACGTCATCCGCCGAGAACAGGTGACGCCGAACATGACGAGGGTCACCTTCGGAGGAGCCGACCTTCAGCGGTTCGAGTTCAAGGGGTTCGACCAGTGGTTCCGTCTCGCGATCCCCGTGCACGATTCCGACCGGCTCGACAGGCTTCCCGACCGGTTCGGCCCCGGGGGTCTTCTCAAGTACCTGACGATACCGAAGGGGGCACGACCGGTGATTCGCAACTACACCGTGCGAGACTTCCGGCCCGATCCCGCAGAGCTCGACGTGGACTTCTTCATCCACGGCGACGATGGTGTGGCCGGGCCCTGGGCGGCGTCCGTCGCATCGGGATCGGAGGCGGCCCTCGTCGACCAGGGTCGTGGGTGGAAGGCGGTCCGGGCGGACTGGAACCTTCTTGTGTCAGACGAGAGCGGTCTCCCCGCGGTCGCGGGAATCCTGCGCGACATGCCTCGAGACGCCACCGGGCATGCGCTCATCGAGCTGTTCGACCCTCGGGACCGACAACCGCTCGACCCGCCGCCGGGGATGACCGTGCACTGGGTGGAACGAGACGCGGGATCACGCCCCGGATCCGCTGTCCTGCCCGCACTGGGCGACCTGACGTTCCCCGCGGGAGACGTGTATGCATTCGCGGTCGGGGAATCCGCGGTCGCCACCGGAGCCAGGCGACACCTCGTGACCGAGAGGGGTGTGCAGAAGGGCAACATCACGTTCTCCGGCTATTGGAGGCACGGCCGCGCCGCGCCGAGCTGAGACGACGAACGTGGGTGTTATGGGTGCGGTGACCGTGTCATCCGTCGCTGCTCGTCTCGGATGCGTAGGCGGCGATCACGCCCTCGGCCACACGGAACGACTCGAGAGCGGCTGGCGCTCCGACATACACGGCGGCCTGCAGCAGGGTCTCCTGTATCTCGGTGACGGTGACGCCGTTGCGCAGCGCACCGCGCACGTGCACACCGAGCTCGTGGGAGCGGTTCAGGGCCGTGAGCATGGCGAGATTGAGCAGGCTGCGGGTCTGGCGCGCGAGGCCGTCACGTGACCAGACGGCGCCCCACACATGCTCGGTCACGAACTCCTGCACCGGGCGGGAGAAGTCCGTCACGTTGGCGAGCGAACGCTCCACGTGCTCGTCGCCGAGCACCTCTTTGCGGATCGTGAGCCCGCGTTCGAAAGCCTCGCCCGGAGATGTTGCCATGATGAACCGCCTTCCGTACCTGTATGACGATCATACAGCCTCAGTCCTGCGTGCCGAACACACCTCGCGCGTAGCCTTCCGCCGACCAGTTGCCGCTGATGGTATTGAAATGGCCCCAGGCCATCGAGGCGTCCCGGTAGATCCGCTCCAGCCGGCTCCCGTTGACCGCGGCGCTCGAGCCGGCCGTGCCGACGATCTTGAGCAACGCGTTCCACGCCACAACGAGTCCTTCACGGGCCAGAACGTGGATGAGGAAATCGTCTTTGAGCTCGTAGGCCTGCGGCCCCTCCCGCACCGCGCGCTCGCAATGCGATTCGATCATGTCCGCTGCGCGGTCCAGGATCGCCTCGGCGGCCAGCAGCTGGACCTCCGTCTCGCCGAACCACCGCAGATAGGAGGGATCTTCGGATCGCACGTTGAAGGGCGGAATGGAGATCCGCTTCGCAGGCATCAACGCCTCGTACTCGTCCAGTGCCCCACGAACGGCCCCGACCATGGCATTCGACAGCTCCAGGCCGAAGAAGCCCATCATCCGCCCGTAGTACATCGGGTTGCCGTGCAGCGTCACCCCCGGCGCCCCGTCGAGGACGACCTGCATCTGTGGGATCACGTTGCCCTCGAGCACGTACTCGGACGGGATGAACACGTTCTCGATGCGCACCGAGTGCGACCCGCTGCCCTTGAGCCCGAGAGTCCGGCCCCAGTCGTCGACGATCGTGATGGCCGATCGCGGAACGAGGAAGGTCGACGGCGGGCCGGACGTGTCTGTGTGGCGGGCGGCTGCCATGAAATGGGTCGAGTACGGCACTCCAGAGGCGTACGCGTGGAGCCCGCTATGGATGAAACCGCCCTCCACGCGCTCCAGCGTGCCAGAGGGAGCACTGGTGAACGGGGCCGCGAAATGGCTGTCTGGCCGGAACACCTCGTTTTGCACGCTCTCGCCGAACCATGATCCCACCTGGAGGTTGTGGCCGGAGGCGAGCGCGAGGCACCACGCCGTCGCCATGTCGCCGCGCGCGATCTCACGCATCACCCGCATGAAGTCGGCGGCCGAGAACTCGTATCCCCCGTAGCGCTTCGGTCGCATCAGGTTGTAATAACCGTTCTCGACGAAGGCGAGGTGCAGCCCCTCTGAGTGGAAACGCCGCTCCTCGGTGGCAGGCGCCTCTTCGATCAGCGTCGGACGCAGACGCTGCGCCGAGGCGATGGCCTCGTGCGGCTCGAGGGCTGCCGGCGCAGCAGCCGTCGTCACGGTGGGGCTCGGGGCGGTCATCGCGGACTCCTTCATGGATGCCACGCAGCGCCGGACCGTGCGGCCACGACGTCGTGGGATGTCTGAGAACCAGACTCCACGTCGGCCGCCGCGGCGACCAGCGTAATTCCACGTCACCGCACACCTGCCGCAGGACACGTATTTTTACCGGTGCGCCTCGGCCCCGCCGGGGCTTAGCGTGGCCATCGCTCCTATCATTCAACGAGGAATCGAGGACCCGCGATGACCAACCCGATGATCGACTATTTCCGGTCGCTGACCAATCCGGAGCATCCCGGATGGAACAAGCGCGAATTCACCGACTGGCGCGACGAGCAGATGTCGTGGAAGACGACGAGCTACATCGGCGACTGGTCGTTCCTGTGGGACGTTCACTTCGAGGGGCCAGACGCGCTCCAGCTGCTCAAGGACTCGGGCATCAACAACTTCGACCGGTTCGAGATCGGTCAGGCCAAACACCTCATCCAGTGCTCGGAGCTCGGCAAGGTCATCGCCGAAGGCATCGTCATCCGCCTCGGCGAGCAGTCGTTCTCCACCCAGTCGACCACCGCTTTCGTCGTCGCATTCCTCGCCGACAGCGGCAAATACGACGTCAAGTGGCATCTCGAGGAGACCTTCATCTTCCAGGTCTCGGGCCCGAACGCACTGGCGATCATCGAGAAGGCAGCCGACGAGAACGTGCGCGACATCAAGTTCATCCGCTCGCGTGAGGTGACCATCGGTGGCGTCACCGTCCGTCTGCTACGCCAGGGGATGGCGGGCGAGGTCGGTTTCGAACTGCACGGCCCGATGGCCGAACACGACCACGTGTGGAACACTGTGCTCGAGGCCGGGGCCGAGCACGGCATCCGCCAGCTGGGCCGCCGCACCGCCATGATCAACCACCTCGAGGCGGCGTTCCCGACCGGCGGCTGGCACTACATGGCCGACTGGGCGGGCATGGACGGCCTGCTCGAGTACTTCTCGACGCGCTTCGACACGTTCGGACTCGGGGCATCGTTGCGCGGCAGCTTCCAGCACGACGACATCAACGAGTACCTCACGTCACCGATCGAGCTGGGCTGGGGGCGGATGATCGACTTCAACCACGAGTTCACCGGCAAGGCGGCGCTCGAGGCGGAGCGCGACAACCCGAAGCGCACTCGCGTGACCCTGGAGTTCAACAGCGACGACGTGATCGACATCTACTCCTCGTACTTTCGCGACGGCGAGGTGATCGACTTTCTCGACATCCCCACACAGGAACGCTGGTTCACCTGGTTCGACGAGGTGCAGAACGACGCCGGCGAATACGTCGGGGTCTCCACAACGCCCGGGTACAGTCTGCTGTACCGCAAGGTTCTCACCCTGAGCTACCTGCTGCCCGAATACGCCGAGCCGGGCACCGAGGTGAAGGTGCTGTGGGGCAACCCCGGCACGAGGCAGAAGCTGATCCGCGCGACCGTGCGACCGGCGCCATACAAACCCGACCACCGGCGCGACGACCTCGCCGCGGTGCCGGCTGCGGTCTCGGCCTAGTCGCCCGTTCCCGATGGCTCGCCGCGCCCGGCGCGGCGAGCCATCCTCTTGCCATATGATTGTCAGACAATCGAGGAGGATTCATGCCAAGCGAGGACGCGTCGGCGCTCACGCCGACTCAGTTCCAGGAGGCGATGGCTCACTTCGCGAGCGGCGTGACGGTCATCACCACCCGCGTCGACGGCGTCGATTTCGGCACCACCGCGAGCGCCGTCAGCTCCGTCGCCAATGAGCCCCCCATGCTGATGGTCTGCCTCCGTCGGGACTCGGCCGGTGCCGGTGCCATCGAGAAGGCCCAGGTCTTCGCGGTCAACGTGCTCGCCGAGGACCAGGTCGGGCTCGCCGGCCGGTTCGCGGTCAAGGCGCCAGACAAATACACAGGTGTCGACATCCGGCGCGGCGTGGACGACGTGCCGCTCCTCGAGGGAGCACTCGCCCATCTGGCCTGCCGCGTCTCAGACATCGTGGACGCCGCCACTCACCGCATCTTCATCGCCCACGTGGTCACCGCCACGGCGTCGCCCGGCCGGCCCCTGACGTACTTCCGCGGCACCTTCGGCCGCCTCGAGTCTGACCCAGACGCGGCGGCTCTGCGCGCCGTGCGCGAGCACCTGATGTCTCTCTCGCTCGACGACGAGATCACGATCGACCCGGTGGCGCTCTCTGCCCATCTGCGGATCGAGCAGGGGCTCGTGCAGCACGCATTGCGCACACTCGCGAGCGAGTCGCTGCTGCGACGCGAGGGATCGCTGTTCGTTATGCTGCCCGTTCCGGATTCGGTGCTGTTCGACCACTACACCGCGAAGCTGACGCTCGAGATCGGCGTCGCCGAGCTCACCGTCGGGCAGGTGGACGACGATCGGCTGCACGAGCTGCGGAGGCGTATGGAGGCCACACTCGACCGTGTGCAGAGCGACAGGTTCGACGACCCCGCGAGCTACGTCGACGCGAACGACGCCTTTCACGAGTACATGGTCGAGCTCGCCGGATCGCGCGCAGCTGTCGAGGCGTACCGCCGACTGGGAATGCGGTCGCTCGAGCACCGCACCATCAGCGGAGACACGTACACAACACGCGACGTCCTCGACGATCATCGCGAGATCGTGGAGGGTTACGAGCGCGGCGATCTGGCCGCCGTGCTGGCCGCCCTGCGCCGCCACGCCACCCGCCCACGCGAGATGCGCGCACTGCAGCTGCAGGCCGCGACCCCACCGGATGAGGGCTTATGACGACAGCATCGCCTGACGAGGCGACGTACGAGGTCGTGATCGTGAAGTACGGCACCCGCGAGGCGACACAGAGCGACGTGTATCTCAACTACGACATCTATCAACGCCCCGACGCCCCGATCGGCATGGACTACTACTTCTGGGTGATCCGCAACGACCACCGCACCGTCCTGCTCGACACGGGCTTCTCCCCCGCTGGCGGCGCCGCCCGCGCCCGCACGACGCTGATCACCGTTCCGGAGGCCTACGCCGCACTCGGCATCGACACCGACGCGCCGCTCGACCTCATCGTCAGCCACGCGCACTACGACCACATCGGCAACCTGCGGCTGTTCCCGAACGCCACCGTGCACATCTCTCGCAAGGAGTTCGAGTTCTGGACCGGTCCGATGGGAGCGCGAGCGCAGTTCCGCTACTCGGCGGAGGACGAGGAGATCGCGTATCTGTCACGCGTGCACGATGAAGGACGCATGCGCCTGTACGAGGGCACCGCCGAGGTCGCCCCCGGCATCCGCCTCGTCGAGCTGGGCGGCCACACGCCCGGCCAGACCCTCACCCGCGTCGACACCGCCGACGGCGTCGCGCTGCTGGCCTCCGACGCCGTGCACTACTTCGAGGAGTACGACGACGACCTGCCGTTCCGCTTCGTCGCCGACCTGCCCGCCATGTACGCGGGGTTCGACGAGATACGCCGTATGATCGCCGCCGGCGCCCGTCATCTCGTGCCTGGGCATGACCCCCGCGCCCTCGAACGCTTCACCCCCGTCACAGACGGACCACTGGCCGGCCTGGCGGCAACGATCGGAGCGCCCGCGTGAGAATCGGATTCGTCGGCCTGGGGCGGATGGGCGCCCCGATGGCGCAACGCCTCGTGCGGGCCGGGCACGAGGTCGTCGGGGCGGACCCGGCGCCCGCCGCCCGCGCCGCGCTGGAGTCGGCGGGGGGACGCACCGTCGTGAACGCCGCGGACGCCGCCGCGGAACTGGTCATCCTGATGCTGCCGAACTCGTCTGTCGTCGCCTCGGTTATGACGGGCGGGCTCACCGAGGCCCTCTCGCCCGGGTCGCTCGTGATCGACATGAGCTCCTCCGAGCCGCTGGCCACCCGAGAGCTCGCCGCAGCGCTGGAGCGAATCGGGATCGGCCTCGTCGACGCCCCGGTGTCTGGCGGGGTGTCCGGCGCCGAGAAGGGCACGCTGACGATCATGGCCGGCGGCGACGAGGCGAGCGTCGCGCGGGCGACCGAGGTGATCGAGACCCTCGGGTCGGTGCGGCGCGTCGGCGCCGTGGGCGCCGGCCATGCCGTGAAGGCGTTCAACAACCTGCTCTCGGCCACGCACCTCGCCTCGGCCAGCGAGGCGATCCTCGCGGCCCAGCGCTTCGGCCTCGACCCCGCCGTTATGCTCGAGGCGATCAACTCCTCGAGCGGCCGCAGCGGCTCGACCGAGAACAAGTGGCCGAACTTCATCCTGCCGGGGAGCTACGACTCGGGGTTCGCCCTGTCGCTCATGCTGAAGGACATGCGGATCGCCACCGGGCTCGCCGCCGGTCTCGGCGCCGACACACCGTTGGCCGACCGCGCCGTGGAGCTGTGGAGCGCGGCCGCCGATGCCCTGCCCCCGGATGCCGACCACACCGAGATCGCCCGCTGGATGGCGGAGCAAGGACAAGACAGCACATGACAGACGACCACCGCGAGGCGATCAAGGCCGCATGGATGGCAGACCGCGGAAGCTGGAACGACACCTGGCAGGCGATCCTCGACCTCGATCCGGGATTCCTGGACGCCTACCGCCGGTTCTCGACGGTGGCCGCCCGCAAGGGTCATCTCGATCCCGTCACGCAGGAACTCATCAGCCTGGCCGTGAACGCCAACGCGACCCATCTGCACGTTCCGGGCATCCGCTCGCACATGCGCGCCGCTCTCGACGCCGGCGCCACGATGGCCGAGGTGATGGAGGTGCTCGAACTCTGTGCGACCCTCGGCATCCACGCCATGAACATCGGGGTGCCGATCCTCGTCGACGTGCTCCGCGAGCTGGGGATGCGGGACGCCCCCGCCGCGCTCACCGAGAACCAGGAGCGGCTCAAAGAGGAGTTCACAGCCAACCGCGGCTACTGGCACGCCTTCTGGAACGAGATGCTCGAACTCGATCCTGAGGTGTTCGACGCCTACACGGACTTCTCGTCGGTGCCGTGGAAGAGCGGTGTGCTCTCTCCCAAAGTCAAGGAGCTCGTCTACATCGCCTTCGACACCGCCGCCACCCATCTCTATGAGAGCGGGCTGCGCCTGCACATCGCGAACGCACTCGGCTACGGCGCCACCGCCGACGAGATCCTGGCCGTGATGGAGCTGGCGAGTGTTCTCGGCATCCACGCGGTCACGGTCGGCGCACCGATCCTGGCCGAAGAGGGTCGTGCTCGCGGATTGTGACGATCCCGTCTCCATCGTATGATTGTCATACAATCCCGACCCCGGCAGATAGCGAAGAAGCTCTCATGACACATAGCGCCACGATCCCCACTCCGGATCAGCTGGTCGAACGCGCGGCAGCGCTGCGCACTCGACTGCGCGACGATCAGGAAGCGGCAGAGGAACGCGGATCGCACTCCCCCGAGATGCAGCAGTCGTTTGTGGACGCCGGCTTCTACGACATCCTCACCCCCACCAGGTACGGAGGCTACGGCTACGACCTCGAGACCTTCTTCCGGGTGGGCATCGAGGTCTCGCGAGGCGACCCGGGCGCGGGCTGGAACTTCATCCTCGGGGCGGGCCACACCTTCCACTTCGCGTCGCTGTTCTCCGAGCAAGCACAGGCGGAGCTGCTCGGAGCCGACGAGCCCTTCATCGCCCCGATGCGGCAGGCTCCCGCGTCACCCGCCGAGAGGCTGGCAGACGGGTATCGCGTCACCGGCACGTGGGACTACTGCTCTGGCTCCACGTATTCCAGTCACGTGATCGTCGGCATCCTCGCCCCGGCGCAGCCCGGCGGCACCGAGCTCACCCCGCACCTCGCCGTCGTGCCGCGTGCGCAGTTCGAGATCTTGGACGACTGGGGCGGCGATCGCACACTCGGCATGCGCGCGTCCGGCTCGAACTCGATCCGCATCGACGGCGCCGTTGTGCCCGATCACCACGTGGTGCCCTTCGCCTACCGCGACCCAGACGTCGAGGCTGGCGCCCCCGGCACTCCTGGCTACCGGCTGCACGGCGACCCCCTCTTCCTCGCCCGCACCCTCACCTACTTCAACGCGGAGCTCGTGGCGACCCAGATCGGCGCCGCCTACGCCGCGCTCGACGAGTACGAGAGCCTCGTCCGCAGCAAGAACACCAGCTACCCGCCGCGCGGACCGCGCATCGAGTCGCGCGACGTGCAGCGCTGGTTCGGTCAGATCCAGGCCAAGACCGACGCCGCAGAGACCGCTCTGCTCGGCGCCCTGCGTGAGCACCGTCGGCTGGGCGAGCAGTGGCGCGACAACGGACGCCCGCTGCGCACCCTGGACGACGTGCGGCTGCGGGCGATCATCCTCGAGGCGGCGCAGCTGGCCACCCAGGCCATCGACATCGCCTTCGCGACCGCGGGAACCGCATCCGCCAAGAAGGGATCGCGTATGCAGAAGTACTATCGCGACGCCGCCATGTATCGCACCCACATCGCGGCGCAGTTCGACGTGCTGTCCGCCACCTCTGCCGCTCACCACTTCGGTGAGCCGCTGGTCTTCTGACCCCGGAAAGGACTGCACCATGCCCCGAGCCCGCGCCGCCGTACTCCGCGCCTACAACACACCCTTCCACGTGGCGGAGGTCGAGTTCGTCGATCCCGCCGACAATCGGATGCTCATCCGAACCGGCGCCTCGCCGTTCTGCGTCACCGACATCCTGAGCGTCGGGGGCAAGCTCGGCAAGAACCCGCCGAGCATCCTCGGGCATTCCTCGATGGGGATCGTCGAGGCCGTCGGCGCCGGCGTCACGCGGTTCTCGGTGGGCCAGCGGGTCGTCGTCCCCGGCACCCCCGAGTGCGGACGCTGCTTCTACTGCGGCATCGGGCGCCCCGACCAGTGCTCTGAGCTGTTCGACCTCAGCGACGGCTACTACAAGGTGGCGGTGGGCGACGACGGCATCCCCATCGAGGGCTGCGGCAACGTCGCCGGTTACGCCGAGCTGATGAACGTGTCGCAGAACCAGGTCTGGCCGCTCGAGACCGACCTGTCCGACGAGGTGCTCTCGATGTTCGGCTGCGGCGTCACAACGGGTCTGGGCGCGGTGTTCAACGTCGCCCAGGTGCAGCAGCACGAGAGCGTTGTGGTCGTCGGCGCCGGGCAGCTCGGCCTCTGGGCCGTCCAGGGCGCGCGCCTGGCGGGGGCTGCGCCGCTGATCGTGATCGAGCCGATCGCCGGGCGGCGCGAGCTCGCCGGACGCCTCGGCGCCGATCACGTGATCGACCCGGGGTCGGACGACGTCGTCTCAGAGGTCAAGCGCCTCACGGGCGGCCGCGGCGCCGATCACGTGATCGAGACCGCCGGACCGGCCGCGGCCCAGGAATCGACCATCCAGCTCTCCCGGCGCGCCGGCACGATCGTGCTCACCGGCGTCACGGAGCTGGGCACCACGGTGGAGCTGAATCAGATCCGCATCGCCCCGGAAGGCCGCCGCATCCTGGGCTGCCAGAACGGCAACGTCCGCATGAGCCGCGACATCCCGCGGTACGCCCGGCTCATCGAGGAGGGCAAGCTCGACCCCTCGCCCATCATCACGCGCACCTACGGCCTGGCCGAGATCAACGAGGCGATGGCCAACTCGGGTTCTCACAGCGACGTCTGCGGCATCATCATCCCGTCCCGCTGACCGTTCGGAGAAGCCATGGAATTCATCTACACCGCACTGCCCGGACGCGTGCGCTTCGGCGCGGGCAAGGCCGCCGGCCACCTCGCCGCCGAGCTCGACGCGCTCGGCCTTGAGCGGGTGCTCCTCATCGCGAGCGAGGCGGAGCGCGAGCTGGCCGAGCGCCTCACCGTGCAGGTGGCCGGGCGCATCGCCGGCGTCTTCCACAACGTGCATCCGCACGTCCCCGTCGCCGTCGCGGAGGCGGCGCGCGCGCAGGCCGCGGAGGTCGGGGCCGACGGCCTGCTGTCGATCGGCGGCGGATCGACCACGGGCACCGCGAAGATCGTCGCCCTCACGACGGGGCTGCCCATCGTCGCGGTTCCCACAACCTATGCCGGATCGGAGATGACGCCGGTGTGGGGCCTGACCACCGACGCCCGGAAGGAGACCGGGATCGATCGCCGGGTGCTGCCGACTGTCGTCGTCTATGACGCCGACCTCACCCGCACGCTGCCTCTCGAGCTGGCCATCGCCTCCGGCTTCAACGCGCTTGCGCACTGCGTCGAGGCGTTCTGGGGACCTGGCGCGAACCCCGTGACCAGTCTGCACGCGGCCGCCGGCATCCGGGCCCTCGCCGAGGGGATGCGCGGCGTCCACGGCGCGAACCCCGCCGACAGCGACTACGACAGCCTCCTCTACGGCGCGTACCTCGCGGGATCGTCGTTCGCCGTCGCCGGGTCGGGTCTGCACCACAAGATCTGCCATGCCCTCGGCGGCGCCTTCGACCTGCCGCACGCGCAGACCCACGCCGTTGTGCTCCCCCACGTGCTCGCGTTCAACGCCCCCGCGCTGGATGCGGCCGAGAGCCGTGCCCTGGCCGAGGCCTTCGGCGCGGAGGACGCCGTCGCGGGTCTTCGCGCCCTCGCCGCGGAGCTGGGCTCCCCCGCCGATCTGGTATCGGTGGGCCTGCGCGCCGAACAGCTGCCGGAGGCGATCGCCGTCGTCTCGGCGAAGCTGCCCATTCCCAACCCGCGGCCGGTGTCGGCTGATGCGATCGCGGACATCCTGTCTGCCGCGGCCGGGGCGGGGGAGCGCTCGTGATCGTCCACACCGTCATCTGCCGTCTGCGGCGCCCCGTCGACGACGACGCCCGAGGGGCCTTCGTCGCCGCCCTCCGGTCGTTCGGAGCGAACCCGCCGCACGCAGAGGGGCCCGCGGTCATCGGGGTCGACCTCGGCCTGCGCCCCGAGGGGCGCAGCGTCAGCGAGTTCTCGCTCGAGGTGCGCTTCGCCGACGAGCACGCCTTCGCCGCCTACCTGGCCGACCCCGCCCACCGGGCGCTCGTGGCGGACTGCTTCGAGCCCCTGCTCGAGACCTGGCTCTCCGTTCAGCGCGCGGCCTGAGCCGCCGCGGCGGCCGGCAGGTCGGCGCGGCGGTTGTCTGTCTTGTATGGCGCCGGCCGCACGGTCACGCCGATGTCCTTCTGACGAGACCCTGGGTCACCCCACCGCACTCGCAGCCGCGTCCCCGGCTCGGCGTACGACGGGTGCACGAACGCCAGGGTGAGCACCCTCCGGAAGGAGAGGCTGTATCCGGGAGTGCCCGAGATCCCGATCACCGCGTCGCCGTCGGCGAGCACCGCGTCGGCGTGCATGATCCAGCGCTCGTTGTGCGGGATATCGATGCCCGCGTACGGTTGCTCGTCGCGGAACATCGAGGCGTAGACGTCGACGACGTCCTCGGGGTCGAACTCGAGCGTGACGCGCACGCGCTGCGGGTCGGCCAGCTCCCGCTCGACCGCCTCGCGACCCACGAAGTCGTGGTCGAGCCGGATGCTTCTGCCCCACCCGAGTGCGACGGGGCCCTCGAGATAGTCAGACACGTCGTCGCTCTCGAAGCTGCCGCGGATGGCGGGCACAAGCCCGAACAGGTCGAAGCGCTCCCGCAGCCATGCACCGCTGTCGGCGATCGACTCGCTGTAGGAGTCCTTGAGGTAGTGCCACCCTCCCGTGGGGAACGCGGCCTCGAGGTGGTTGATCATCACGGTGCGGGAGCCGAGCCGACGGATGCCGTGGCTCTCCCCGGCCTCGAGGATGGCGGCGATGACGGCCTCGCGGTGCTCGCCGGGGCCGTGGAACTCGAAGCCGATCTCACCCGCCATCCCCTGCCGCAGGGCGAAGACAGGAACGTCGGCGATCCTGGTCGGGGCGAAGTGCATGAACCTCGTGCCGACGAGGCTCTCTCCCGTCACGGCCTGGCAGACCGCGAGCGCGGTCGGCCCAGAGACCTGCAGCTGGAAGGTGTCGATCGGCGTCCACTCCAGGTCGTAGCCGCCCTTCGACGCGGTCCAGGCGCTGTGCAGCGCCGGGATGCCCTGCGCTCGGAACGAGGTCTCGCCGAGGCGCATCAGGATGCCGTCGCCGATGACCTTGCCCTCGGGCGAGCACTGCACAACGTGTTTGGCCCGACCGATCGCGAAGTCGTCGAAGCCGTTGATCGAGAGGTCGGAGAACAGCCGCAGCACGTCCGGCCCCTCGAAAGCGATGTCCCAGAGGAAGGACCAGTCCCCGACGTAGCAGGTGTTCTTCCACGACATCTGCTCGTCGCGCCAGTCGGTGTACTCCCTGGCGCCCCAACCGGGGTGGTAGCCGGGGGTGTTGCGGCGCAGGGATTCGACCTGGGATGCGGTCATCGTGGGATCCTCCTCGATCACGGTCGGCACCGGCCACAGGCCCATGAGGCACCTGCGGTGACTTCCGGTGGCATCAGGATATCGTATGATTGTCAGACAACACTCGACGACGAGACGGATACGACGATGACGACGCTGGCCTTCGCCCGATGGCGCGGCCCCGCCCTGGGAGTCGCCGGTGTGGCCGTGCTGCTGCTCACCATCGAGGTCGTCAGCCGGGCGGGCATCGTCGACGAGCGGTTCCTCCCCCCGTTCTCGAGCGTGCTCGTCGCGACGGTGCACGCGTTCGGCGACCCCGTGTTCCTCGCCGACCTCGGCTCCACGCTCGGCTCCTACGCGCTGGGCATGCTCATCGCCGCCGGCGTGGCCATCCCCCTCGGCGTGCTCCTCGGGCTCTCCCGGCCGACGTACCGGGCCTCGCGCACGGTCATCGAGCTGATCCGGCCGATACCGCCGGTCGCCCTGGTGCCGCTCGCCCTCCTCGTGTTCGGCGCGGGTCTGCAGACGAAGGTCGTGATCGTGGTGTTCGCCGCCGTGTGGCCGATCCTGTTCAACACCATCGCCGGCGTGCACGACGTGGAACCGGGAGCGGTGCAGATGGGCCGCACCTTCGGGCTCGGCCGCGCGGCGATCATCCGGCGCATAGTCATCCCCTCGGCCGCGCCCTTCATCATGACCGGCGTGCGCATCGCGTCCTCGATCGCGCTGATCGTGGTCATCACGGTCGAGCTGATCGCCGGCGGCGCCGACGGCCTGGGCGCGTTCATCGCGAGGGAGCGCGCGACGGCCAGCGACCCGAGCCTGGTCTTCGCCGGCACCCTCGTCTGCGGGCTTCTCGGGCTCGCCGTGAATCTCGTGCTCGGCGCCATCGGACGGCGGTTCTTCGCCTGGGACGATGCGGAGGCGGCGCGATGAGCGCCTTGTGGCCCTCTTCGGTGTCGCGCAACGGACGGTGGGCGTCTCGGCTCGCCTACGGGTTCGGGCTGCTGGCGGTGCTGGTGGCGATCTGGCAGCTCGTGACCGTCACGGTCCGCTCGCCGTTCTTCCCCGCCCCGCTTGACATCGGGCTGAACCTGCTCGAGATGATCACCACGGGCGAGGCGGCCAACGGGTCGCCGATCGCCGCAGACATCGGCGGCAGTGTGGGCCGGCTGCTCGCGGGGTTCGCGATCGGGTCCGCCGGCGGCGTCCTGATCGGTGTGGCCATGGGACTGTGGCGGCCGGTGAGCGAGCTCACCACGCCAATCGTCGAGTTCCTGCGCTCCGTCCCGGCCACCGCCTCGCTGCCGCTGTTCATCATCCTGCTCGGCGGCGACAACGCGATGCGCGTGGCGTTCATCGCCTGGGGCGTCTCGTGGTTCGTGGTGGTGAACACAGCATCCGGTGTGTCGACGATCCCGCCGATGCTGTTGCAGGTGGGAGCGTCGTTCAAGGTGCACGGCGCGAAGCGGCTGTTCGGCATCGTCCTTCCGGCGGCGTCGCCGAAGATCTTCGCCGGGCTGCGCATCGCACTCACGGCGTCGCTGCTGCTGGCCGTGGTCTCCGAGTTCCTGCTCGCCACCGACGGCATCGGCTTTCAGCTGGTGCAGGCGCAGCGTCGCTTCCAGCTGCTCGACATGTGGTCGTGGATGCTGGTGCTCGGTGTGCTCGGACTGCTGCTGAACACGCTGCTGGAACTGATCGAGAACCGGGTGCTGGGCTGGCACCGCATCGCTCGCGGACGAGGAGAATGAGATGACAGACGCCATGCTGGCCGTGCGCGCCGTTCGGCACGTCTACGGCACGGGCCCCGCCGAACACGTCGCGATCGAGCGCCTGGACTTCACGATCGCCGCCGGTGAGCTCGTGTCGATCGTCGGACCGTCCGGGGCGGGCAAAACGACCCTGCTGCGCATCCTGTCCGGCCTGATGCCGTCGACCGAAGGATCGATCGAGCTCGACGGCGCTCCCGTGATCGGCGTGCCGGACGGCATGGCGATGGTCTTCCAGGACTATGGCAGGTCGCTGCTGCCCTGGCTCACGGTCGAGAAGAACGTCGCCTTCCCGCTGACCACGGCGCACGGAGACGTGGCCGAGCGCCGGCGGCGCGTGACCGAGGCGCTGAACGCTGTCGGACTCGCCGACTTCGGCCGCCGGCTGCCCTCGCAGCTGTCCGGCGGGATGCAGCAGCGCGTCGCCATCGCCAGAGCACTCGCCTACCGCCCGCGTCTGCTGCTCATGGACGAGCCCTTCGCCTCCCTCGACGCACAGACGCGCTCCGACCTCGAGGATCTGGTGCTGCGCATCAGACGCGACTACGGCGTCACGATCGTCTTCGTCACCCACGACATCGACGAGAGCGTGTACCTCGCCGATCGTGTGCTCGTCCTCTCGAGCGCTCCCGCACGACTCGTGGAGGACCTGGCGGTCCCCCTTCCCGACCCTCGCGACCAGATCTCCACGAAGGAGACAGATCTCTTCGTTCACCTGCGCGGTCGTGTCGCGCGGCTGATCCGCGGGGGCACACCAGACACCGTCACAGAAATGAGGACCGCATGACCGCATCCGTCGAGGGGAAGGTCGCCGTGGTGACCGGGGCCGGCAGCGGCCTCGGCGCGGCCTCCGCCGCCGAACTGTCCAGCCGAGGCGCAAAGGTCGTTGTCGTCGACATCGACGGCGCCGCCGCGGAACGCACGGCCGCGGGACTGACGGGGCCCGCCGTCGCGGTCGCCGCCGACATCTCCACAGACGAGGGAGCGACGAGGTATCTCGAGGCGGCAGTCTCGGCATACGGGCGGGTCGACCTGCACCACCTCAATGCCGGCATCGTGGGCAGCTTCGCACCGCTGCCCGAGACGAGCACGGCCGACTTCGAGAAGGTCATCGGGGTGAACCTGGTCGGCACGTTCATCGGCCTGCGCGAGGCGTTCCGCCAGTTCGCCCGGCAGGACTCCGGGGGCGCGATCGTGGTCACGGGCAGCATCTCGGGGCTGCGATCGAGCCACGACATCATCGCCTACCAGGCCTCGAAGCACGGCGTCCACGGTCTCGTGGGGGCGGCCGCCATGTACGGCGGACCACTCGGCATCCGGGTCAACGGTGTCGCCCCCGGCCTCGTTCCGACGGGGCTGTTCCGGGCGAACTCCGGCGATTCGGGCGGTGGCGACGACATGCTGCAACGCGGCACGACGGTACCCATGCGACGCACCGGAGAACCTGCCGAGGTGGCGGCGGCCGTCGCCTTCCTGCTCAGCGACGACGCGACCTATATCACCGGCGAGGTGCTCTCTGTCGATGGTGGGTCGGCGCAGGTCAGCACCGTGCGTCCGGCCGGCGGGGCTGGCGCGTGGGATCCGTCGGCACTCGACGCGGGCATCCGCGAAACGGCACGGCGGGAGCGAGACCGATGAGCGCACGGGCGCCGATGAGCCGCGTCGGCTTCATCGGACTCGGAAACATGGGGGGACGGATGACGGCCGCGATCGTGCGCTCCGGCATCCCCGTGCTCGGCTACGACCCGGTCGACGGCCGTGCGCAGGCGGCGGGTGCGACGGCGGCCGGCAGTGTCGCCGATGTGGTCGCGCAAAGCGACGTCGTGCTGCTGTCGCTGCCCGATTCGTCGGTGGTCGAGTCCGTGATGCACGCGGCCGACGGCATCCTCGCATCGGCCGCGCCCGGCGACGTGTTCGTGGATCTCAGCACAAGCGACCCGGAGTCGACGGTGCGCCTCGAGGCCGCCCTGCGCTCACGGGGCGCCGCCTACCTCGACGCCGGCATCTCGGGCGGGGCGGCGGCGGCTGAGGCCGGCACGCTCACCCTCATGGTGGGCGGCGACGAGGCGGTGCTCGCCGACCTGCGGTGGCTGCTCCAGGCCATCAGCAGCAATGTGTTCCACATGGGCGCGATCGGCTCGGGACACGTCGCCAAGCTGCTCAACAACTTTCTCAACGCCATCAGCCTCTCGGCGACCGCGGAGGTCATGGTCGCCGCGAAGAAGGCGGGCCTCGACCTCGGGACCTTCCTCGATGTGCTCAACGTGAGCAGCGGTGTGAACTTCGCCACGCAGAAGCGCTTCCCGTCGATCGTGAAGGGCGACTACCTCGAGGGCGGGCTCTCGACGCGGCTTATGACAAAGGACATCGTGCTCTACATCCGCTATCTCGCCGCGAAGGGCGTCTCGAGCCTGAACGCCTCGGGTCCGCTGGCGAGCTTCGGCCTGGCCAGCGCCCTCGGGTACGGCGAGCAGATCAGCAACAGGGTCGTGGATGCGTTCGGCGACGTATCCGGCGGAATCCGGCTGTCTGACGCGGAGGGAACACGATGAAGGTCGTGCGCGGGCGCGGCGAAGCGTTGACCGAGGAGCGCGGACCCACCTTCACGGGGACCGTGTGGGCCGACCCGGTTCTGCCCTCGACCGACGGCGTCGTCGTCAACACCGTGTGCTTCACCCCTGGAGCCCACACCTTCTGGCATTCGCATGAGCGAGGGCAGTTGCTCCAGGTGATCGCCGGAGAGGGCTGGGTCTGCTCCCGGGGTGAGCAGACAGTCGTGCTCCGCGCGGGCGACACGGTGTGGGTGCCGCCGGGTGAGACGCACTGGCACGGCGCCACCCCCGGCAGCATGATGACGCACACCGCGACGTCACTCGGCGCGACGGAGTGGTTCGAGGAGCTGAGAGCGGACGAGTACCGCGGCCCGGATCACTGAGCGACGACGCCGAGCGCCACCTCCGCGGCCTCGGCGACGTACTCGAGAGTCACCCGTTCCGCCTCCCCGGGGTCACGGGCCGCAACCGCCTCATAGATGCGGGTGAGGCCCGGTTTCAGCCGCTCTCTGCCACCCGCGCCTAAAGTGAGCGCACGGATCCGGCTGACGCGGGAGTGGATGGACGACAGCATGTCGCCGACGACGACGTTCTCCGAGCCCTCGACGAGGATCTCGGTGAAGGCGTCCTGCGCCAGCAGCCGCTCGCGCACGGGCGCTCCTGCGGGCGGCACGGCGTCAAGCGCGGCGCGCAACCGCGCGATCGTGGCGTCGTCGGCTCGCAGAGCGCAGTCGGATGCCGCGAGCGACTCCAGTGCGGCGCGCACCTCATAGAGGCTCCGCACTTCAGCCGTTGTGGGGGTGCGCACCACCGATCCGATGTTGGGCACCATCTCGATCAGCCGCTCCGCCTCGAGCTGCCGCAGTGCCTCGCGTATGACGGTGCGGCTGACCTGCATCTGCTCGCAGAGAACGCGCTCGATCAGGCGGCTGCCAGGCGGGTACGCGCCCTCTACGATCGCTCTGCGTATCTCATCGACGACCTGCTGGCGCAGCGGAGCGGCCAGGCGTCGGATGTTCGCCGTCCCTGGTGTGGTCATGCTCACCGCAACTCTCTCCTCGCACGCAGCCGACGCGGCTTCCGGTGGTACGGACGTACCCAGCGAATCGCTCGACGAACATATTGTATTATCGTCCTAACCTATTCTCACGAACAGAGGTGACAGGTGGTCATCGGCCCCGTCGATTCTCCCGTCAGCGTGATCGAGCGGACCGCTGCGCCGCTGCGACAGCACGTCGTCACGGCGATCCGCGACGGGGTGGTCAGCGGACGATTCGAGCCGGGATCCCGGCTCATCGAACGCTCGCTCTGCGAGGAGCTGGGGGTCAGCCGCACGGTCATACGAGAGGCACTGCGGCAGCTCGAGTCGGAACACCTGATCGAGATGATCCCGAACGTGGGACCGATCGTGCACGCACCCACACCGGTCGAGGCGCGCAGTCTCTACGAGGTGCGCGCCGCACTGGAGTCACTCGCCGCCCGCGACTGCGCCGAGCGCGCCCCCGCAGACCTGCTGACGCGGCTCAGCGTCGCGCTCGGCCACGTGCGCGCCGCCGCCGAGGACAACGCGATCATGGCTCTTCTCGACGCGAAGGACGAGTTCATCGCCGTCGTCGTCGACGGTGCGGACAACGAGGTCGTCGGCGCGATGCTCACAACTGTGCATGCCAGAGTCAGCCGACTGCGTGGCGTGACGTTGCGCACTCCCGGCCGCATCCCCGCCATGATGGCCGAGATGACCGCGATCCACGACGCCATCCTGGCGCGGGACTCCGCCGCCGCCGCGCGGCTGAGCCGGCAGCACGTCGAGAACGCGGCGGCCATCGCCCTCGCGGGCTGAGCTGGCCCCTCGCGGCCCGAGCTGCCGCGCCGGGCCGTGACGTCAGAAGACGACAGTGGTGTTGCCCAGCACCGCCACACGGTCGTCGCAGTGCCAGGCCACCGCCCGCGAGAGCACTGCACGCTCCACGTCGGCACCGCGGCGCATGAGGTCGCGGGCGGAGTCGGAGTGCGACACGCGCACCACGTCCTGCTCGATGATCGGGCCCTCGTCGAGTTCCTTGGTCACGTAGTGCGCTGTCGCGCCGATCAGCTTGACGCCCCGCTCCTTCGCCTTCTGATACGGCCCCGCACCGATGAACGCGGGAAGGAAGGAGTGGTGGATGTTGATGACCGGGACGCCGATCTCGTCGAGGAAGTCCTCGGAGATGATCTGCATGTAGCGGGCGAGCACGACCAGGTCCACGTTGCCGCGGAGCAGCTCGAGATGCCGTCGTTCGGCGGCGACCTTGTCGTCCGGTGCGACCGGCACGTGCAGGAACGGGATGCCGAACGGCCGCACCTCCTCGGCGAGATCCGGGTGGTTGGAGACGACCATCGAGATCGTGATCGGCAGCTCGCCCCGGCGTTGGCGCCAGAGCAGATCCATAAGGCAGTGATCCGTCTTCGAGACCATGATCGCGACGCGCTTCGGCTTGGCCGCCACCGACAGTCGCCAGGTCAGCCCGAACTCCGTCTCGAGGCGACCCATCGCGGCCTCGAGCTCTGGCATGCGGGCGCTGAGATGGGCCAGGTGGAAGACCGTGCGCTGAAAGAAGGCGCCTCCCCGGTGGTCGGTGGTGTACTGATCGAGACTGACGATGTTCGCGCCGAGATCGGTCAGCGTGGCGGCGACGGCGGCGACGATTCCTGGGCGATCCTCGCACGAGATCAGCAGGCGGCCGATGTCCTCCAGCGAATCGGGCGCCCGGTCGGCTGCGGGGCGAGGGGTGACGGCGGTGTGCATACGGGTTCCTTCTGGTTCGGGGCGGTCAGGGCTCTGGTGCGGGCGGTCAGGGCTGGGGCGCGAGGACGATGTCGAACACGGCCTCGCTCCACTCGGAGTCGAGCGTGCGCCCTCGGGGGGCGTCGCCCGCGGAATGAACGGTGAACTCGGTGATGAGACTCTCTTTGACCCCGAACACGGCGTCGCTTGCGAGCCACTCGTCCCCGGCCACGAAGATGTGGGTGATCAGCGTCGAGAATCCATCGGCCACCACCATGAAATGAACGTGCGCTGGCCGCATCACGGAGCGTCGCGCCGCCGCGAGCAGATCGCCCACCGGTCCGTCGTGCGGAATCGGATACGCGGCGGGCTGCACGGTCCAGAAGTCGTACAGCCCGTCAGCATCCGTGAACAGGTGGGCTCGACCGGCGAGCTCGGCGCCCTCGTACTGCACGTCGTAGAAGCCGGCCTCGTCTGCGGCCCAGACCTCGACGCGGGCATCGGGGATCGGGGTGCCGTCCGTGCTGCGCACGGACCCCCGCAGGTAGCAGGGTCGTCCCGCCATAGGCCCGCCGATGTCGTCGCCGTTACGGATGAGCGGCGCATCCTGTACGAAGAACGGACCGAACACCGTCGACTCGGTGGCGGTGGAGACGAGCGGCGCGTTGACGCCGACGGTCAGCATGGAGGCCCCGAGCACATCCGAGAGCAGGATGAACTCCTGCCGATGGTCGTCCGTGATGTGGCCGGCACGCGTGAGGAACTCGATCGCGAGGTCCCACTCGTTCTGTGTGAGGCGCACGTCGCGGATGAAGGCGTGCAGATGGCGGACGAGACTGCCCATGACCAGCCGATAGCGCTCATCTGGTGCCCCCGCGAAACTGCGCACGACCTCCTCGGTGAGAAGGGCCTCTCGGGCCGATTGCGCGATGGCGTCGTTCTCGTTCACCTTCCGGCTCCTTCTCTCACACACCGTTGAGTGCGGCGGATGTTGGTACAATCATACGGTATGACAATCTGGGCAATCCGTAGCCCCTCAAGGAAGAAGAGCTCATGGCAGAGGATCTCACCGACCGCATCGCCGTCGTCTCCGGAGGCGCCAGGGGTCTGGGGGCGGCGCACGCGGCCGCGCTCGTCGACGCAGGGGCTCGAGTGCTGATCGGCGACGTGCGTGACGACGACGGTCACGCCACCGCCCGGTCTCTGGGCTCTGCCGCGCTGTACGCGCACCTCGACGTCACCGACGAGCGGTCGTGGGCCGATGCCGTCGCCGCCGCAGAGCGGCACTGGAACAGCGATGTGACCGTGCTCGTGAACAATGCGGGCGTCAACGAGCCGCAGCCCCTCATGGACCTGACCCTCGCGGCATGGCAGCGCACCCTCGACATCAACCTGACCGGTCATTTCCTCGGCATCCAGGCGGTCGTGCCGTCGATGATCAGGGCGGGCGGGGGGTCGATCGTCAACACCTCGTCCATGGTCGCGACCCTCGCGGTGTCCGACCTGGCGCACTACACGGCCAGCAAGACGGCGATCGTGGGCCTCACGAAGGTGGCGGCGCTCGAACTGGGTGCCCACGGCATCCGCGTCAACTGCCTGCAGCCCGGTTTCATCGACACGGCCATGATGGAGGGAGCGCCGCGCGAGCAGTTGACCCGCGACCTTCCCGTGCCGCGCTACGGGCGAGCCGACGAGGTCGCCGAGATGATGGTGGCGATCGTCCGATCCACGTACTCGACGGGTTCGGCCTTCGCCGTGGACGGCGGTGTGGTCGCGGGCATGGCGCATGGCTGATCCGCGCCTACGACTGGTTCAGAACGATCCCGGTGATGTTGACGCGGGCGAGCGCATCGTCCATCGCGGCCTGGCTCTCGTCGAGACGGTATGTGCGCGAGACGAACGGCGCCGCCTGCAGCGCGCCGGACTCGATCAGTGCGGCGAACCGCGGGATGTCGCGACGGATGTGCCCGCCACCGCTCTGCGATCCGCGGATCTGTTTGCCGAACAGGGCGAGCGGGAGCGCGGGGAACGTCGCCTGGTCGGTCGGAGCCGTCTCGCTCATGCTCGTCGGCACAACGATGCCGCCGTGCCTCGCGAGGTCGAAGATCTGCGTCATCGCCTCGGTGG
Organism: Okibacterium endophyticum; assembly: GCF_054780075.1. Taxonomy (NCBI): domain Bacteria; kingdom Bacillati; phylum Actinomycetota; class Actinomycetes; order Micrococcales; family Microbacteriaceae; genus Okibacterium; species Okibacterium endophyticum. The sequence continues at coordinate 79,113 of NZ_BAAGXA010000002.1, read as the reverse complement.
TGGCAGAGGCCTCGAGGGCGACGTCGGCCCCCCGCCCTCCGGTCAGGTCCTGCACAGCGGCGGCGACGTTGTGCTCACTCGGGTCGACGACATGCGTCGCCCCGAGCTGACGCGCCAGGTCGCGACGGGCCGCGATCGGCTCGACCGCGATGATCGTGGCGGCGCCCGCCAGCCGGGCTCCTTGCACCATCCAGAGCCCCAGATGACCACAGCCGACGATCACCACGGAGTCGCCGGGTCGCACGCGTGCGACCTCGAGCACCGCGCCGACCCCGGACAACACACCGCAGCCCAGCAACGCCAACTGCTCCACCGGCAGGTCGCTCTCGACCACTGCATAACAACGCTCGCGATAGAGCATGTACTCACCGAGCGCGCCGGCGCCGCCGTCTGCGGCGATCCGGGCACCGTCCACACGGCTCGTGCCGACGTGGTGCGGAGTGAAGATACCCTCCCACATGCGCTCGCACTGCGACGGGGCTCCCCGCAGGCAGGTGAAGCATTCGCCGCACTCCATCGAACCGGCCACAACGATCCGGTCGCCCACCCGAGTGCGGGTGACGTCTGCACCGACCTCTTCGACGATGCCTGTCGCGCTGTGCCCCGTGATGAACGGGCGCGGCGCGGGCGACATACCACGAAGCCCGTTCGCATCGGTCGTGCAGATCGCCGAGGCGTCCATACGCACGAGCACCTCGCCCGCGCGGGGATCGGCGAGATCCACGTCTTCCATCACAAGAGACGTCTTGATGTCGCGAGAGATCGCTGCGCGCATCCCCACTCCTTCGTCCTGATCGGCGGGCACCGGTCTTCGGTGACCCAGGTGCCCATTCTCGTGCCAGCGAACCAGCGGCCGCCAGACGGGAAAACACCCGTTTCGCACCTACGCACAGGTGCGCGGGCCGACGGGCCACGGCCGGCGCGCGACCCCTCGACGGCCGGTAAACTCGACTGCGAGACCACAGTGAGGTGGAACCATGCAACACGCACCTGATCGGGCATTGCCCACCGACGTGTCGAGCTTCGTCGGGCGCGGCATCGAGCTCGACGAGCTCAAGATCGCCGTCACCGACAACCGCCTGGTGACTCTCACCGGCGACGCGGGCATCGGCAAGACGCGACTCGCGCTGCGATTGGGATCGCTCGTGCAGCGCAGCTTTCGCGACGGATGCCGGCTCGTCACCGTCGACGAGGACTCCACCGCCGACGAGCTCGAGGGCGTCGTCGCCGAGCTGCTGCCCGCCGAGCGCGCGAGCGGCCCCGAGTGGCACGGTCTCATCGTGCTCGACGGTGCCGAGCGGGCCACCGAGCCCGTCGCGGACGCGGTCTCCGAGCTGCTGCGCGCGAACGCGGACCTGCGCATCCTGGTGACCTCGCGCCGGCGCCTCGGGGTGACCGGGGAGCGCGTGCTGCCGCTGCGTCCCCTGTCCTCCCCCGCCTTCGATCGCCACCTGCGCCAGGGGCCGCAGCCCGCCATCCGTTCCGATGCGGTGGGCCTCCTGGTCGAACGCACCGCCTCGACCGTCGGCGGTTTCGCGGCCACCCCGGAGAACATCGACGCGCTGCTGGCCATCTGCCATGCCGTCGACGGCATCCCGTCGCTCATCGAGGCGGCGGCACGGGCGATTCCCGTCCTCGGCCCCGAACGCCTGCGCGAGGCCCTCGCCCGGGACCTGGCCATGCTCGACGAGTTCCCCGGGCGCGAGTCGCGCAGCCCGACGATGCGAGCGGCCTTCGACGAGGCCTACGGCGCGTGCAGCGATGCCGAGCGGTCGCTGTGGCGCCGCCTCTCTGTCTTCCCCGGCGGCTTTGACTTCGATGCGGCTCTCGCTGTGGCCGCGGACGACACCGACCCCGCGCGCCTCGCCGCTGTGCTCGCCGGGCTCGTCGAGCGATCGGCGCTGCTGCCCGATCCGGAAGGCGGGGCCGCCTTCCGGATGCTCGCCCCGACGAGGGTGTTCGCCTCGCGTGAGCTGCACGGCTCGGGCGAGGCCACGGAGGTCGGCGAGCGCTTCGACGACTTCCTGGTCGGCGTGATGTCCTCGGCGGCGCAGGACTGGTTCACGCACCGCCAGGCGGCGTGGGCAGCCGTCCTCGCCCGCCACCACAGCGAGATCTTCGACCTGCTCGAGCGCTATTCGTGCGCCCCGGCAACCGCGCGCATCGCCATGACGCTCATCTGCGATCTGCGCTTCTACTGGCAGTGGCGCACCACCGGACCGGAGACCAGGGCGCGCGACTGGCTCGACGCGGCGTTCCAGGCCGACCTGACCGACGACGCCCTGCGGGTGCGGGCCCTCGAGGTCGACGCGTACTTCGCGCTGTTCGAGAACGACGTCGCCGGCGCCGCCGAGCAGCTCGCCGCCGCGCGCGCTCTCGCGACCCGGATCGGCGCCGGCGAGCGCGACGACTTCGCGACGTTCGTCGGCGGCGTCCTCGACCTCGCCCTTGGCAGGCTCGGCGAGGCTGAACGCGCCTTCGAGGACGCGCTGGCCGCGGCCCTGGCCGACGGCAAGCGCCCGAGCCTGGGCGAGCTGTACTGGTATCTCGCGCTGCTGCGGCTGCTGAACGGCCGCGTCGACGAGGCCGAGCGCCTCTGCGAGGAGAGCAGGGCCATCTCGACCGAGACCGGCGACAACTGGGGCAACGCCTACACGCTGTGGATGATCGCCCTCATGACGCTGCGCAGCGGAGACAACGAGCGGGCGCTCAATCTCGTTCGGCAGTCGATCGCGGTGATGAACGCCTTCGAGGACCGGTCGGGCGTCGCCCTGTGCGTGCGCCTCATGGCTTCGATCGCGACCTCCCGCGGCGACTACGAACAGGCCGCCAAGCTCATCGGGTCGATCGCGGGCAACAGCGTCATCCCCGAGCTCAGCATCTCGGAGATCACCCCCGAGCTGGCCGGACGAGTGCGGGACGAACTGGGCGAGGGCCTCTTCGGCCGCCTGTTCGGCTCCTCGGCCAGCCTGTCGCCCAGCGAGGCGATCGCCTACGCGATCGACACGGTGACGCCCGCGACCGCGCCACCGGTCACTGCGACGGCGGGGGCCTCGATTCTCACCGTCCGCGAAGCGGAGATCGCCGAGTTGGTCGCGGCAGGCCACGGCAACGCAGACATCGCTGCGACGCTGTTCATCTCCCGACGCACCGTGGAGGGTCACGTGCAGCGCATCCTCGGCAAGCTCGAGTTCCGCTCGCGCTCACAGATCGCGGCCTGGGTGGCCGGCAATCGTGCGCGCGAGGCCCTGCCAGACCCTCGCTGACGCGCGGGCGGGAACGACAGCTGACGGGTCAGCGGCGTGTGGCGCGCAGCCTGTCGGTCGCCGCGCGGTCCACGGTGACGCCCTCCGGGTCGTTCTGCGGGTCACCCGTGACGACGACGCCGTACAACCGCGCGGCACCGTCGACGGTGACGTACTCGTCGCGCACGTCACGGCAGACGGCATCCGGATCGCGAGTGAGCGGGTCTCCGAAACCGCCGCCGGCGTTGGTCACGTATCGCAGCACGGAGTTCGAGCGGCTGGTGTTGGCGTTGGTGAACGGAAAGTGGAACTCGCCACCCGGCGACGGCAGGTTCGTCTCGGGATCGATGACACCCGCCCAGGCGTTCGCCCTCCGGTAGGACGCCGTGTCGTTCGACGGGTAGGCCGGAGCGCCGTCATCCGCGGGCGGGAACAGCCACACGCCTCCGTTGCGGCCTCCCTCCGCGCCCGCGACGCCGAACCCGGCGAGCTTCTTGTGCCGCAGCTCGATGAGCGAATGGGCGGCATCCGTGCGCCACAGGGTGTCTTTGAGCATCGCGTTGCCGCCGCGGAACTCACCGGCGCCCCCGGTGTCCGGCACCGGCTCCATGCGCAGCATCACCACGGGGCTGTCCTTCTCGATGGCCTCGACGGCCGGCGCGACACCGTTGGCGAGGTATGACATCACCTGCGAGTCGGCGTCGCCGAAGCGGTTGGCGCCGTAGGGGCCGACCTCGCCGCCGCACTGCAGCGCCGACACCCAGGACGACCCGTCCGGGTGGGCGCCGAACGCGACGTGCAGGTTGGTGCCTCCGCGATCGCCGGCAACCGCATCCTGCCCCAGGGGCTCCTCCAACGCCCGCAGCACCGCACTGAGGATGACCAGGCTCTGCTCGAAGTACAGGAACACCGCGCCCTCTGGGGGCAGTGCCGAGATGACCGACGCCTCTGGCACAACGATGTCGATGTTGCGGAACATACCGGAATTGAAGCGGCCTCGGGGATCGAATGCATACTTCAGGGCGATGCCGAGGGCGGTCTTGACCTCCCAGATCGTCGCGTTGATGGTCGTTCGCGCCTGGCGGGACGTCCCAGAGAAGTCGGCCTCGATGCGGTCGCCCCGTTTGCGGATGGCCACCTTCACCGTGTAGTCCTCGGTGTCGTCGATGCCGTCGCAGTCGACGGAGTCCTCGCCGTGCCAGTCTCCGTCGGGAAGCCGCGAGATGCCCTCGGCCATGCGCTCGGCCGCGGCATCGCATGCGTGCCGCATGGCGCCGTGGAACGCCTCGAGCCCGTACCGCTCCACGGATTCGAGAACCAGCCGCTCCCCGAGGTCGAGGCTCGACACTACTGTCTGCATGTCGGGCATCAGGATCTCGGCCATGCGGACGTTGTCGAAGATGAGGTTCCAGGTCTCGGGCACGGCGACTCCCGCGCGCATAAGCAGCCGCGGCGAGAGGACGAGCCCGTTCTCGTACACGTTCTGCTTGCTGGCGCTGAAACCGCCGGGCACTGTGCCGCCCATGTCGAGCTGATGCGCGTTGAGCGTCACGAAGGCGATGATCCTGCCGTCACGGAAGACGGGGCGTGTGAAGACCACGTCGTTGTTGTGGTTGCCCGTGCGGTACGGGTCGTTGGCGATCAGGACATCTCCATCGGCGAGGTTCTCGACGCCGTACTCCTCGACCATGTTCGGCACGGCGTCGATAGTCGTCCCCGCCATAAGCACTATGCCGTTGCTCGCTGCAGGCACGGGGTAGCCGAGCTCCGGCGGTCCCGCGATCGTCGACGCCAGATCGTAGAAGTCCCTCAGCACCGGCGAGAAGGCGCCGGTGAGCAGCCGCACGCTCATGTGCTCCACGAGGTAGTCGAACCGGTTGCCGAGCACGGTCGCGGTGTAACGGTCGCAGGCGTACCGCTCGACGAACTCCGGCTCGTTCAGCTCGCGGATGCGGCGGGCGGCCCGGTCTTCCAGTGTTGTGCTCATCGGCTGGCCTCCTTGACGATGACGATCTCTCCGCAGCGGCCGATGGTCGCCGCCTGTCCCGGTCCGACGTAGGTCGTGCTCAGTTCCTCGCGAATGACCGCCGGACCGCGCACCCGCGCACCCGTGGTCAGTTTCGACCGCGTATACCAGGGCGCCTGGATCGGCTCCTCGGCGACGTGGGTGAGCGTGAACCGTCCCTCCTCGGCGGCGTCGAACGGCTCTGCTGCCGTGGCCGGCAGGTATTCCACCTTGTCTGCCGGGACCACGAGCTCCACACGGTAGGTCACGCCCTCCACCGGGATCATGTCGAAGCGGTTGCCGTTGCGTTGCTCGTACACGTCGTGGAACGCGTTGATCAGGCCGCCGATCGACTCGACGGTGATCGGGCCGTCCGGAACCGGGATGAACGGTGTCTCCCAGCTCTGCCCGTACAGCCGGCCATCGAGGCTGCGGCGGATCTGCAACCCCTCTGCTGCTGAGCCCAGGCGGCCGCGCAGCGACGCCTCCATCTCGGCGAACGAGGTATCGATCTGGTCGGCCGTGTGCTCCCCGAGCACCACGTACGCGGTGCGGCTCTCATGGAACACCTGGTCGGTGGAGAGAAGGCCGAGCGCCGAGAACAGACCGGGGTGCGGGGGGATGATGACCTCCCTGAGAGGCAGCAGCTCCAGCGCGGCGGGCAGCAGCATCCCGCCGGCGGCACCGTACGCCATCAGGCTGAAGTCCCGGATGTCGACGCCGTGGCGCACCGCGACGTTGAGGATCTCCTCCGACATGTGGGAGACCGCCAGCCGGTAGGCCGACCGCACCCGTTCGTCGAACGAGACGGGCGTGTCGAGGCTCTCGAAGGCTGTGCGCGCCGCGTCGACATCGAGTTCGAACTCCCCGCCGGCGAATCCCTTCCCCTCGAGGATGCCCATCAGCAGCACCGCGTCGGTGACCGCGGGTATCGTGCCGCCCCGGTTGTAGCTGGCCGGGCCGGGGTCGGCTCCCGCGCTGCCTGGTCCGACCTGGATTCCACCGCCGGGCGAGATCGTGACGAGGCTGCCGCCGCCCGCCCCGACGCTCGAGACCTCGGTCGACAGCGCGTTGATGATCAGGTCGTGCTCGATCTCGAAGGTGTTCTGCACAAAGGGCTTGCCGTCGAGGATCATCGAGACATCCGTCGAGGTTCCGCCGACGTCGGCGCACAGCAGGTTGCCACGACCGATTGCCCGGCCGAGGTGCGCACTCGAGATCGTGCCGGCCGCCGGGCCGGCGAACAGGATGCGGAACGGCCGGTCGAGCGCCTCTTCCCACGGCAGCAGGTTCGCGGCGCAGTCGGCGAAGTTCAGGTCGCCGACGAAGCCGAGCCGGCCCAGGTCGCGGTTGAGCGCTCCCGCGTAGTCGGTGAACAGCAGCTTCATCACAACGTCGATGACCGTCGTCGATGAACGCTCGTACTCCTTGGCGAGCGGCGACGTCTCGGAGGAGATGGAGACCGCGATGTCGTCGCCCAGTTCCTCGCGCACCAGCTCGCGCAGGCGCCGCTCGTGCGTGGGGTCGACGTAGGCGTTGATGAGGCAGATCGCGATGCCCTGCACGCCGCAGCGGGCCAGCACCCGCAGCTGTGAGCGCGCCTGCTCCTCGTCGAGCGCGATCAGGGTCTCGCCCTGCGCCGTCATACGCTCGACGATGCCGCGCCGCAGGTAGCGCGGCACGAGCGGCCGCGACACGTCGCCGAAGCTGCGGCGCCAGGCCGGGTCGGTCTGAGCATCGAGCGGCTTGTGGATGGTGCCGCGGTCGAGCACGTCGCGAAACCCGTCGGTGGCGAGGAATCCGACCTTGGGCAATCGCCGTTCGAGCACGGCGTTCAGGCCCATCGTGCTGGCGTGGTTGAAGACCGCGCTGCCGGCGACCCCGAGGCGGCGGGCGCCCTCGACCACCGACCCTGCGGGGTCGGTGCGGCTGCTCGGCACCTTGGTGACCTCGATCTTGCCGTTGCGGATGGCTACTACGTCGGTGAATGTGCCGCCGACATCGACTCCGAACATCTGTTCTGGTTCCGATCTTTCAGGTGGTGGGGACGAGCGGCGTGATCGGGCCGAGCCGGGGTGCAGGCGTCCGATCGACAGAGGTCAGGCAGAACGAGCACTTCACGACGTGCCACCATCCGCCTTCGCTCAGCGCGTCGTAGGACTGCAATCCGCTCCCCCCGCACTCGGGGCAGCTGCCCTCGACGGGGGTGCGCTCGACCGAGAGCGTCTTCTCGGCTGGTCGGGCGAAAGTGTGCATCTGTTCTCCTTCGAAGAGTGCCGCACGGCGACTCTGCGCCATCGGCGCCCGTCGTCGCCAGCGTGAAATCACCTGTCCCGCACGCGACGGATCACCCGCGTGCGTATTGTCATACTGTATGACATGATGGTCGTCACCGCACCCTGCCGTCAATGACGGCCGGGACAGAATTCTCAGCACTCAAAGGAGAGCGCCATGCGACATCGCCATCCCCTCGTGACCATCGCCCTCATCGGCGCCGGCGCCCTAGCGCTGGCCGGATGCTCGGCACCCGGCACGTCGAGCCCCCAGACCGCGGCGGATGCCGACCCGGCGGCTCCCGAGCAGAGCTCGGTCAGCGTCGCCACCTTCCGCGCCACGGCCGCCGCCCCGGTTCTCATGGGACAGGAGGCGAGCGACGACGCCTACGGGCTCACCATCGAACCTGCCTTCATCGAGAGCAGCGCGGCAGGCGTGTCGCAGCTCGTCTCCGGCGACGTCGACTTCGGCTTCTCGAGCTACTTCGGGGTGATCGACGCGGTCAACCAGGGCATCCCGCTGCGACTGGTGAGCGAGGATCTCGCGAGCGCACCCGACATCGTGACCCTCGAGGCGCTCCCCGGCTCCGGGATCACGGGACTGGAAGACCTCGAGGGCCGCAAAGTCGCCGTGCCTTCGCTGAACTCGAGCCTCGACATCAAGATCACGTACGCCATGACCGAGGCGGGTCTCGATCCCGACACGGTCGAGTTCGTCGAGCTCCCCTACGGCGAGGTCGGCGCTGCCCTCGAGACGGGCACCGTGGACGCCGGGTCGCTGCAGGGTGTCGCCCAGGCCACTGTCCGCGACACACTGGGCACCGAGGTCGTCTTCGACTACGGCTCCGGCGAGTTCGAGGGCTTCGCCGAGTCGGGATGGCTGGTCACCCAGTCGTTCCTCGACGCCAACCCGAACACCGTGGCCGCGTTCCAGTGCACCGTGCAGGCGGGCGCCGAGGCCGCGATGAACGACGACGAGGCCTACACCGCGATGCTCAAAGACGACCTCGGCTACGACGACGCGGCCATCGCCGCGACGGTGAAGCCGTCGATCATCTCGGGCCTGCGAATCGAGGCCCTGCAGCAGAGCCCCGACATGCTGTTCACCCTCGGGCTGATCGACGAGGAGTTCGACATGAGCGCGATCGTCGTGCCCTTCCCCGAGGACTGCTGACGCATATCGACAGATGACTCCGACGTCGGACGGCCGATCCGCCGATCCGGTGTCTGGCGGCCCCGCCGGCGGCGGGGCCGCCTGCGTTTCAGGCGCGGTCCGCGTGCTGGCGGTACGCCGCCGGCCAGATGCCGTGGCGACCCGGCGAGAGGATGCCGTTGGGGTCGACCGCGTCTTTGATCGTCTCGACGAAACGCCGGTATGCGTGGTCGTTGAAGGAGTACTGCGCCGAAGCCGTGTCCATGAAGTCGAGGTGTGCGCGGTATTCCCCGTACCCGAGCTCGCCGATCTGGCCGACGAGCGACTTGATCGCTGTGTAGGTGTGACGCATGCCGTCAGGGTCGTCCAGGAACAGGCTGAGGTTGCAGACGAAGGTCGCGGTCCGGTCGTTGGTGATCAGAAGCGCCGCCGAGAGGCTGTGGTTCAGCTCGGTCTCGGTGAACCGGCTCATCATCCGTTCCACCTCGACGATGTCGCGTCCGATGAGCGGCACCACCGGCGAGAACCCGATGTGCCCGAGGTTCGGGGGCAACGAGTCCCACAGGTCCATCGTCGGGATGCCCGCCTGCACCTTGTCGGGAAAGTCGGCGATCTGATCCCACTCGTCGCCCGCGAAGGTGCGCGAGTGAATGACGTCAGAGCCGTCGAGGGCGGACCACGCCTCTCTGATCTTCGCGACCTGATGGTCGACCACGACCCGGTCGCCCCAGACCGCGCCGCGCATCCCCCAGCGTCCGAGGCCCGAGTCGTCCGCCATCGCCTGCAGTTCGGCCTCGGGCAGCGGGCCGTGCGAGAGCTGCTCCGCGAAGACCGGGTTCTGCATGGCCAGAGCCGGGAGGTTGAACAGGCACGGCACGCCGCGCAGCGCCCCGCTCAGGCGGAGGTTCCGGATGATGTCGACCGCCTGGCCGAGCTGGTCGTGACGCGGCACGGTGAGATAGAGCGGCGCGTATGCTTCTGGCCGGCGCATGAGCCAGTAGCCCATACGCGTCACGATGCCGAGGTTCGACTGGGTGAACAGCGGGTCGAGCGTCGGTCCCAGCCCGCGTTTGTACAGGTGCCACGCCTTGCCGTCCGGGAGCGCGCCCATCCCCGTGCGCAACAGCTCGCCGTCGGGGAGCACGATCTCCATGCCGCAGGGCGCCTGGAAGTCTGCGCCCTGGGGCAGATAGGTAATGCCGTTGTCGACCGAGTTGCCGATCACGGAGCCCCAGCCGATGTCGGGCACAGAGACCATGAGGTCGTCGTTGCCCGACGCGTGAAGGGCGTCGACGAGGTCGAACCAGCGCACGCCGGGCTCGACCACCGCGACGGCTAGATCGCCGTCGATCTCGAGCACCCGGTTCATGCGGCGCAGACTCACCAGAACCGAGCCCGCCAGGCGCGGAGCGGGGCCGCCGTAGGCGTTGTTGCGTCCCTGCGACGAGGTCCACAGAGGAACGTGGTGCTCGTTGGCCACGCGGACGATCGCCTGCACCTGCTCGGTCGAGGTCGGAAAGAGGACGGCCCCCGAGTCATACGTGCTGTCGTCGGGGATCCAGTACGGGTCGCGCATCGCGTCACGGTCCGCGTCGTCGAGGTGAATGCCGTCCTCCCCCACGATCGAGCGGAACGCCTCGATCGCGACATCGGAGAGGAGGCCGGACGCCGACGCCGTCACGACTGCCGCCCGACGAGTGCGACGTCGACGTCCTGATTGCGAACCGTGTCGAGATAGGGGAAGCGCGACACCGTCGCGCGGATCCTCTTCTGACGGGTTCCGGGATCCCCCCAGAGCACCTCCACCTCACTGCCGACCTCTGCGTATGCGGTGTCGATGGAACAGAGCGAGATCATGTCGCGGTAGTAGTACGAGTAGGCCCGGCCAGAGCTCACGCCGACCTCGTCGTCCCCGACGAGCACTCGGTCGGCGAAGAGGTTGGTGCCGCCGTACTCGAACGTGAAGTGATTGGGCTCGTCGATGGGCCGGAAGGCCTCGCCGGCCTCGAACTGCGAGCGGGTCACGTCGAGGATGTCGTCGACGTTCCAGACCAGGGTCACCATACGACGCGCGTCGGCGGCTACGATCTTCTCGAGCGCCGCACGCCCGACGAAGTCGTGGTCGAACCTGATCATCTTCGACCAGCCCAGCTCGACCGGGTTGCGATACCGCAGACGCGGGTCCGGCCCCATGCTCCCGCTGAACTTGTCGCCGTTGAGCTGTTCGGCCTCCCCCATAACGGCCCCGAGGAACTGCATAAAAGCGGGGTCTTCCCCCCAGGGGTAGTTGAAGTGGTAGAACGCCTGCGGAAAGCCGTTCTCGGTGTGGTTCATCAGATACGCATGGATGCCGAGCTGCCGGATGCCGAACGGCTCGCCCGCCCGCCGAATGGCGCCGTAGACGTCATGGGCCACCTCGACGGGGCCGTGGACCTCGTAGGCGAGGCTGCCGCCCATGCCCATCCGCAACACACGGACCTCCGAGCCGGCGATCGTGCTGGGGCGGTGGCGCATAAAGGCGATGTCTCGCAGGTCCTCGCCCGTGGCGGCCTCGAGGATCTCGAGAGACCTGGGCCCCGCGATCTGGAACAGGAAGGTCTGCCCCGTCTGCTGCTCGGGCACAACGTCGTAGCCGCCCTTCATCAGCACGAAGTCCAGATACGGCGAGAGCCAGTAGGTGATGAAGTCGTCCTCCCCGAGGCGCAGCAGCACACCGTCGGCCATCACGCTGCCGTCTTCGGTGCACATGATGCCGTGCTTCCCACTGCCGATCGGAAAGTTCTCGAACGAGTTGACCATGTGGTCGGAGAGGAACCTCAGCGCATCCGGCCCTGTCAGGCGCAGGGTCGGTGTGGGGTTCAGGTTGCCGTGGATGTAGGCGGTTTCCTTCCACGACATCTGCTCGTCACGCCATCCGGTGAACTCGTACGGCATCGCGAACGGGCGCCCCGATCCCGTGTAGAGACCCACATTGGGGTCCCGCGGCACGAAGGGCGAGTGCGGAAGGATCTGAGGCTGCGGCGCTGTCGGTTCGCTCACGGAGGGTCTCCACTTCGTTGTGTAGGTTCTCGAAGCCTAGGGAGAGCAGCACCGCGCTCGTAGGGTAAGAACACCCGTGGTCTACCTGAAATGGCGCGTGGGCGAGGCTATGCCGGGCCCGGCACCATCCGCGAGGAGCGATTTGTGCAGCTGGGCGGGCTAGATCCTTCGCTCAGACGAGACCGGGTGTTCACGCTTGCTGGCCCGCGGAGAATCCTGTCCAGCGGAGTTCGGGGCGGAGGTGGCTCATGTCGTTGTACATGCTGATGCTGGGCAGGGTCCCTGGCCGGTACTCGATGACCGTGAGGGCAGCGTTCGCGCTGCTGAGACCGAGCCACCGCACAGGTGGCGCGTCGAGGGCGTCGCGGACGAGCCAGGCGATGGGGTAGGCGTGGGTGATGAGGACTTCGTGGATGTCCTCATCGCCATCGGGCGCCGTGGCGAAGCGTGCGGTGAGACTCTGGGCGATCTTGTGACCGGCGGCGGCTTCATCGTTGTCGTATCCGTCGAAGAACGGTATCCACGTCGCTGGGGTCTCGTCAGGGGTGGGAACGTAGGGCACGTGGTCGACGAGTTCCTGGGCTTCACCGCGCGTGGTGTTCCCGCCGAGGAAGATGTCGAGCTCCGCGGCGCTCACGGCGGCTCTCGGCAGCGGTGAGTGCCAGACGGCGTCTATGGGCAGATGAGCGAGGCGCTTGCCGAGGAGTTGGGCTTGTTCGCGGCCCGTGGCGGTCAACGTTCCGAGGGCGTCGGCTTCGCCGTGTCTGGCGATGTACAGGTACCTGGTTGCCATTGCGTGTTTCGGGGATGCCCGGTTCGGTCACGCCCCGTTCTCCTTCCTGGGAGGGGTTCGAGCGGTGGTCACGCGGGGGTGACGGTTCCCGCGGCGCCGTCGAGGGTGATGCGGTCACCGTCATGGATGCGCTGCATTGCGCCCGCGACGCCGAGGACGGCGGGAATGCCGTACTCGCGGGCGACGATCGCGGCGTGCGACAGGGCCCCGCCGGTCTCGGCGATGACGCCCGCGGCGATGGTGAACAGGGGTGTCCAGGCGGGGTCGGTGTAGGGGCAGACGAGGATCTCGCCGGGGTGCACGTGGCCGAAGTCCGACAGGCCTCGCACGATACGGGCCTGCGCGGTGACGACACCGTGAGATCCCGGAGTTCCGGTCAGCATCGTGCCGGGGGTGATCGGCTCGAAGGATGAAGACGGAGGTAGAGAGGCGGTGATCGGTCGTGCCTGCAGAATCCATATCTCGCCGTTGGCGATGGCCCACTCGACGTCCTGGGGGCCGCCGAGCAGCGCGGCGATCCGTGACCCGAGTTCGGCGAGAGATCCCGCGTCCTCGTCGCTGAGTGCGCGCGCGGTTCGCGTCTGCTCGCTCACCGGGCTGTTGGTGAGGCCCGCGACATCCTGATTCAGGTCGATTCGTGCCTCTTTCCGTCCGATCGTGACCCGCACGGTGCCGTCCGGCGCGACCTCGTACCTGTCGGGGGCGACCGTCCCGCTCACGACAACGAGCCCCAGGCCCCAGGATGCTTCGACGCGCGTCGAGCCGCCTTCTTGCGCGGGAGTGAACATGACGCCAGAGACGTCGGCAGCGATGAGTCGCTGGACGAGCACCGCCATATCCAGGCGCGAATCACCCGTGTTGCCCGCGCTCCGGTTCCAGTAGTCGGTGACACGCGAGGAACGTGCGGATGCCTGGCAGGCGGTGATGGCCTCGCAGACATCGGCGGCACCGCGGACGCCGAGGATGCTCTCGTACTGCCCTGCCGCGGACGCACCTTCGGTGTCCTCGTTCACCGCGGAGGAGCGAACCGCCACCACCGGATCCCCCATCCGTCCGAGTTCACAGGCAACCGCGTGTCTGAGCGCATCGCGGAGCGCATGATGCGCGCGCCCCTCGAGGGGCGCGCGGTCATCGAATGGCACCACGAACCCATCGGGGACAGGGAGCCCTTCGCTCAGGAGCACGGACAAGGATGCTGCTTTGCCGCCGCAGTGGGCCCGGGTTGCTACCCGGAGAGGTATGAGCATATCTCCATCCATCAACATTATGTTGACAACAATGTGTTGATGCTAGCAGGATGGAGCCGTGGAGCACAGACACGACGTCGACCAGTCAGGCAGCACCGAGCACTCGCAACTGCGACGCGAGCGCAATGCCCAGGAGCGGCTTCTGAACCTGGGGGCAGACAGCCTCGCGCCGCGCCCCTGGCGCCCCGACCCAACGCCGCCGACAGCTGTCGACCTCACCCAGTTCGCGTTATGGAAGTCCGCAGATCTCGCAGCGGACGATCTGCTCAGCGCACTGGCTCTGCTCCCTGCCGCGCGCTCAGAAGTGGAGGGGATGGAGATCGGTCTGATCTTCAGCGCGCGCACCGCCGGACTGACCTGGGCGCAGATCGCCGAGGCCATGGGTTTCCACTCGCCTCAGGCATGCCAGCAGTACGTCACCCGCCTCAATACGAGACGAAGCGAACGCCTATGACCTGCGACTCGGAACCACGGCTCCTGTTGTTGCACGCCGTGCGGCTGCTCGGCTTCGCCGACACCGCGGTGATAGCAGCTCGCGCAAGGATCACGATGGGTGCCGCGGCGGACTTGTTGCGGAAGGCCGAGCGCCTGGGGTGGGTGCAACACGTCTCGTTCGCTGACCTCCGGGGCTGGTCGCTCACCGACACCGGAAGGATCGAGAACGAGCGCCAGCTCGCCACCGAACGTGAGAGCGCCGACCCGGAACATCAGATCGCCGCGACCTACCGGGCCTTCCTTCCTCTCAACTCTCGGCTCCTCCGCGCCGTCACCGACTGGCAGATAGCACCCACCGACACGGATGCGTTCGCACCCAACGACCATTCCGACGGTCATCGGGATGAACGTATCCTCGCCGAACTCACTGAGCTCAGCGCGGCGCTCGTGCCACTCGTCGAACGGCTCTCTGATGTGCTGGCACGGTTCGACGGCTACCCCGAGCGCTTCCACGTTGCTCTGAACAAGGCGAAGGACGGGCACCTCGAGTGGATCGACAGGACCGACATCGACTCCTGCCACCGTGTCTGGTTCGAGCTCCATGAGGACCTCGTCGCCACTCTCAGTATCGACCGCCGCACCGAGAACACAGACGGTTCCGAGTAGGCCACGCTGTTATCAAGCAGCTCGGCTGGAAAACCGTGAACGTCTGGGTTCGATCCGCTCCTGATCGACTGCCAGCGCCTCTACAAGACCACCGACACCCCACGGAAAGCGCCTGGCCAACCAGACCTTCATCACCGGCATCGACATCAACGAAGACGAGGAAGCAACCCTCAGCCTCGCGGAGCCGTTCGCCGTCACAGCAAGCGAAAACACCCATGTCAGGGGTTCGACTAGGTCTGAAATGGTGGAGCCTAGGGGAATCGAACCCCTGACCTCCTGCTTGCAAAGCAGGCGCTCTACCAATTGAGCTAAGGCCCCGTCTTTGGGATGATGCTTTGTGGACCGTGTTCACACACAGCGTGGGGCTACCAGGACTTGAACCTGGGACCTCTTCGTTATCAGCGAAGCGCTCTAACCACCTGAGCTATAGCCCCGTTTGGGCAGATCCGAGACTACCTGAATCTGCACGGATTTCCGAATTGAGCCGCTACTGGTTGGTGAAGCCGACGAGAAGCCCGCCCGTCATCTTCACACTCAGGTTGTAGAGCGCCGAACAGATCGCGCCGAGCGCCGTCACCACGATCAGGTTGAGGATCGCGATCACAACGGCGAAGCCCATCACCCGTCCGAGATTGAAGAACGCGGTCAGGTCGTTGCCCACGCCCGCGATGTCACTGTAGAGCCCATTGATCTGTTCGAAGATACCCGTGCGGTCAAGCACTGTGTACACAAGAAAGAAAACCACGATGGTGACGACGGCGAGTGCGATCGCAACGAGAAACGACAGCTTCACAGCTGACCAGAAGTCGATGTAGACGAGCTTGAGCCGCACCTGCTTGGTGTTCGTGCGTTTCTTGGACTTCTTCGCGAGCTTCTCGGCAACGCTTGTGCTCATATTCAAGCTTCTTTCTGGGACTCTTCGCCGCCATCGGCTTCCTCTTCGGGAGCGTCAGCTTCTTCTGCGACAAGGTTTCGGTCACTGTTTCTGGCCAGGGCGATGATCCGGTCGTCTTCCGCGAACCTGGCGAAAACGACGCCCATGGTGTCCCTGCCCTTGGCGGGAACCTCGGCCACGGCAGAGCGTACCACCTTGCCGCTGGCAAGAACCACAAGAACCTCGTGGTCCCCGCCCACGATGAGTGCGCCGGCGAGGTCGCCGCGATCGTCGTTCAGTTTGGCCACCTTGATGCCCAGTCCGCCGCGGTTCTGCAGTCGATACTGGTCGACGGCCGTGCGCTTCGCGTATCCGCCCTCTGTCGCCACGAACACAAAGGCGTCAGCACCGTGCTCTTTGGGCACAACGGATGCCGAGAGCAGTTCGTCGTCCTCTCTGAAGTGCATTCCGATGACACCAGAGGTCGAGCGGCCCATCGGGCGCAGCGTTTCGTCTGAAGCTGTGAATCTGATGGACATCCCCTTGCGAGACACCAGAAGCAAGTCGTCGTCCTCTTCGACGAGCAGGGCCTCGACCAGTTCGTCGTCTTCGCGCAGATTGATCGCGATGATGCCGCCGGAGCGGTTGGTGTCGTATTCGCTGAGCGCGCTCTTCTTCACGAGGCCGCGGCGCGTGGCGAGCACAAGATAGGTCGCCGCCTCGTAGTCACGGATGTCGAGGATCTCGGCGATCTCTTCATCGGGCTGCATCGCGAGAAGGTTGGCGACGTGCTGACCTTTCGCGTCGCGGCCGGCCTCCTGCACCTCGTACGCCTTGGCCCGGTAGACCCTGCCCTTGTTGGTGAAGAAGAGCAGCCAGTGGTGGGTGGTGGTGACGAAGAAATGATCGACGACGTCGTCCGCCCGCAACTGGGCGCCCTTCACGCCGCGGCCGCCACGATGCTGACTGCGATAGTTGTCGCTTCTGGTGCGCTTGATGTAGCCGCCTCTGGTGACCGAGATCACCATCTCTTCCTCGGGAATGAGGTCTTCCATCGACATGTCGCCGTCGAAGCCCATCATGATCTCGGTGCGACGGTCATCACCGAACTTGTCGACGATCTCTGTGAGCTCTTCGCTCACAATCGTCCGCTGTCGCTCCGGACTCGCGAGGATCGCCTTGAAGTCGGTGATCTTGGCTTCGAGCTCCGTCGCCTCATCAACGATCTTCTGGCGCTCGAGTGCGGCGAGCCGACGCAGCTGCATGGCGAGAATCGCATCCGCCTGCAGCTGATCGATCTCGAGAAGCGTCATCAGTCCCTCTCGGGCCTCGTCAACAGTGGGTGACCGGCGGATGAGGGCGATGACCTCGTCCAGTGCGTCGAGTGCTTTGAGATATGCACGCAGGATGTGCATACGGTCTTCGGCCTCGTCGAGCAGGTACTGCGTTCGCCGGACGATCACCTCGATCTGGTGGGCGACCCACGCCGTGATGAAGCCGTCGAGGGCGAGAGTGCGCGGAATGCCGTCGACGATGGCCAGCATGTTCGCGCCGAAGTTGTCTTGCAGCTGTGTGTGCTTGTAGAGGTTGTTGAGCACGACCTTCGCCACGGCGTCGCGCTTCAGCACGATGACAAGACGCTGGCCGGTTCGCCCTGACGTCTCGTCGCGGATGTCGGCGATGCCGCTGAGCTTTCCGTCCTTCGTGAGTTCCGCGATCTTGATCGCGAGGTTGTCAGGGTTCACCTGGTACGGGAGCTCGGTGACGACGAGGCAGGTGCGACCCTGGATCTCTTCGACGTTGACGACGGCACGCATCGTGATCGACCCGCGGCCTGTGCGGTAGGCGTCTTGGATCCCCTTGATGCCGAGCACCTGGGCGCCCGTCGGAAAATCGGGTCCCTTGATTCTCTTGATCAGCGCCTCGAGCAGCTCCTCGCGGGGTGCATCCGGGTTCGCCAGGTGCCACAGCGCACCCTCGGCGACCTCACGCAGGTTGTGCGGCGGGATGTTCGTGGCCATGCCGACGGCAATGCCGACCGAACCGTTGACGAGCAGGTTCGGGAATCGGGACGGGAGGACAGCGGGCTCCTGAGTACGTCCGTCGTAGTTGTCTTGGAAGTCGACGGTGTTCTTGTCGATGTCTCTGACCATCTCGAGCGCCAGGGGCGCCATCTTGGTCTCGGTGTATCGGGGTGCTGCCGCGCCGTCGTTTCCCGGGGATCCGAAGTTCCCCTGCCCGAGGGCGAGTGGATATCTCAGGCTCCACGGCTGCACCAGCCGCACGAGAGCGTCGTAGATCGCCGAGTCGCCGTGCGGGTGGAACTGGCCCATCACGTCTCCGACGACGCGAGCACACTTCGAGAAGGCCTTCTCCGGCCGGTATCCGCCGTCGAACATCGCATAGATCACACGACGGTGGACGGGCTTGAGCCCGTCGCGCACCTCTGGCAACGCGCGGCCGACGATGACGCTCATCGCGTAGTCGAGGTAGGAACGCTGCATCTCGAGCTGAAGGTCGACCTGGTCGATCCTGCCGTGGTTCTTGAAATCGGCAGCGGCCTGGATCTCTTCAGCCGTCGGTTCGGCACCGCCCAGCTCTGCGCCTGTGTTCGATCCCGGATTCGTTTCGTCAGCCATCTGTCTCTAATCTCTGTTCTGTCGTGAGGTGCGCATACGGCGTCTGGCAGGCGACACGAGTCGCGCCCACCGGCGGAAGAGCGCTAAATGTCGAGAAAGCGCACGTCTTTGGCGTTCTTCTGGATGAAGCTGCGCCTTGACTCGACGTCTTCACCCATCAGGGTCGTGAAGATCTCATCCGCGGCGGCCGCGTCGTCGAGTGTCACCTGCAGCAGGGTCCGGGTCTGCGGATCCATCGTGGTCTCCCACAGTTCGCGGTAGTCCATTTCGCCGAGTCCCTTGTAGCGCTGGATCGCGTTCTCCTTCGGAATGCGCTTGCCCTTCGTCTGGCCGTCGATGAGCAACGCGTCGCGCTCACGGTCGCTGTAGACATACTCGTGCTCGGCGTTCGACCACTTGATGCGATAGAGCGGCGGTTGCGCGAGATAGACGTAGCCGAGTTCGATCATGGGCCGCATGTACCGGAACAACAGCGTCAGCAGAAGCGTTGTGATGTGCTGGCCGTCGACATCCGCATCGGCCATCAGCACGATCTTGTGATACCTGGCCTTGTCTGGGTTGAAGTCCTCACCGATGCCGGCGCCGAAGGCCGTGATCATCGCCTGGACCTCATTGTTGCCGAGCGCGCGGTCGAGCCTGGCCTTCTCGACGTTCAGGATCTTGCCTCGCAGGGGAAGGATCGCCTGCGTCTCTGGATTGCGTCCCTGGACGGCCGAGCCGCCGGCCGAGTCACCCTCGACGATGAAAATCTCTGAGATCGAGGGGTCTTTCGACTGGCAGTCCTTGAGCTTGCCCGGCATTCCGCCGCCCTCGAGCAGCCCCTTGCGGCGAGCGGTCTCCCTGGCCTTGCGTGCCGCGAGTCGCGCGGTCGCCGCCTGGATGGATTTGCGGATGATGTCTTTCGCCTGGATCGGGTTGCGACCGAACCAGTCCCCGAGCTGATCACCGACGACCTTCTGCACAAAGGCCTTCGCCTCGGTGTTCCCGAGCTTCGTTTTGGTCTGACCCTCGAACTGCGGTTCGGCGAGCTTGACCGAGATCACTGCGGTCAGACCCTCGCGCACGTCGTCGCCCGACAGGTTGTCGTCTTTCTCCTTGAGGATGTTCTTCTCACGGGCGTATCTGTTCACGAGGGTGGTGAGCGCCGCACGGAAACCCTCTTCGTGTGTTCCGCCCTCGTGAGTGTTGATCGTGTTCGCATAGGTGTGGACGCTCTCGTTGTAACCTGTCGTCCACTGCATCGCGACCTCGAGCGCGATCTTGCGGTCGGTGTCTTCAGTCTCGAACGAGATGACCTCGTCGTTGACGACCTCGATCTTCTTGGCCGAGTTCAAATACTCGACATAATCGACGAGCCCGCGCTCGTAGTGAAAGACGTTGTGCGGCTGCCTGTCCGGTGTCTCTGGCGAGTTGTCTTCGTCGATGGCCTCGCTCGGTCGCTCGTCGGTCAGCTCGATGCGCAGGCCCTTGTTGAGGAAGGCCATCTGCTGAAAACGGATGCGCAGGGTCTCGTAGTCGAAATGAACGGTCTCGAAGATGTCATCGTTCGGCCAGAACGTGATCGTCGTTCCGGTCTCGTCGGACGCCTCGCCCTTCTCGAGGGGCGCATCCGGCACGCCGTCGTGGAATGACTGGCGCCACACGTGACCCTGTCGCTTGACCTCGACCTCGAGTCGGTGGGAGAGCGCATTGACCACGGAGCTTCCGACGCCGTGGAGCCCACCCGACACCGCGTATCCGCCGCCGCCGAACTTTCCGCCGGCGTGCAGCACGGTGAGCACCACCTCGACCGTCGATCGACCCTGGGCCTTGTTGAGATCGACCGGAATACCGCGCCCGTTGTCAACCACTCTCACCGCTCCATCGGGAAGGATGGTGATAACGATGTTGTCGCAGTACCCCGCAAGCGCCTCATCGACCGAGTTGTCGACGATCTCATAGACCAGGTGATGCAGGCCGCGGGGACCGGTTGAGCCGATGTACATTCCTGGCCGCTTGCGTACGGCCTCGAGTCCCTCGAGAACCTGGATGTCGTCTGCGCCGTATGCGTTGTGTGACGCGTCGTTCTGAGGTTCTTCAGACATATGGAATTGGGCTCCAAACCGTGGTGGTGAACCCGGCAATTCTATCAAGAACGCCACCCCCGTGGGGCTCAAATGGCTGTCTGAGGCATTTTCTTCTGCCGCGTGACCAGATTTGTCTGGTTAGCCGTAGGTATCGCGCACGCCACGCCCCTGAACCGATCTGGGGCCCCGTTTGAAAGAGGGGACGTTGGGTCCGAGAAAACGTATGCCGTCGATGCCGGCTCTCGGATAGCGGGTGATGATGTGTTTCAGTATTTCTGTGCGCATCAGTCGCAGCTGTGTGGCCCACGCCGTCGACTCGCACTGCACGGTGAGGGTTCCACCCTCGATTCCGACCGGTGCAGAGTGCTTGGCCGTGTCTTCACCCGCGATGTCCGTCCAATGCGCGACGAGCTCTGACTGCTCGAGTGGCGATTCCCATCCGAGTTCACTCGTGAGCTGTTCGACGACATCGCCGAGCCCCTTCGGATCACGCCCGCGGCCGAAGGGAACGCTGTCGCCCTCGCGGATCACACGTCTCTTGCGCTGACGGTACGCCGGCCGGTCACCGCTGAAGAGCGCCTTCAGACGTTCATAGACGCGGACCGATTCGTCATCTGCTGCCACTGGCTCAGTCATCTGCAGACGTCTCCGTCTGGGAACCGACAGGTGTTGACACCTGTGCAGACGGGCGATCTTCGACAGCTGTCGACGCACGATCCACGATGCGTCCGTTGTCGATGTACACGGTGTGTGCAGCGAGTGACTCAGGCACATCGGCCTCGACCGCTGCCGTGACGAGAACCTGTTCGTAGTTCGCCACGGCTGTCGCCAACCTCGCTCGGCGGTGCTGGTCGAGCTCGGCGAAGACATCGTCGAGGATGAGAACCGGATCACCGAGTGACGAATCGCGTCGCAGAAGTTCCGCCGAAGCCAGCTTGAGCGCCAGGGCGAACGACCAGGACTCGCCGTGACTCGCATATCCCTTGACGGGCAGGGAGTTGAGCTCGAACAGAACGTCATCGCGATGCGGGCCGACGAGCGTGAGACCACGATCGAGCTCCTGCCGGCGAGCTCTCTCGAGTGCCGCCCTGAAACGGGCGCCGATGTCTGCCGAGCCGTCGGCATCCGCAGAACTCGTCAGGGCTGTGTCGTTCGAGCTCACCATCAGCGGTGCGGACTCGTCGTTGCCTGCGCCGTCGATCGAGAGCACCGACGTCAGTGTCGGGCCGTGGTCATCGCCCACCACAGACGCATAGGCGTCCTTGATGGGTCCGGCCAGCGATCCGACCAGTGCGATCCGCTGCTCGACGATGACAGACCCGAGCGAGACGAGTTTGTCATCCCAGATGTCGAGCGTCGACAGTTGTCTCTCGCGCAGGCCGGACGCCCGCGCGGATTTGAGAAGCGTGTTGCGCTGTTTGAGGGCACGTTCATAGTCGGTGAGCACACCGGCGAGACGAGGAGAACGGAGCACAAGGAGCTGATCGACGAAACGACGGCGCGACGAGGGATCACCGCGGACGATGCCCAGGTCTTCTGGCGCGAACAGCACACTCGAGAAATACCTGGGCAGTTCTCTCGGTTTGATGTGCGACCGGTTCACCTGGGCCCGATTCTGGCCCTGGCGATTGATCTGCACCTCGGCGAGCAGTTCGCGGCCGGCGTGCGACAGACGTGCGCGGATGATCGCCGCGTCCTGCCCTGCCCGGATGAGAGCCTGATCCGTTGACACACGGTGAGAACCGAGCGTCGACAGGTATCCGAGGGCCTCGACGAGGTTCGTCTTGCCCTGCCCGTTGCGTCCGATGAAGAGATTGGGGCCGGGCTGCAACGCCACATCGGCCGCCGCATAATTGCGGTAGTCGCTGAGATTGAGGTGGCCGACGATCACATCACCAATCGTAGGCGCACGAGCAGACGGAAGGTCTCGAGACCGGTCAGCGTTCTGCCGGCTTGACGGCGTGGCCGCCGAACTGGTTGCGCAGAGCGGCAACGGCCTTCATCGCTGGCGACTCGTCTTGACGTGAACGGAAGCGGGCGAAGATCGAGGCTGCGATGGTGGGCATCGGAACCGCGTTGCTGATGCCCTCTTCGATCGTCCAGCGACCTTCGCCTGAATCGTCGACCCAGTCCTCGATCCTCTCGAACTCCGGATCGGCCTCGAGGGCGCGCACAAGCAGTTCGAGCAGCCAGGACCTCACAACCGTCCCACGCTGCCAGGCTTTGAACGTTCCCGGTACGTCTCTGATGATGTCTTCACGCTTCTCGAGAAGCTCGTAGCCTTCGGCGTACGCCTCCATCAGGGCATACTCGATGCCGTTGTGCACCATCTTCGCGTAGTGGCCGGCGCCGACTTCGCCGACGTGCACAAAACCCTCTTCTCGTGGTCCCTCAGGGCGAAGGGCGTCGAATACCGGCATGACCCGGTCGACCTGCTCCTTCGGACCACCGACCATCAGGCCGTAGCCGTTCTCCAGACCCCAGATCCCCCCTGATACCCCGGCATCGATGAAGTCGACGCCCTTCTCAGCGAGTTCAGCGGAGTGCTTGAAGTCTTCGGTGAACCGGCTGTTGCCGCCGTCGATCACAAGATCGCCCGGTTCGAGGTGACCGGACAGCTCGGTGATGACACCGCCGGTGATGTCACCCGCCGGAACCATCACCCAGATCGTTCGGGGTGCGGGCACCACCGCGACGAGCTCAGCGAGCGATGCGACGTCTGAGACATCCGGATTGCGGTCGTATCCGGTGACCTCGATGCCGCTGTGCCGCAGGCGGTCGCGCATGTTTCCGCCCATGCGACCGAGTCCGACGAGTCCGATATGCATGTTTCGCACCCTTCTTGCCAGCGGGGCCGGCGTTTCTCAGCGGAGCAGCAGGTTCGGCTGCAGCAAGTACTTGAAACTGTCTGCGCCCGGCTGGTCTTTCGACGACTGGCTCGTGATGAGCATGGGGCCGGGTTTGTTGGTGTTCTCGCTCTTGGTGAACGAGAAACGCACGAACTCACTCCGAACGGCAGTGAGGCCGTCGATGAGAAAAGCCGGTTTGAGGCTGAGCACGATGTCTTCACCGGTGAGCAGAGCGTCAACCGATTCGGATGCCTGCGCAGCTTCTGAGCCGATGGCTTCCATCGTCAGTCCGTCGATGGTGAACGTGAATCTCAGCGCGGCTTCGCGTTCGAGGACCAGGGAGACACGGCGAACCGCTTCGATGAGCTCGCCCGTGTTGATCACCGCGTAGTTGTCGGTTGTCTCAGGAAAGAGCCGCTTGACGGGCGGGAACGAGCCCTTGATGAGAAGCGACGTGACGGTTTTCTTGTCTGCGGTGAACGCGATGAGTTCGCGATCGTCTTTGTTCGTGAACGAGACCGAGATCGTTCCCGCGTGGCCGAAGGTCTTGCCGACCTCTTGCAGGGTTCGCGCCGGAACGAGCGCGTTGAGCGTCTCAGACGCCGGGTTCTCGCCGTGGTCCCAGTTGATTTCGCGAACGGCCACACGATAGCGGTCTGTCGCGACGAGACCGATGCGATTGTCGGTGACCTCGAGCTGCACACCGGTGATGACCGGTGTCACATCGTCCCGCGAGGCGGCCACCGCGACCTGGGCGATCGCTGTGGCGAATTCGTCAGCGGGCACGAGCCCCGTCTGGCCGGAGACGACCGGGACGCTCGGGTATTCCTCGACCGGCATCGAGAGAAGAGTGAACTTCGCCGAGCCGCAGGTGACGAGAATGCGATTGTCATCGGTTGTGAACTGCACAGGTGCGCTCGGAAGCCGGCTCGCGATGTCGGCCAGGAGGCGACCCGAGACGAGAATCGTGCCCTCTTCTTCGACCTCGGCTTGAATCTCGGTTTGCGCAGACACCTCGTAGTCGAAGCTCGACAGTGTGAGCCCGTTCTCGCCCGCCTCGATCAGCACACCGCTCAGAATCGGAAGCGTTGTCCGCTGCGGCAGCAGCTTCACAGCAAATGAGACCGCTTCGCTGAAGACATCACGATTGACGCTGAACCGCACGATGTATCCCCTGTCATTTCAAGCTTCAAGTGGTCACCATGTTAGTGGCCACACACCCGTGTTGTGTTTTTTGTGATTCTCCGGCTCGGGTCAGAGGTGTGGTTGTGCACAAGGTTGGTGGCCGGATTGATTAACGAAGACTTCTTTAACGGTCTTAACCGCTGTGGAAACTGTGGATAACTCGCGACACGCTTGTCTCCCTCGGAGAACTACAACCGTGTGAGTTGTGTGCGAGTTGTGGGCACCGCAGAGATGAGCGTCTCGGGCGCACTGTCCGTTCGGACCCGTTGTTCACATCCTCCGTCGTCTCCTCAACAGCTCCGGGCCGGTTGTTCCACAGTTCTCCACAAGTTATCCACATGTGTATGAATGCATGAAGCGGCATAGAAGAAGAGTCCATGACGTGACAGACATGTATGCCGGTCATTCCGCAGGTGAACGGGACAGTGCGGCGGGTGTGCGGTGACTCTGTCAGCTGCTCCACGGCGTCGACAGGTCTGGGAAGGTCTTCGTCAGTGGTTGAAGCGGTGGCCCTGCTTGATGCGACTGGTGAGCTCGGTGACCTGGTTGTAGATCGACCGGCGTTCCTGCATAAGATCGCCGATCTTCTTATTGGCATACATCACCGTCGTGTGGTCGCGATTGCCGAAGAGCTGACCGATCTTCGGCAGTGAGAGGTTCGTGAGTTCGCGGCAGAGATACATGGCGATCTGCCTGGCCGTAGCGATCGCCTGTGACCGGCTCGAGCCGTAGAGGTCATCGACGGTGAGCTTGAAATAGGCGGCGGTGGTGTTGATGATGTCGACCGGTGAGATGACGTTGTCGTCGTCGAGGGTGATGAGATCTTTCAGCACGGTCTGCACGAGGGCCATGTCGACGGGGGTGCGGTTGAGGCTGGCGAACGCCGTGACCCTGATCAGTGTTCCTTCGAGCTCGCGGATGTTGCTTGACACCTTCGACGCGATGAACTCGAGCACCTCATCGGGGATCTGCAGTTTCTCGCTCTGCGCCTTTTTTCGCAGGATGGCGATCCTGGTCTCGAGGTCCGGCGCCTGGACATCCGTGATCAGGCCCCATTCGAAGCGTGACCGCATACGATCTTCGAAGCCGGTGAGCAGCTTCGGGGGGAGGTCAGAGGTGATGACCACCTGTTTGTTGTGGTCGTGAAGATTGTTGAATGTGTGAAAGAACGCTTCCTGCGTCTCTGCTTTTCCCTGCAGAAACTGGATGTCGTCGATCAGCAGAATGTCGACGTCTCGATATCGCGCCTGGAAAGCCGCACCGCGGTTGTTCGCGATCGAGTTGATGAAGTCGTTTGTGAACTCCTCACTCGACACGTATCGCACTCGAATCCCTGCATAGAGGCTCATCGCATAGTGACCGATGGCATGGAGCAGGTGGGTTTTGCCGAGGCCCGATTCCCCGTAGACGAAAAGAGGGTTGTATGCCTTCGCCGGTGCTTCGGCGACGGCGACGGCTGCGGCGTGTGCGAACCGGTTCGATTGACCGATCACGAAATTGTCGAACGAGTACTTCGAGTTGAGCCTCGTGTCGTTCTGTCTGGCCGGCAGTATCTGCTCACTCATCTGACTCGACCCGCCGGTCTGGTGGTCCCCGTATGCCGGCACGTGGTCCACGTATTGACGCGGCTGCTGATGTTGTGAGGGATTGGGAGTCTGAGGTTCGTAGACCTCTTCGAGGATCTCAGGATTGACCACCACGGCGAAAGTCGTTGCACCGTGAGTTTTCTCGAGGGTGCCGATGGCCTTCAGCAGGGGTGCGCGCATACGCATGTTCAACTGCCCGGCGGTGAACTCGTTCGGAACCTCGAGATAGAACGTTCCCGACATGATGCCCTTCGGCACAACCAGGTTCAGGAACCCGTGGAGCGGTGGTGTGATCCGTTCGTCTTGCGCGAGAACGTCGAGCACGGTCTGCCACGTCGTTGCGATGGCCTCTTGCTCGTTTGACATGTCTCCCCATTTGACAACTTATTCACAGCGTTATCCACAGATGTTCGCACACCTCGGTAATGTCCGGGGATCGAGTGTACGGGGCTGGGGATAACTGAGTACCCCACGCTAAATGACTCCCCCTGAAGAGGCCAAATTTACCTCAGAACCGGTCGCGTGTCAGTACTGACAAAACTGTGAAGGATGTGGATAATCGATTCTTTGGGCTGTCTCGGTTTGACCCGACGGCCCGCAGGCCGTAGTTTTAATCAGTTGACGAGAGCCTTCGGGCGCCAAGCTTTCCCTGCCGTATGTCCGGGCAGCGGAGATATCCATCACCTGGAGTAAGTGATTATGAGCAAAAGAACCTTCCAGCCGAACAATCGTCGTCGGGCCAAGGTGCACGGCTTCCGTCTGCGTATGCGCACGCGCGCGGGTCGCGGCATCCTGTCGGCTCGCCGCCGCAAGGGCCGTACCGAGCTGTCGGCGTAGTCCAACACGGCCGATTCTCGACTACCGCCGTGCTCGACAAAGCTCATCGCATCACGAGTGCCGGCGACTACAGACGAGTGGTACGCCGGGGCAGACGGATCGTGAGCGAGCACACGGTGACCTACATCACAATGAACCCGAATGGCGGTAATCCGCGATTCGGGTTCATTGTTGCAAAAACAGTCGGTAACGCAGTGACACGAAACCGGGTGCGCCGTCGACTAAAGGCTTCTGCATACGCCGTTACGGATGCCGTTCCAGACGGCGCAGAGATCGTGGTGCGTGCGCTTCCGTCTGCCGTTCAGGCATCCTTCGCCGCCCTACACAGTGAGTTCGTGCGCGCGGCGACGAAGACGGCCATCCCGCGATGACCGCCGTGCAGATGTCGAACCCCGCAGTGAACATTCTTCTGATCCCGCGCAACGCGGCTGTTGCTGTGCTGAAGGCGTATCGCACAGTGATCTCACCGCTTTACGGCGATGTGTGCAGATATTATCCGTCTTGTTCGGCATACGCGCTGCAAGCCATTCAGCAGCACGGAGTGGTGATCGGCTCTGCGCTCGGTGTTCGACGTATCGCTCGTTGTCACCCGTGGGCCGAAGGCGGCGTTGACGATGTGCCGCCGAAGAAGAATTTCACCTACAGAGTGACCCGTCGGGGTTTCGTTACAACACAGGGCCAGAGAAAGGGCTGACACCACAGCATGGACATCATCGGAACGATACTTTGGCCACTCAAATGGGTGGTCGAGCTCATTCTCGTTGGATGGCATTGGGTGTTGAGTGGTCCGGCCGGACTTGATCCCGCAGCGGGATTGACCTGGGTCCTCTCGATCGTCGGCCTTGTTCTCGTTGTTCGTGCTCTTCTGATTCCGCTCTTCGTCAAACAGATCAAGAACCAGCGGCGCATGATGGAGGTCGCGCCGCAACTGAAGAAGATCCAAGACAAATACAAGGGCAAAAAAGACCAGTTCAGTCGTGAAGCGATGAGTCGCGAGACGATGGCGCTCTATAAGAACACCGGCACGAACCCGCTCGGATCCTGTCTGCCGCTTCTCGTGCAGATGCCGATTTTCTTCGCCCTGTTCTCGGTGCTGAACGACGCACAGCACTCGAAGACCGGTGTCGGCCCCTTGAATGAAGCTCTTGCCCATGAGTTCGGCAGCGCGAGCCTCTTCGGGGCGCCGCTGCACATGAGCTTCTCGACGGCCATGGGCGAGGGCGAAGTCGGCGTCATGGTGATAGCTGCCGTGATGGTTGTGCTGATGACCGCCTCGCAGTTCATCACCCAGCTGCAGATCGTCTCGAAGAACATTTCAGACGAGACCAAGGCTTCTCCCATGTTCAAGCAGCAGCGCATTCTGCTCTACCTGCTTCCCTTTGTCTTTTTGTTCTCGGGTTTCGCCTTCCCGCTCGGCGTGATGTTCTACTGGCTGACGAGCAATATGTGGACGATGGTTCAGCAGTTCCTCATCATCAGGAACATGCCCATGCCGGGAACCGAGGCGGCGAAGCAGCGCGAAGAGCGTCTGGCACGCAAGGGAAAACTCGAGAACACCGAGAACGCCGGCGACACGATCGTCGTCGAAGAGAAGAAGCCCACGCAGCGACAGCAGCCTGTTGGCAAGAATCGCGCCAAGAAGAAGAACGGAAAATAGGGCACAATGTCTGACGTGACCCAGAACGTTTCAGAAATCGATGAGAGCCATGAACCCTCAGCCACGGAGCACGATGCGACTCTTTCGCCTCGCGAGCTCGAAGACGAAGGTGAGGTCGCCGCGGACTATATCGAGGAGTTGCTCGACATCTGCGACCTTGACGGCGATATCGACATCGACACCAGGAACGGCAGAACCTACCTGTCTGTGACGGCTGGGGAAACAAGCAGTAATCTGCGTGTGCTCTCGAAGCCTGACGTCGTAACCGCTCTGCAGGAACTCAGCCGTCTCGCAGTGCAGAACAAGACCGGTTCATTTTCACGACTGATCCTCGACATCGGCGGCTCGCGCGACGCGCGCCAGGCGGAACTCACGTCGCTCGTCGACCACGCGATCGAACAGATCGAAGCGGGTGCATCGTCTGCGGCACTTCCACCGATGTCGAGTTACGAACGCAAGCTGGTTCACGATGTCGTCGCTGAACGCGGCTTCACCTCGACTTCACAGGGTGAAGGACGCGATCGCCACACGGTGATCACCCGCCACTGATTGTATGTGTGGCCGTTTCACGTGAAACGGCCACACAGAGTTGACAGAGAACAGGTCATGATTCTTCGCGATCTCGAGCCAGAGCCAGCGTTCGCGAAAGCTGTTCTGGGCGACCGCCTCGAGCTGACACGTGAATTCACACATAATCTCGCTCGTCGGGGTGAACAGCTCGGGTTGATCGGTCCGCTCGAGCTTCCGCGTTTATGGACCCGTCACATCCTGAACTCTGCACTGGTCGCTCCCCTGCTTCACCGGGGTCGGGTCGGCGATGTCGGGTCGGGCGCAGGATTGCCCGGGCTTGTTCTCGCCATCGCCCGCCCTGATGTCTCGTTTGTGCTCATTGAGCCGATGGAACGCCGGGTGGCCTGGCTGAATGATCAGATCGGTGAGCTTGCTCTCGACAACGTTGAGGTCTTGCGTTCGCGGGCAGAGGACGTCTCACTCGATGTTCCCCTCGATCAGGTGACGGCCCGCGCTGTCAGTGCCCTTCGCAAGTTGCTGCCGTGGACGGCTCCCCTGCTTCGCGATGGAGGTGAGCTCGTGTTGATGAAGGGGGCGAACGCACAGGCGGAGATCGATGCAGCGACAAAAGAGCTCCGTCGTTTCAGGGTTGTCGATGCTCGCGTCGAGGTGCTGGGTGAGGGTGTCACCCACGATGTGACGCGTGTGATTCGCGGAACGGTCCGTCGCTCGGCGCGTTGATCTCGTAGGCCTCGTCGTCCGGTGGTCGAGCTCGTCGGGATCCAAGCCCATTGCGCCTTTCGAACCGGTCGCCGGTCGGGTTTGTCGAGACGCAGCCCGTTCGCCCCGTCGGTGGTCGAGCTTGTCGAGACCAGGCTTCCCTTTGTCGCGGGTTCCTGTCGGTTTCACCCTTCCGCGTCGGTTTCACGTGAAACGTCGCCCGGGTTCGACACGCTCGCCCGGGCTTGGCGGCGCGCTCAGCCACCGGTGGTCAGGTGTGGTCGAGCTCGTCGGGACCTCTCGCTGGACCGAGTCCGGTAACGAGGTGTGCAGCTCGATCCGCTGTGCAGCTTTTCGGTGCACTGAGCACGCCGGTCAGGGCTGTGTCGACGGGTCGGGATTCCCGGTAGTCGAGCCCCGGTCGCTGGTCGAGCCTGTCGGGACCCGGCCCGTTCGCCCGGTCGGTGGTCGAGCTTGTCGAGACCCCGCATCAGTCCTGGCTCACTCGTCTCACCTGAAGCAGCCCACGACCAGTTCCGCGACGACCGGTTCCCTGCAGCCCGCGAGACCCGGTGGTCGAGCTCGTGGGGCCCGACATCTATCGCGCCTCTCGGCCCCGGTCGGTGGTCGGTGGTCGGTGGTCGGTGGTCGGTGGTCGAGACCAGGCTTCCCAGGGGTCTTCCCTTCCGTGTCGGTTTCACGTGAAACAGTCAATGCACGGGTGTGGGCAAGGGCCGGTTCTCTGCAGCTTGCGCGACCTTGTTCAAGTTGGTCGAGGCGCCAATGTCCATCGCGCCTGTCGACCCGGTCGGGGGTCGAGCCTGTCGAGACCTACATCAGTCCCGGCCCACTCGTCTCACGTTAAACATCAGCAGGGTTTCGACACATTCACCACGATCCTCGCGGCCCACTCAACCAGCGGAACAGTCGGTTGCTGTTTCACCGAGAACCAACCTCCTCGTTTCATGTGAAACAAGCCAGGGTGTCGGCATCACCTACAGGTTCTGCACAGCGTGTCTATCCGCGCCACGTGTCCCACAGATCTATTCACCACGCCTACGCCCGCGTTGCCGACGGGCAGGCTCGATGCCATGCCCCATATGTATATTCTCGAATGCGCTGACGGCTCGTACTACGTGGGAAGCACGTGGAAGCTCGAGACCCGGTTATGGGAGCATTCGAAGGGAATGGGTGCCGCGTACACGAGCAGGCGGCTCCCCGTGAAGCTGGTCTATTGCGAGAACTACGATCGTGTTGACGACGCGTTTCGGCGTGAGAAACAGGTGCAGGGGTGGGGCCGGCGCAAGAGACAGGCACTGATCGATGGAAGACACGAGGAGCTACCTCAGATCACCGAGGCAGTGAAGCCGCACCCGTCGCGCCGTGAATGATCGCTCCCGCACTCCCCCGATGGTTCCGCAGGACGGGTCTCGACAAGCTCGACCACCGGATCTCGACGAGCACGTTTCGACCACCGGCTGTTTCGCTGGTTGAGTGGGCCGCGAGGATCGAGCGACCGTGTCGAACCCGGGGCGATGTTTCACGTGAAACCGACGCGGAAGGGGAAGACCCCTGGGAAGCCTGGTCTCGACAGGCTCGACCACCGACCACCGACCACCGACCGGGGCCGAGAGGCGCGATAGATGTCGGGCCCCACGAGCTCGACCACCGGGTCTCGCGGGCTGCAGGGAACCGGTCGTCGCGGAACTGGTCGTGGGCTGCTTCAGGTGAGACGAGTGAGCCAGGACTGATGCGGGGTCTCGACAAGCTCGACCACCGACCGGGTGAGTGGGTCCGGGTCTCGACAGGCTCGACCAGCGACGGGGCGAACGGGCCGAGTCTCGAAAGGCTCGACCACCGACGGGGTGAGTGAGCCGGGTCTCGACAGGCTCGACCACCGACGGGGTGAGTGAGCCGGGTCTCGACAGGCTCGACCAGCGACGGGGTGAGCGGGCCGGGTCTCGACAGGCTCGACCACCGACGGGGTGAGTGAGCCGGGTCTCGAAAGGCTCGACCACCGACGGGGTGAGTGAGCCGGGTCTCGACAGGCTCGACCAGCGACGGGGTGAGCGGATCCGGGTCTCGACAAGCTCGACCACCGACGGGGCGAACGGGCTGCGTCTCGATGGGCTCGACCACCGATGGGGTGGGTGAACGGTCCGGGTCTCGACGGGCTCGACCAGCGGCGCCTCAGGCCCGGTGAATCGGCTGGTATCAGCGACGTGCGTCAGGGGCCCGGTCCTGCGTCAGGTACGGTAGATCAGTAACCACGAACGGAGAGCGTTTCACGTGAAACAACCCGATCAAGAGCCGTCGACAGACCTCTTTGATACTCCCCTGGCACGAGAGTTGGCAGACCTGACTCGACGTCGCAAGGTGCTCTCCGACGTGTCGATCCCTGTGCCGAGCGAGACCCGTGTGGTGACGGTTTCCAATCAAAAAGGTGGCGTTGGCAAGACCACAACGACTGTGAACGTTGCAGCCGCCTTGGCGAAACAGGGCGCGCGGGTGCTCGTGATCGACCTGGACCCCCAGGGAAACGCGTCAACTGCGCTCGGAATACCGCACCAAGCCGAGGTGGCGAGCGTTTACAACGTTCTGATCGAGGACAAGCCCTTGGAAGACGTGATTCAGAGGAGCCCGGAGTTCGACACACTCTTCTGTGCTCCTTCAACACTGCATCTCGCCGGTGCCGAGATAGAGCTCGTGTCTCAGGTTGCTCGAGAACACAGACTGCGCACGGCACTCGATGCGTTTCTGAACGAGACCGACGAGCAGTGGCATTATGTGTTCATAGACTGCCCTCCGTCGCTGGGGCTTCTGACGATCAACGCTTTTGTCGCCGCTCGTGAGGTGATGATCCCCATCCAGTGCGAGTACTACGCGCTCGAGGGACTCAGCCAGCTTCTGGGAAACATCGAACTCATCCAAAAGCACCTCAATCCCCCACTCACCCTGACGACGATCCTGCTGACGATGTTCGATGGCCGCACCAATCTTGCAAACCAGGTGGCCGACGACGTCAGATCACACTTTCCGCAGCAGGTTCTGCAGACGGTCATTCCCCGAACCGTCCGAATCTCGGAGGCCCCGAGCTTCGGACAGAGTGTGATCAGCTACGATCCCTCATCTGTAGGTGCTGTGTCCTACCTCGAAGCAGCCGCTGAGATCGCGAAACGCAGCCCTCAGCCACGTCAGACATCAGAAACACAGGACCAAGGAGCACGCGCACATGGCGGTTAAACGAACCGGGCTTGGCAGGGGCATTGGCGCCCTCATTCCGACAGCAACCACTGACTCGGGAACGAGCGCGCGTCCCGTCGACGTGTTCTTTCCCGAGAGCACCAAAGAACAGCAGCTGGATTCTCAGGCTGAACAGACTGCAGAAGGGCTTGTCGAGGTTCCCGGCGCGCGTCTCGCACATCTCAATCCGGATGACATTGTGCCCAACGCGGTGCAACCGCGAACCAATTTCGACGAAGAACACCTCGCAGAACTCGCCCACAGCATCCGTGAGATCGGCGTTCTGCAGCCGGTTGTCGTGCGCTCTCACCCGTCACAAGCGGGCAAGTACGAACTCATCATGGGCGAGCGCAGGCTTCGGGCGACCAAAGAGGTCGGACTGAAGACAATCCCTGCCATCGTGCGCGAGACCGCAGACGAAGACATGCTCCGCGACGCGCTGCTCGAGAACCTGCACCGCTCCCAGCTGAACCCTCTTGAAGAGGCATCTGCCTATCAGCAGCTGCTCAATGATTTCGGAATCACTCAGGATCAGCTTGCCGAGAGAATCGGCCGATCACGCCCGCAGATCAGCAATACGCTGCGACTTCTGAAGCTTCCTGCAGCAGTGCAGAAGCGTGTGGCGGCTGGTGTGTTGAGCGCCGGGCACGCACGGGCGATCCTCTCGACGGCAGACCCTGAAGCGATGGAGCGTCTGTCGGACAAGATCGTCAACGAAGATCTGTCAGTGCGGGCGGCAGAGGCGGCGGCGGGTCAGGGTGCCATGTCGAAGAAGCCCAAACCGTCAGCGGGTTCTCGCCGTGGTCATCTGGATGAGATTGCGGAACGACTCGGAGATCGACTCAATACCCGAGTCAAAGTGAGCCTTGGAGCTCGTAAAGGCCAGGTCACGATTGATTTCGCGACAATCGGTGACCTAAACCGGATTCTCGGAGAGTTGGGTGAGCCCGGCTACGGTCGCTGATTCGGTCGCTGATTCTGACGCTGTTCTCGCTCGGTGTTTCACGTGAAACGCGCCCGCTCGGGAAGAGGGTCTCGACAAGCTCGACCACCGGAGAGCACTCGACTACCGGAGAGCACTCGACCACCGGACGGGCGGTGGCCGCCTTGCGTGGAGCATGGCAGGCCTGAAGATCACTGGGGAATGGTTCACGTGAGACGGATGGCCTCGGAACGAGCCGTCGAGGGAGGAGTGGGTCTCGACACGCGCGCCCCGACCGCTTGTAGCATCCCGGCTCTCGATCACCGGGCGATGTTTCACGTGAAACGACTGCTGGTGCGTGAGAAGAGCGCGAGGAGTGCGCGACCCGATCAGATCTGATGTTCAGGTGAGACGGATGGGCTTCGGCAGCCTGGGTACCCCGTGGTTGAGCAGGCCGGACAGGGCGACGCCGGACTGTGTCCGACCTTAATTGTCATCGGAGGTCTCGATGCTCGGGGTCTCAGTGGTCTCGACCATCGAAAGGGCACTCGGCCATCGGGAACTCGTTGGCCGAGCATGCCGCATGTCATTGGACGACGGGTGCGGTGGTTCGATGTTTCACGTGAAACACGGCGAGTGGGCCTGGTCTCGACAAGCTCGACCACCGGACGGGCGCTCGACCACCGGAGAGGTGTCATACCGGAGGTCGAGTAGGCCGCGAGAAACGAGCGACCGTGTCGAAACCTCCCTCATCGTCAGTGGAGGTCGCGACAAGCTCGACCGCCGATAGCGGGGGTCAGTCGGTGGAACGCGACGCGGCGACCGCCAGTGCCGTGTATGCAGACGAGAGTGTGAGACCCGCGGCCTCGATGGCCTGAGGGACAAGCGATGTCTCGGTGAGTCCCGGCAGCATGTTCGCCTCGAGGAACCAGACCGTGCCGTCGTCATCGACGATGAGGTCGATTCTCGAGATGTGACGCAGGCCGAGCAGGGTGTGAACGGCGACGGCATCCTTCGCGGCCCGAGCGGCCACGTCATCGGAAACCCTCGCCGGTGTGTAGAAGGTGGTCTCGCCCGCGTTGTACCGGGCTTCGAAGCTGTACACCCCCGAGAGTGGCTCGATTTCAACGGCCGGAAGGGCGAACGGGCCCTCTCCGTTGTCGAGAACGGTGACGGCGAGTTCGGTGCCTTCGATCTTCTTCTCGATGAGGGCGACGTCTGAATAGGTGTACGCGTCCACCATGGCGCGCGGCAGATCAGAGGGGTCGTTGACGATCGTCACCCCCTGTGCAGAGCCCCCCTGGGCTGGTTTCACCACGGCCGGTGTGCCGATGTCGTAGAGAACTTCACCGAGAACGCCGTTCGCCCCGAGCTCCCTGAAGGTCTCGGTCGGAAGGGACAGCCACTTCGGCGTCGAAAAACCCGCACGTGAAACCAGCACCTTGGCTGTGGGCTTGAACCAGGCAAGGCCCGCCGACTCTGCGTGTGAGCCCACATAACGGATTCCCCTGGCGCGGAGCAGAGCCTGCAGGGCACCATCTTCTCCGCTTG
The DNA here is from genome assembly GCF_054780075.1 of Okibacterium endophyticum. Lineage (NCBI taxonomy): Bacteria > Bacillati > Actinomycetota > Actinomycetes > Micrococcales > Microbacteriaceae > Okibacterium > Okibacterium endophyticum. Next base: position 43,618 of record NZ_BAAGXA010000002.1, on the reverse strand, counting down.
CGCCGTGCAGGGCAGGCCAGACGACATCCGGACCGTGCTCATCGAGATCTGACAGCAGCGCGGCGTTCGGTTCGCGCAGCGTGACCGTGTGCCCCATGGCTTGGAGCTCTTCGGCGACACGCCGGCCCGAGCGCAACGAGACGTCGCGCTCGTGTGAGATGCCGCCGGCGAGAACCACAACATCGAGCTTAGGGAATTCTGTCATGATCAGGGATTTCCTCGTCTTGAACGAATCAGTTCAGGTTGGGCGGCGGTGCGGTGTAGCTGCGATTGGCTCTCAGCGGGGCGAGGCTGCCTGTGCCCGCGAATGTCTCGAGCAGATCGATCTCGCCGTTGATGACGGCGGCGAGCCGTCTGACTCCGACGCGTATGCTCTCCGGAGTCGGATAACAGAACGACAGTCGCATGTTGTGCCTGCCGTCACCGTCGGCATAGAAGGCGGTTCCCGGTGTGTATGCGACGAGCTCCTTCACGGCTCGCGGGAGCATGGCCTTCGAGTCGAGCTGCTCGGGCAGTGTGAGCCACACATAGAATCCCCCATTGGGGTCTGTCCAGCTGAGCTCTGGCAGATACTCCCCCAGCGCGCTGATCATGGTCTCTTTGCGTTCGCGGTAGACACCTCGGAACGAGTCGATCTGACCCCGCCAGTCCGCCTGCGAGAGGTATTGCGAGATCACGAGCTGACTGAATGACGACGGACAGAGGATCGCCGCCTCGTTGGCCAGAATCAGCTTCTCGCGGATCGCGTGCGGGGCGAGAGCCCATCCCACCCGGAATCCGGGTGCCAGTGTCTTGGAGAACGTTCCGAGATACACCACGCCGTCCTCGTCGAGCGACCGAAGGGCCTCCGGCGGCTTCTCGTTGAAGTACAGCAGACCGTACGGGTTGTCTTCGAGAACGAGGATGTCGTTCTCGTGCGCGATCCGCAGGATCTCTGGCCTGCGCTCGGCAGAGAGGGTGACTCCGGCAGGGTTGTGAAAGGTCGGAATCGTGTAGAGGAATTTGATCGTTTTGCCCGCGGCCTTGAGCCTCGTGATGTGCTCGCTCAGTGCTTCGGGGACGAGCCCGTGTTCGTCCATAAGAACGTGTTCGACCTGAGCCTCGTAGCTCTTGAAGATCACCATTGCGGTGACATAGCTGGGACCCTCGGCGAGAACAACGTCGCCCGGATCGATGAACAGCTTGCTGAACAACTCGAGAGCGTGCTGGCTTCCGGTGGTGACGACGACGTCGCTCGCGCTCCCCTGGATGCCCTCGAGCGCCATCACCTCGGTGATCTGCTCGCGCAGCTTCTCGATTCCCTGGCCCGAGCCGTACTGAAGCGCGACGGGACCCTGCTCACGCATCACGCGACCCATGGCATCCGTCACGAGGTCTTCTGGCAACGCCGAGACGTATGGCATTCCGCCGGCGAGCGACACCACCTCTGGGCGCGATGCGACGGCGAACAGGGCCCTGACCTCGCTGGCGGCAAGCCCGGCCGTGCGGGCGGCGTAGGCGCCGTACCACGGGTCGAGGTTGTTGCCGGATGCGGGGCGAGGGTCGTTTGGAGACACTGTTCTTCCGTTCTTGGTCCTACTAGATGCTATCGGGGTCGTGGCTTCGCTCACGACGCGGATGCCGAGAGTCGGCTCTCGCGTCGCCGGTCGCGTTAAACGCCGAACCCGCCCGGCTGAGGTGCCGGGCGGGTTCGTTCGGTGATCGCGGTGACCGCGGTGATCGCGGTGATCGAGCTTGTCGAGATCCGAGATCCGAGATCCGAGATCCGCCGGCTATGCCAGGAAGGCGGCCAGGTCGGCCTCGAGCGCGGCCTTCGGCTTGGCGCCGATGACCGTCTGTGCGACCTCTCCGCCCGAGAAGACCTTCATCGCGGGGATGGAGGTGATCTGGTACTTCATGGCAAGCTGCGGGTTCTCATCGACGTTGACCTTGACGATGTCGAGTTTGTCGGTGTTCTCTGTTGCGATCTGGTCGAGGATCGGCGAGACCATACGACACGGTCCGCACCACTCTGCCCAGAAGTCGACGAGAACCGGCTTGTCCGACTGCAGAACCTCTGCGTCGAATGTGCTTTCTGTCACGGCGCGTGCTGTCATTGTTTTTTCTCCTTTTCAGGTGTGCGACGGGGTGCGACGCACAACCTATGGGGTTGAGATCGTTGGGTACGAGGAGCCTGCTGAGATGGGCCGGGTAGAGCCTGCCGAAATCAGATCGGCCGCCGGGTCTGGCTCACCGGCCTGTTCGAGCGCGGCCAGATAGTGCTCGGCGTCGAGAGCGGCGACGGTGCCGGAGCCCGCGGCAGTGACGGCCTGCCGGTAGGTGGGGTCGATCACGTCGCCGGCGGCGAAGACGCCGGGCAGGTTGGTCTTCGAGCTGCGTCCGTCGACGGCGATGGTGCCCTCCGGGGTGAGGGTCAGCTGCCCATGGACGAGGTGCGTGCGCGGGTCGTTGCCGATGGCGACGAAGATGCCGCCGAGTTCGAGGTGGCTTTCGGATCCGTCGACCGTAGACCGAAGGGTGACGCCGTTGACGGCATCCGCACCGGTGACGCCCACGACTTCGGCGTTCCAGATGAACTCGATCTTCTCGTTGGCGAAGGCGCGTTCCTGCATGATCTTCGACGCCTTGAGTGTGTCACGGCGATGGATGATGTAGACCTTCGACGCGAATCGGGTCAGGAACGTCGCCTCTTCCATCGCAGAGTCGCCGCCGCCGACGACGGCTATCGTCTTCTCTTTGAAGAAGAACCCGTCGCACGTCGCGCACCATGAGATTCCACGACCCGAGAGTCGTTCTTCATCGTCGAGGCCGAGTTTGCGATAGGCGCTCCCCGTCGCGAAGATCACCGAAGACGCCTCGAAGTCGCCCGAGTACCCTGTGCTCACCTTCTTGACCGGGCCGGTCAGGTCAAGCGAGGTCACGTCGTCGAGGATGATCTCTGTGCCGAAGCGCTCGGCCTGCGACTGAAGCTTCGCCATGAGCTCTGGACCCTGGATGCCCTCGGGAAAACCGGGAAAGTTCTCGACCTCTGTGGTGTTCATCAGCTCGCCGCCTGCTTCAACGCTCGACGCGAGAAGCAGCGGGTTGAGGTTGGCACGAGCGGCATAGATGGCGGCGGTGTACCCCGCAGGCCCTGAGCCGATGATGATGACGTTGCGCACGCGCACTCCTCAGATCTTGTGCTGACAGCGGATAAAACACATTCTATGCGCGGAGTATTCCGCGGTCTCCCTGTCACCGACAGGGCAGCGGCGATCAGCGGCGGCGAAGACGCGTGAGGATGCCGCGCACCGGACCCAGCGCTTCGGCGAGTTCGGGGGAACGCATCGCGGCCAGCATCAGAAGGTAGAGAACCGAGACGACGACACCGCCGATCATCAGCGTCGCCAGAGCCGTGGAGATGGAGGCGATCGCCCAGCCGCCCGTGTAGCCGCCGAGTGCCCAGACGACAGTCGCTCCGACGACCGTCGCCGGCACGGCGGCCGCCGAGTACCTGACGAGGCTGCGCGCCGTGCGGGCGACCGCGAGCCCGTTGAGCCTGCGTCTGAGCAGAATGGCGGCCGTGCACATCTGAACGACGATCGACACGGTCATCGACAGTGCCAGGCCGACGCCGATCCACTCGCGCGGCAGCAGAAGGCAGCCGAACGCGAGTGCTGAATAGACGATGACCTGCACCAGGGTGAAGAAGAACGGTGTTCGAGTGTCGCTGAGCGCATAGAACGTGCGCTGCAGAACGAAGAGCACGCAGAACGGAACAAGTCCGAGAACGAACCCGATGATGACGAGACCGAGGGCTGTCACATCGGAGAGATCCGATGAGGTGAACAGTCGCGCGAAAGGAATGGCGACGACGATGAGCACGGCCGCGGCGAGCACGATCAGAAGCGAGATCTGGCTGATGGCCCTCGAGACGTCGTGCTTGAGCTCGGAATCGCGCTTCTCGCGCACGTGCTCCGACAGCCGGGTGAAGTATGCGGTGGCGATCGAGACGGTGATCACCGAGTGCGGCAACATAAAGATCAGCCAGGCGTTCTGCAGTGCGAACACGGCGGCGTCTCCCGATGCGGCTGATGCGACGTTCGACTGCACGATGCCCGCGCCCGTGGTCAAGAGGATCATCGCGAAAGACCAGCCGGCGAGCTTGCCGGTCTCGCGCAGGCCGACACCCTTCCACGCGAAGTCGGGACGGAAACGCAGATTGATCCTGCGCCAGAAGAAGAACAGCACAACAGCCTGAGCGGCCACTCCCACGGTGGCGCTCCCCGCGAGGAGAACAACCATGTCTGGCGACCAGTCCGAGATCAGGCGCTCACCGCCCTGGTCCGTGCCGAACAGGGCGATGAAAACGCCGAGGCCGATCATGGCGACGACGTTGTTGACAACGGGCGCCCAGGTGAACGGGCCGAAGAGCTTGTGCGCGTTGAGGATCTCGCCGAGCACCGAATACAGCCCGTAGAAGAAGATCTGAGGAAGACACCAGTAGGCGAACCCCGTCGCGAGCGCGTGCTGCTCGGGGCTGAACTTGGAGGCATAGAGCGAGACGAGCGCCGGTGCGAGAAGTGTTGCGGCGACCGTCGCGACGAGCAGCACAACGAGTGTGATCGTGATGAGCTTGTTGATGTAGGCGTGTCCGCGGTCGGCGTGCAGCGTCGCCTGCACGATCTGCGGAACGAAGATCGCACCGAGCACACCGCCCGCGATGATGACGTAGACGGTGTTCGGAAGCTGGTTGGCGACGGCGAACGCGTCACCGCTCAGCCCGATGCTGCCGATCGTGGCCGCGAGCAGCACGGCTTTGACGAACCCGAGAAGGCGAGAGACGATGGTGCCAGAGGCGAGGAACGCGCTCGCGCGCCCGATGGACGGGTTCGGTGTCGGCTCACTCATCTGATCGGTCCTGCACGGCGCCGGTACGGGCATCCGTCTTCTCACCGGCATCCGCTGCGCCATCGGCTTGCGTCGCCGCACTGTTCCGTTGCGATCGACGCTTCATGATCGTGCGCACGAGGCCGCCGATGAAGAGCAGGCCCACGGCCGCGCCGAGCACGGTGATGCCGATGGTCTCCCAGTCGGCGCGCACATCGACGGGGATGAAGGCGGTCTGCCCGATGACAACGCCCTCTTCGCTGTGCAGCTGAATGCGCAGAGTCACTTCGCCATTGCCGATGCGTGCCTCGACGGGAATACGGATGGTCTCGTGCGAGAGGGCGGGAATCTCTTCTGCGACGGACGAATCGATGTCGAGACGCGGGTTGCTGGGGTGGGCGTTGAGCACAACGGTCACCGGCTGGTCCAGATCGTTGTGCACGGACACCGGGATCTCGGTCTGCATGCTGATCATGTTGATCGGTGTGGTCGCGACCACACCGACGGAGCCGAGAAGCGCTGTGGTCTGCTGACCGTGGGTGGCCACCGCCGCGAGCCAGGCGTCCTGATCCGCCTGCCATCCCACGCCGAGAAGCGACATCAGCTCTGCCCGCTCCCTGCCTGTGACCAGTGCGGGATCGTTGGCGACGGTGGCGAACGCTGCGACCTCTGGCTCACGCTCCATCAGCTGACCGATGGTCGTGACCCGTGTGTCGTCGACCGGGTGATCGACGACCGAGGCGGGAGCGGCCGACCCCGACATGTCTGCTCTGAGAGACGTCTGCGAGACGCCCGGGAGTGTGTTGAGCGCGGCGAGCGCGTCGCCGATGAGTGCCTCCGTTCCCGTCCACCCGCGGTCGACGGCGAGCAGAATCGGCTCATCGTCGTCGACGCCGGTGACGGCGAGCTGCGCGGCGAGCTCGGCGATCGCCGCCGCCTGTTCATCGTCGTTCTCGGCCTTCACGGCTCGGTCGAGGGCGTCTGAGCCGTTTGCGTGGGCGACGAGCATGGCAGCATCGCCGGCCGCTGCCCACGCTGAGGACTCGCCTTCACCGAACTCCACGTTGCGCGAAGAGACGATGGTGGTTGTGGCTCCGGATGCCGCGAGCACGGGAAGGTCCGCCGCCGTGAGTGTGTCTGCTCCCGGCCAGACGATGCCCGTGTACGTGTAGTCCCAGCCGAGGAGCTCTGCGAGCGTCGGCACCTGGTCTTCCGGCGCGGGGGTCACGGTCGGCGACGGTGTTCCGGTGCCGGTCGGTGTCGGCTCGGCCTCGTCCGTCTGCCCACCAGAGGGTTCGCCGCCGGACTCGCCGGTCGGGTCGGTTCCCGGTGTGCCTGTTCCCGGGTCCTCCGGCGCCTCGGTGTTCGGGGTGACGCCGTCTTCCCCGGGCAGCTCGCCCTCTGTCTGGCTGAAGTTCGCCGGATCGAGCGCCCAGCTGAACGAGGTGGGGGCGAGAAGAGTCGCGACGCCGGCCTGGGACTGCGCGGTCACGTCTGCATCGCCGTACTGCAGCGCGAAGGTCTCGTTCGCCGCACTGTCGAGCCGTTCGAGCCAGGCGACGGCCGACTCGGGCGCCGAGGTTCCGAGGGCTCGGATAGACACGATGATCATCGGGTCTATTCCGATGACCACCGCCCTGTTGGCAACCGCGTCGAGCTGCCTGGTGAGCAACCCGTTCACGCCGGTATAGAGCTCGAGGGTCTCGGCGTCGATGAGGCCAGTGGATGCCGGGGGCACCGTCATCGGCATGACCACTGTCACCTGGCGGGTGGGAACGCCCTCGGCAGGTGTGACGACGACAGTCGATCGCGCGTCTGCGCTGGTGTCACCCGCTGTGTATAGGGCGCCCACCGGATAGGCGGCGTACTCCTGGCCGATCTCGAGTGTTCCCGGCGTCACCGGCAGCGGGGTGGACGTGTAGCTCGACCCGGCGTTGATCTCGGGGACGGGGACCGTGAGGACCTCGTTGCCCGCGGCATCCGCTTCACCGTTGAGCCAGGCGCTGAGCTCCTCCGGTGAGTCCAACGCGACGTCATCGGTGCTGATGACCACCGAGCCCGCCTCGAGGCGCTTGTCGGTGCCGTTCTCGACCGAGATGTCGAACGTCATGGCGCCGTCCGGCGTGATCGTGGGTGCTGACGGCGTGACCTCGACCGTCACGGTGCCGCTGTCGTCGTCGGGCGCGGTGACAGACGGTGTCGCGACCGCGGCGCCTGTTCCCAGGGACGCCAAGCCCAACGCAGAGGCGATCGCCGCGCGCAACAGGATCTGGAGTCGGTTCGTGATCATAGGCGGAGGGCCAAGCGCCTCGCGCTCGGCATAGCTCCTGATTCTAGGGTCACAAGATATGAACCGCCTGTCGGCCTCGCCCAATACCCGTCGTTCAGGCCGGCGGACAGTCGTCAGCGGATGCCGATCGTGCCGATCAGACGCCAGATGGTGGTCGTCAGCTCTGGGTGCGCAAGGGCGATCTCGCGGAGCAGTTCGTAGTCCAGCTTCTCAGTGCTCTCGCGGTGGTGTTCTGCATCTGCCCTGTCGCTGCGGCCGGCGTGCCTGGCCATCGTGTACTCGGCGGTGAGGCCGCGGGCGTCGAGGGCGTCTGCGTGCAGTTCGGCCACAACCAGTTCATCGACGGTGGGGAGTTCGCACAGAAAGACGTAGGGGTCTTCTCCCGCGCGGCAGCGGTGCTCGATGAGCACATCGAGTTCGTCGCGTGCGTCGCGGCGCATCAGAGCGAGGCCTTCTGCAGATGGTGTCATGGGCTCTCCTCACGCGTCGTTCCCCGGTGGTGGGGCAGGCCTCGCCGCGGTCGCCGCAAGACCGTTTAAGCGTACGCCCGCGCAGGGCAGCACTGCCCCTGCCGTGCGCACAGGCCAGATCAACGCGGATGAACGCGGCTGCTCTGTCGGTGACATGGGATGATGGAACATGGCTGCATCCGGGCTCGCGGACGACGCACTGCGGCGATTCGCCGATCGTCTGCGGCATGACCGTCGTGAGCTCGAGCGTCAGCGTGAGCACATAGCGGATTCCCTCAGACAGGTGCGCGCCGCTCGTGACGGAGAACACGACGACGAGCACGACCCCGAAGGGCCGACCGTTGCCGCCGAATGGTCGCGGGCCACGGGTCTGCAGGCAGGCGCTGAGGCAGCGCTTCGCTCGTTCGACGCCGCACTCGCTCGCATCGACGCCGGAGTCTTCGGGGTGTGCGTCGAGTGCGGAGAACCGATCGGTGAAGCACGCCTCGACGCCTGGCCCTCTGCGGAACGCTGCATCGCCTGCGCGCGCATCGCCGAGGCATCCGCCCGCCGCCGCCGGTAGCCTTGGCGCATGAGGTTCGACCAGGTGGCCGTCTGTTACATCATGCGCGAGGCCCATGACGGCGGGACCGAGGTGCTGCTGGGCGAGAAGAAGAAGGGTCTGGGAATCGGCAAGCTCGTCGGCCCCGGCGGAAAGCTCGAACCGGGCGAGACCCCCGAACAGGCGATCGTGCGCGAGGTGCGCGAGGAGTCTGGACTGCTGGTCCAAGAACACGATCTGGTGAGGCTCGGGCGCATTCACTACGAGTTTCCGCACCGCGAGGAGTGGACCCAGTCGTCGTGGGTGTTCTCGGCGAGGGTGTTCAGCGGGCAGATCGTGGAATCAGACGAGCTGCTTCTGCGCTGGCACCCGGTGCCCGCGATTCCGCTCGAGCGGATGTGGGACGACGCGAAGTATTGGCTTCCGGCCGCTCTGGGCGGCGAGTACTGCGAGCGACGTTTTGTGTTCGGTGACGATCTGTCGACGGTCGTCGCCGGTGATCTCGTGTGAGCTGTGTGACCCCGCTCGCTTTTCGCTCTCTCTGGACCTTTTCACCCGGCACAGCGGGTGATGTCGTCCGTGCAGGATGACATCGTGCCGGAAGATGGTCTGGTGACCCCTGTGAACGAGCCGACGCTCATCAACAGGCTGCGCGATGACCTCGTGGCGGCCGACTTCAGCGTCTCAGCGCTCTCGAGCCTGTGGGGCGAGAGCGCGGATGCCGCCCTGCACCGCGGCGCACGCGTTCCGGCGCTGCGGGCGCTCGCCTCGCACAGGTCTGCCGAGCACGGCGGGAACGGTGCGCGCGCACGCGCGGCGACTCTGGCCGAACTCTTCATTCTGGGTCAGCCCGTCGATGCGGACAGGGTGGGACTGGCGTTCAGGAGACTGACCACGGCGGGTGCGGTCGACGTCGGCCTTCTCGCGCCAGACGGAGCGCAGATGCGGCCGCTTCTCGACCTGCGTCCATACAGCTTCGTCGACGCGAGTGGTGCGGGCAGCTGGTGGATCGCCTCTGACCTCGGTGAACTCGTGCTCGGGCGTGCGCTCGACGAAGACCACGTTCTCGGTGTCGGCGGCGCAACCATGACGCTGGCCGGCCTGATGATGCAGAACCCCGTTGCGTCCGTGCTCGACCTGGGCACCGGATGCGGCATCCAGGCGATGCATGCCTCGAGGCACGCAGAGCGTGTGGTCGCGACGGACACGTCGCAGCGCGCTCTCGACATCGCCGCCTTCAATGCGGCACTGAACGGCATCCACACCATCGAGTTCAGGCGGGGGTCGCTCTTCGATCCGGTCGCGGGCGAACTGTTCGACCAGGTCGTGACGAACCCGCCTTTTGTGATCACCCCGCGGGTCGACGGTGTTCCCGCCTATGAGTACCGCGACGGCGGAATGGTGGGCGACGGAATCGTCGAGGCCGTTGTGCGCGGTGCTTCCCGGCACCTGACCCCCGGCGGCGTCGCGCAGATGCTCGGGAACTGGGAGTACCACACGGGCGAGCACGGCCTCGATCGTGTGCGGTCGTGGATCGGCCCGCTCGACGCCTGGGCGGTGGAGCGTGAGGTGCAGGACCCCGCCGAATACGCCGAGACCTGGATCCGCGACGGAGGAACCCGTTCAGGCACCCCCGAGTTCGATCACCTCTATAATGCCTGGCTCGACGACTTCGCTGCCCGCGACGTGCAACAGGTGGGCTTCGGCTACCTGACCCTGCGGATGCCGTCGGCGGGCTCGCAGGAGCTGCGGCGTTTCGAGCGCGTCGGCAGCATACCGGGCGTCCGGGGAGTTCACCCTGACAGCGGACTCGGCGGGCACATCGGGGCCTGCCTGGCGGCTCACGACCGGCAGGCATCCCTCACCGATGAGCAGCTTGCCGCCCAGAGACTCGTCACGGCCGCCGATGTGACAGAGGAACGGCACTATTGGCCAGGTGCGGAAGACCCCACGGCGATGTCGCTTCGCCAGGGCTCCGGGTTCGGCAGGAGCGTTCCGCTCGATACCGCACTGGCTGCACTCGTCGGCGCGTGTGACGGTGAACTCGCCCTGGGGGCGATTCTCGGTGCGCTCGCCGAGTTGCTCGCGGTTGACGAGGCTGCGCTCCGTGCAGACCTGCTGCCACGGGTGCGTGAGCTCATCGACGACGGGTTCCTGCTGATTCCTGCGTGAGTCCGTCTGGGGCTCGGCAGCCGAAGCTCGAAGCTGGTGATGTGGAGGGAAGCCCGCCGATCCGCCGGCTGATCGGCCGCCTGAAGGGCCGATCAGCGCTTCGAGGCCCGTGCTGTGCTGCGCCTCGCGACGAGGTAGAGCACCACACCGACAGCGACCATGGCGAGCCCGCAGAGCCAGACCGTCGGGCTCTGTTGGGTGAGCAGCAGGATGCAGGAGCCGATGCCGAGAACGGGAACGAACGTCCACACTCTGAAATGATCATGCTCGACGGTTTCTCGCCGAAGCACGAGCACCGCCGTGTTGACGCTGATGAACACGAAGAGCAGCAGAAGCACAACCGTCTCGGCGAGCACGGCGATGTCACCGATGAGGGTGAGCGCCATCGCCATTCCGGTGGTCGTCGCGATCGCCACCCAGGGTGTTCTGCGGTTCGGAAGCACCCGGCTCAGCACGGGTGGCAGCAGCCGCTGCTCCGCCATTCCGTAGGTGACACGGCTCGACATGATCATCGTGAGCAGGGCGCCGTTCGCCACCGCGACGAGGGCGAAGAGGCTGAACGCCCAGCCCGGAACCGCGACCCCTGTCGCCCCGACGACGGCGAGAAGAGGCCCGGTGGAGTCGGCCAGGTCGTCCGCCGGCAGCGCGATGGCGCTGGCGAGCCCCACCAGGATGTAGACAACCCCGGCGGTGGCGAGCGCGCCGAACAGCGCCCGCGGATACACCCTGCTGGGATGGCGGATCTCTTCGGCCATGTTGGCCGAGGTCTCGAACCCGACGAAGGAGTAGTACGCGATGATGGCCGCGCTGAGGGTCGCCATCGCCGGCACGGAGCCCTCTGGGAACTCGGTGATCCGTGACAGGTCTCCTCTTCCGCCGCCCATCATCACGGCCACGGCCACGATCACGATGACGAGCCCAGAGAGCTCGATCACCGTCATCACCAGGTTGCTGCGCATCGATTCCCGGATGCCGCGTGCGTTGAGGCATCCGATCAGGGCCAGAAAGGCGATGGCGACCGGGATCTGCGGAACATCGATCAACGCACCGAGATAGTCGCCGGCGAAGGCGAGAGACAGGCCCGCTGCGCTGGTGACGCCTGCGGCCAGCATGCTGAAACCGACGAGGAACGAGATGACAGGCGGCTTGAAGGCGCGTTCCGCATAGACGGCGGCTCCGCCCGCCCTCGGGTACTTGGTGACGAGCTCGGCATACGATCCCGCTGTCAGCAGGGCGAGCAGGAGCGCCAGCACAAGAGGAGCCCAGATGGCTCCGCCGACGTCTGCGGCAAGAGCGCCGGTGAGCGCATAGATACCCGCCCCGAGCACGTCTCCGAGAATGAAGAGGAACAGCAGCGGCCCGGTGATCGCCCGCCTCAGTTTGGTATCGCTCTTCGCTTCGACCGGATGCCGTTTGCCGCGTTTCGGCCGTCTGGACGACGCCGCGCCTGCGGTATCGTCGCCCGTTGCCCCGTCCATCGTGTCGTTGCCCGCGGTTGTGTCGGATGTCATTGATCGACACTATGGCGGTCCTCGCCGCGTGCCACGGGGTTGACAGTGCGCCCGCTCTACGCAAGGCGCCTGTGCCAGGGTACCCTCGCGAGAGTGAGGCTGTGGTCTGTGCATCCGAGGTACTTCGACCGCCAGGCACTGACCGCGTGCTGGCGCGAGGCGTTGCTCGCGCAGGCGGTGATCGATGACCTGAGCCGTGGGTACAGCAGGCATCCCCAGCTCGAACGATTCAGGGCGCAGCCGGAACCCGCGGCCGCAGTCGGCGCATTCCTCGGCGGCATCCTGGCTGAAGCGGACGCCAGGGGCTACAGTTTCGCAGGCGGCAAGATTCGCGTGCCGGGTGAAAACGCACCGACCATCGCCGTGACCGACGGGCAGCTCGACTACGAGTGGGCACTGTTGTCGGAACGGATGGCCGTTCGCAGCCCGCGCGTCGCCGAGCGATGGACACACGTGAGGCTCCCAGCGCCCCATCCCCTGTTCCACGTGGTGCCCGGACCCGTGGAACGCTGGGAGCGGCGCGGGCTCAGCGAGCACCGCCTTCGGCCAGATAGGCCAGTCGCTTGAGGGACTCGGTGTTGCGGTAGTGGATGCCGACCTGGCGGACGACAGACGGAACGAACCGCCCGGGGCCGCGAGAGGCGTCCTCAGCCATGCGGACGACACACTCGTCGCCCTCGCCCCTGGGTTTCACGTCGATGCTGATCGTCGCTTCTCCGAGCGGCCACCCGCGGGCCCTGAACCTCACGTGACGAGGCGGGTCCCACTCCAGCACCGATGTGGAGTCGTTGATCAGCAGTGGCCACGTGCCGATCGAGTGGAAGATGCGCGACCCGGGTGCAGGCCAGGCGTCGTCGACATCACGGATGCGAGAGGCGCCGACCACCCAACTCGGATAGAGCCATCCGCTCGCAAGCACGGCGAAGACGTCGTCGGGGGTCGCGGCAATCGCGCGGTAGGTGACAGACATGGAGACCTTTCGCTGTGATCAATGCGGTGCAGACGCATCTGAGGACGCCGCCGGTCGCGGTGAGAGATCCGGGTGCCGGGTGATTCCGAACTCGTGCCGAAGGGCGGACAACGCCGCTCGCCATCCGCCGAAGCCGTGAACGCCCGGCCCAGGCGGTGTCGATGACGAGCACAGGTACAGACCACGCAGAGGGGTGCGCCACGGGTCCGCTGAGAACACCGGCCTGGCGACGAGCTGCGGCAGCGAGATGTCTCCGGCCGCGATGTCACCGCCGACGTAGTTCGGGTTGTAGTTCTCGAGATCAACGGCCGAGCGCGATGACGACGCCAGGATCACGTCTCTGAACCCGGGAGCGAACCGCTCGATCTGGGCGGTGACGGCCTCTGTGAGGTCTCGGGCCGAGTCGCGCGGAACGTGTGTGTACGCCCACAGCGTGTGCCGGCCTGCCGGTGCCCTGCTCGGATCGAACCCGCTCGGCTGCGAGACCAGCACATAGGGGTTCTGCGGATGCCTGCCACGTGCGACCTCGTGTTCGGCCCGCGCGATGTCGGCCCGGGTTCCGCCGAGATGCAGGGTTCCGGCCCCGTGCAGATCCGGGTTCTGCCAGGGCACGGGACCAGACAGCGCGAAGTCGACCTTGGCAACCGCGTGACCGAATCGAAAGCGCGAGAGCTGGTGTGTGTAGCGCTCGGGCAGACGATTGCCGGCGAGCTTCTGCATGCCCCTGGCGCTCGTGTCGAGGATGACCGCCCTGGCCGGCGGGAGTTCGCGCAGGGCGACAACGTCGTGACCCGTGATGATCTCGGCGCCGTGGGCGACGGCATCCGCGGCCATCGCGTCGACGATCGACTGGCTGCCGCCGACGGGGATCGGCCAGCCGCCCGCGTGCGCGAAGGTCGCGAGCACCAGCCCGGCGGCCGTGGGCGCGATGCTCGGAAGCGGGCGGATCGAGTGGGCGAGAACCCCTGTGAGAAGCGCGGGCGCGGCTTCGGTGTTCCACCTGGTGTTCCAGAGCGGACCACCCTGCTCGAGCACACGCAGGCCGAACCGGGCGAGGGTGAGCGGATGCCGCGGCAGGCTGAGCAGAGACCGCGAGATGGTGTCGGACAGCTCGTGTGCGTGGGTGACCAGCGGGGCGAAGAACGAGCGCCATGCCTCTTTGTCTGAACCGAGGCCGTCGGCCGTCCGCTCGAGGTCTCGCCACGCCAGGCCGGCTTCGCCACGGTCGAGGGGTTGGGCATAGGCGAGATCCGGGTTGGCGAACTCGATCCGGTCTGTGAGGCCGAACCGGATGAAGAACTCAGAGAAGTAGGCCATCGGGTGAACGGCAGAGCACACGTCGTGCCTGAAACCCGGAAGGGTGAGCTCGTCCGTGCGGGCACCGCCCCCGATCGTGGTGGAGCGTTCGTAGACGCGCACCGACAGCCCGGCTCGAGCAAGGGTGACGGCGGCGGCGAGCCCGTTCGGCCCGGCGCCGACCACTATCGCGTCGAGTTCGCTCATCTGGGGCCAGTATGCCACCGAGGCAGCGAGCGCACACCGGCGACGGCTGCGTGATTCATGGGCTGGCGAGCTCCGGTTCGTCGAGTGAGCCCGGTGTGTCCTTCGATTCATACGGCTCCGCCGGATTCGGTTCCCGGTGTTCGATCTCGAGCACACTGATGCTCACACCCCGCGTCAGGAGCAGGGAGCACTCATTCATGCGGCCTTCGCCGTGGTTCACGCTCAACCAGTACGGCTCGCCTGATTGCAGTGCGTCGGAGATCTCGTCGCGCACGTCGCCGGCCGAACGATTGCCTATGGAATATTCGACGCCCCCATAAACCACCTGGATACGGGACTGCGGTCTCACGTGGTCACCTCTTCGTCGCCATTCGTGGGTGAGCCCACGGGCTCGGGGATGATGTAGAGGCCGCCGGGCGAATTGGCCAGCGTGGTCAATGCGTCGATCCAGGCCCGGTTGATGGCGGGCATCCGACTGCCGAAATACTTGTAGCGCAGGGGAATGCTGTCTTTCAGCCAGATCACGTTCCTGCCGTCGCCGATGGCGGGATCGTCCTTCCAGCTGAAGTAGAAGGACTCGCCGCGGCGCAGCTTCGCCCCGATCACGATCTGCAGGTGAGCGAGTATACGATCATCCAGGTCGACGGCCAGCGTCGAATCATAGATCAGCTTGCCCATGAAACCTCCCGTGCTCAGGTGACGCAACGGGCGCTTTCCGCTGCCGCGTGACCGGTGTCGCCCTGATGCCGCCAGCGTTCTTCGTTGTGTATACGTGCAAAGTTCCTCCTTTGTGAGAGAGGTGTCAAGCCGGTACCGGTCACGCCGCGATCCGTATAGGGTCGCGGCATGAAGCACATCACCTATGCTGACAAATCGGTGCTTGTGGGCGACGAAGCGGCCGACCTCCTTTTGGAGTTCGCCGCTCTTGTCGCCAAGTCGGCCACGGGTGAAACAGTGAAGCTGCGCGCGTATGACACCCTCGGCGAAGAGGTCGAAGCCACGTTCCTGCTCGACAGCGGCGCGTCGATGATGGCCGAGTCCACGACCTCGCTGTTGCCTGAGCCAGACAACGACGATGCAGTTGCACATATGCGCGAGCGGATGCAACTGATCACCTCTCCCCCGGAGGCACGGCCGGAGCACGAGCCATACGAGGGCTATGGCGAGGAGTTCGAGGGCTACTGAACTCCGTGCCCCATTCATGCTCCCGTGGTGAGTCGTACACGCAACGTTCGGAATTCTCTGGTCGAATATCTGTTTAACAACGTGGTATGACTTCAACCGCCAACCCGAATGGACGGACTGTGACCCTCCGAACGGCCGAGTACCCGAGGCCGGACCATTTTCTTCTGCACATCAGCGACACACACCTCCTCGGAGGGGGACGTCGCCTCTACAACAGCGTCGACAGCGCGCACCACCTGCGCCAGCTCTTCGACGAGGTCGAGGCATCCGGCGGGCGACCGGAGGCGATCGTCTTCACGGGCGACCTGGCCGACAAGGGGGAGCCGGAGGCATACGACGTGCTGAGGCGCATCGTCGAGCCGACCGCGGAACGGCTGGGCGCTCAGGTGGTGTGGGTGATGGGCAACCACGACAACCGCGCCGCGCTCAAGGCCGGACTGCTCGACGAGTTTCCGAGCATGCGCCCGCTCGACCGGGTCTACGACGTCAACGGACTGCGGGTGATCACCCTCGATTCGACGGTTCCGGGGCATCACCACGGTGAGATCGCGGGTGCGCAACTGGACTGGCTCGCCGAGGAGCTCTCCATACGGGCGCCTCACGGAACTCTGCTCGCCATGCATCACCCGCCTGTGCCGAGTGTGCTCGACCTGGCCGTCAGCGTCGAGCTGCGCGACCAGTCCGCGCTCGCCGAGGTGCTCGAGGGAAGCGACGTTCGCAGCATCCTCGCCGGCCACCTGCACTACTCGTCGACGGCGACGTTCGCGGGCATCCCCGTCTCTGTCGCCTCAGCCACCTGCTACACACAGGACCTCTCCGTGCCGGTGGGCGGCACCCGCGGCCGCGACGGGGCGAGGGCATACAACCTTGTGCACGTCTACGGCAACACGGTGTTGCACTCGGTTGTGCCGCTGGGCGCGCACATGGCCCTCGACTACGTCGATCCGGATGAGAGCGCCAGGCGGCTTGCCTCTGTGGGCGTCAGGATCGCGGACGCGGAGAACGGCCCCGTCGACTCAGAGCCGCTGCTGACTCCGGATGACGCCGAGACACGAGAGATTCCGGTGCTGCGCTAGCCGCGCGCTGGTCTCGTATCTTCGATGGAAGCTCAATGGCGCTGGATCCTGATCACGGCGATCGCCCCGGTGGCCTGGGGCTCCAACTACTTCGTCACCAGAGAGTTCCTTCCCGCGGATGCGCCGCTCTGGGGCACAGTCCTGCGCGCCCTGCCGGCCGGTGTCATCCTGCTGCTTCTCGCACGCCGCCTGCCTCGTGGGCGATGGTGGTGGCGGTCGATGGTGCTTGGCACGCTCAACGTCGGGGCATTCTTCATCCTCATCTACATCGCCTCTCAGTTGCTTCCGTCGAGCGTCGCCTCCACGATCATGGCCACCTCTGCTGTTGCGCTGATGCTGCTCGCGTGGCCGATGCTCCACGAGCGGCCTGCGCTGGGGGGCATCGCCGGGGCCACGATCGGCTTCGCCGGTGTGTGCGTGTTGGTGTTCGAGGGCGGCGGGGCAATCGAGCCGTGGGGCGTTGCGGCCTCGTTCACGGCGATGCTTATGTCTTCGGCCGGCTTCGTGCTGACCAAGCGCTGGGCGTCGACTGACTCGACGATAGCCGTCACGTCGTGGCAGCTCGTTGGCGGCGGTGTGGTGATAGTGCCTTTCGCGTTCCTCGTCGAGGGCGCACCGCCCCCGCTCGACGTGCCCGCGCTGGTCGGGTTCGCCTATGTCACGGTCGTTGCCACTGCCGTGGCGTTCGTCGCCTGGTTCGCAGGGTTGCGTCACCTGAACGCAGGGACCGTCGGTCTCATCGGGCTGCTCAACCCGATCACCGGCGTTCTGCTCGGCACCGTGCTCGCCGCTGAGCCGTTCGGCCCGCGCCAGGTGGTTGGCACGCTTCTCATCCTCACGGGAGTACTGATCGGCCAGCGCAGCTCGTCGCGCGCGCGACATGTCGTCCCCGTCGAGTCACCATCGTCTCCGGAGGTCAGGCGATGGAGTCATCGGTAGATCTCGCGCGGTGACCCGCTGAGAGAGAGCGCGAGAGCGAGAACGAGCAGACGATCGTCTTCGATGTCGTAGATCACCCGGTGGTCGCCCACTCGGATCCGCCACGCACCGTCGCTGTTCACCAAATCGATCGAAGATGGTCAACCGCGTCCGGCGATCTCGATCCCGCCGGCCGGCCTCGGCCGAGCGGCGCTCATCGGCCGCTTACAGCAGAAACCGACGCTGTAAGCGCTCTGCAAGTGATGCGTAAGTGCCGGGCGACACCATAGACGCATCACCCATCCGTCACCGGTCCACGAGACCGAGCAAGGAGTCATCATGAACACCAGAATCGCAGAGCGAGGCGGATCCGACTGGGCCATCGAGGCCCACGGGCTGGTCAAGGTCTTCGGCGACAACCGCGCCGTCGACGGTGTCGACCTCAGCGTGCGGTCCGGCACCGTCTACGGCGTGCTCGGCCCGAACGGCGCAGGCAAGACCACCACCATCAGCATGCTCGCCACTCTGCTGCGCCCCGATGGCGGCAGCGCCCGGGTCTTCGGCCACGACATCGTCACAGAGGCGCAGATCGTGCGCCAGCTGATCGGGGTGACCGCGCAGTTCGCATCCGTCGACGAGAAACTCAGCGCAACGGAGAACCTCATCATCTTCGCCAGACTGCTCGGCCTCGGCCGCGCCGAAGCCAGAAAGAAGGCGGCGGATCTGCTTGAGGAGTTCAACCTCACACAGGCCGCCACGCGCCCGCTCGCCAAGTTCTCTGGTGGTATGCGTCGTCGGCTCGACCTTGCGGCCAGCCTGATCGCGCAGCCGCCGCTCATCTTTCTCGACGAGCCGACAACAGGACTCGACCCGCGCACGCGCAGCCAGATGTGGGACACCGTGCGCCGGCTCGTCGCCAGCGGATCAACAGTGCTCCTGACCACCCAGATGCTCGACGAGGCCGATCAGCTCGCCGACCGCATAGCCGTGATCGACACGGGGCGCGTTGTCGCCGAGGGGACTGCAGACGAGCTGAAGGCATCCGTCGGCACGTCGTCGCTGCAACTGCGCCTCGAAGACACCAACGACACCCATGACGCGTTGCGAGCCATCCAGTCCGTGCTCGGTGCGCAGGGCACCGTCTCGCCGGAGGCCGCGCGCATCACGGCGCCCATGGCGGATGCAGACCGCGTCACCGACCTGCTGATCACGCTTCGCGAGGCCGGCATCCACCTGACCGAGATGAGTGTGCAGAAGCCCACGCTCGACGAGGTCTTTCTCACCATCACCGGCCACGGCGTCGAAGACGAGAAGTCCTCTGACGCAGACGCCGACCCCCACGAGACCGAAAGGGTCAGCGCATGAGCACCACCACCATGACACCGGGCAAAACACCGGGAACCATCACCCCGGGCGCCGAGCGCCAGCTCAAGAACCACACCGGTCTCGCCCAGACCGTGCGCAACTCGTTCACCATGGCCTACCGCGGCCTGCTCAAGATCAGGCGCACACCTGAGCAGCTCGTCGACGTGACCGTGCAGCCCATCCTGTTCACCCTGATGTTCACCTACCTGTTCGGCGGGGCCATCGCCGGAAACGTGCAGAGCTACCTGCCCCTTCTGATTCCGGGCATCCTGGTTCAGACAGTCATCACGACCTCGGTGGTCACGGGCGTCCAGTTGCGCGAAGACATGGACAAGGGTGTGTTCGACCGGTTCAAATCGCTTCCGATCGCACGCATCTCACCACTGGCCGGCGCGCTGCTGGCCGACACGATTCGTTATGCGATCGCCACGACGCTCACGTTCGTGATGGGCTACATCATGGGCTACCGGCCCGGCGGCGGCTTCTGGTCGGTTGTGCTCGCCGCACTGCTCGTCATTGCGTGCTCGTGGGCCATCAGCTGGATCTTCGCGTTCTTCGGCGTGATCGCGCGCAGCGCCTCGAGTGTGCAGGGCATCTCGATGATCATCCTGTTCCCGCTCACGTTCCTGTCGAACGCGTTTGTGCCGGTGGACTCGCTGCCCGGATGGCTGCAAGGGTTTGTGAACGTCAACCCGATCTCGCACCTGGTGACGGCAGTTCGCGACCTCGCCAACAGCGGAATGGTCGGCATGGATGCGGTTATCTCGCTGATCGGCTCGGCAGTGATCGTCGCCGTGTTCGCGCCGCTCACCGTGCGGGCGTACATGCGAAAGGCGTAGAGACCCGGGCGAGGCCGTGCGAGCAAGCGTGTCGAGACCGTTGTGCACGGTCTCGGCACGCTCGTGTCCCGTGAGGCGCAGCTCAGCGGCATCCACGAATCGGATCAGCCTATGACGGCCGTGCGACCGTCTGCCTCACCCGCCTGTCTCTCAGCAACTCGATGGCGTGCTCGGTGCGTTCGTCCATCGTGAGCGTCTCAGCCCGAGCACATGCCGCAGCGATATCGGCATGAGGATGCGTGGCGGCGATCTCCGTCCGTGCGCGCTCCCAGTTCAACGACGGCAGGTCCTCGCGACCGCTGAGCGCGTGCGAGAGCGCCAGCAGTTCGATGCCGATCGTGTGATCCGCGTCGGTTGCATCAACACGATCCGGTGCCAGGAGCCAGAGTGCGAGACCGAGCACGGCAGAGCCGAGCACCGGCCGATCCGAGTACTGAGAGCGCATGCGGTGCGAGACGAGAATCTGGGTGCGCAGTCTGCGCGCCTCGTCCCGCGTCTCTTGATCGTTCGTTGCGCCGGCTCGCACAGAGACGACGATGAACGCGGAGGCCACGGACAGCGACCACGGTGCAGCCCGCCGCTCGACCTCGCGGAACACATCCCGTCCCCGCGTATACAGCCGACGGGCGTCATCGAGATCTTCGGCGGCGGCGGCGATCTCTGCCAGGCCCGCGAAGGCGATCGACCGCAGGTCGGCGTAGTCGAATCCGGCCGATTCGGCATCTGCCGCCGCCAGTCGTTCGAGGGTCGGCCGTGCGAGCTCGGGATGCCCGGACGAGATCTCGTTCAGGGCCACCAACCAGTCGAGCTGACGCAGGTCGTCGTCGGACTCGAGCGCACGCAAGGGCGGTTCGGCCGCGCGCGCCCACTCGAGTGCCTCGAGCGGCCGAGCGCGCTGGCTGTTCAGCTGGGCGAGTGTCTGCGCGGCCATCGCTGTGAGCCAGGAGTCGCCAGAGAGCCTGGCGTTATCGTACGCAACCCGCGCGAAGTTCTCCGCACTGTCGATCTCGCCGGTGTTCTCGAAGAACTGCGCGGTCATCACGTTGGCGAATCCGGCGACGAGCGCGTTGTCCGAGGCTCGGTGCTCGGCCAGCACCTGCTGTGCCTTCGCCATGTCGTTGAGACTCAGCATCAGGTGAACAAGCATGCCGAGTGGAAGGTCTTCGAACTCGTGTCCGCGCGCGAGCCGTTTCGTTCGCACGAGCGCTCTCAGCCCCTGCTGAGTATTGCCGGCGAACGATGCTCCGGCGATCACGGTCCAGGTGGCGAGAGCAGCCTCGGTGTGCCCGGCATCGGGCTCATAGCCGGTGAGAGCTTCTGACACCGATCCGGCGAACGACACGACCTCGCTGTGCGCGCCGCGAATGGACCAGTGAAACGCCAGCGCGACGAAGACAACGACGATGACGTCGCCCTGCCGGTCATCCACCGCGGACCGCAGCACCGCGACGAGATTGTCCTGCTCCTCGGCGACGCGCGCGAACGTGGGAACCTGCTCGGCACCGTAGGTCCTGCGCCAGGCCTCCAGGGCGAACGCGGATGCCCACCGGTACATCGCCTCGGTCACCTGTGCGTCTTCGCCCGCCTCGGTCAGAGCCATCTCGCCGAACTCGCGCACGGTCTCGAGCATGCGGTAGCGCACCGAACCGGTCCGCGACGAATCGGTGACAGAGACCAGCGATTGGTTCACAAGCGATTCCAGATCATCGTCGCGATCGCTCGCGTCGCTCGGCGTCACCGCGTTGTCTGCGGCGATGACGCGTGCAGCTTCTGCGCTGAACCCGTCTGGGAATCGCGAGAGCCGGCGGAGCATCCGCTGTTCGGACGCGTTGAGAAGGTTCCAGCTCCAGTCGATGACGGCCAGAAGCGTTCGATGACGCTCAGGGGCTGTGCGGTCGCGGCCGGTCAGCAGGGCGAAACGATTGCCGAGGCGTCGCTCGATCTCGTCGACAGACATCGAACGTATGCGGGCCGCGGCCAGCTCGATAGCCAGCGGCAGGCCGTCGAGCCGTTGGCACAGGCGCGCGACGGTGTCGAGCGGAAGCGATGCGGAAGGCCGCGCGGCCCTCGCCCGATCGATGAACAGGGCGATCGCGGGCGGCAGCGCGCCCGCGGCATCGGCGCTCGAGAGCGGGTCGAGAGGATACACGTGTTCCGCCGCGATCTGCAGCGGGGCGCGACTGGTGGCCAGAACGCGCACCGAGGCGACGGAGTCGAGGATGTCGGCGACCCACACGGCGACGGCTTCGACGATGTGCTCACAGTTGTCCATGACCAGCAGGGTCTGCTGCTCGGCCAGCGTGGAGAGGATGCGGCTGCGCACATCCCGCCGTGCGCCGCTGTCGGCCAGCATCAGCCGGGTGCTCGCCGCCTCGCCCACGCCGAGCGTCGACGCGAGCGCGAGCGGCACATCGTCACCGCTGCGCACACTGGCCAGCTCGACGACGACAACGGATGGTGTGCTCTCGGCGACGCGTCGCGCGACCTCGTGCGCGAGACGCGTTTTGCCGAGTCCGCCCACGCCGAGGATGGTCGTCAGCCGCGACTGTGCGAGCAGGTCCGTGACGGCGGCGACGTCCGCGTCGCGTCCGACCAGCTCGTTCGGCGAAGCCCGCAATCCGATGCGCACGCGTTTCGGTTCGGCTGGTGGCTCGTCGCCCTCTCGGAGCAGCTCGGCATTGAAGCTCACGAGCCGGGCAGACGGGCTGGTGCCGAGTTCATCGCGCAGTCGGGCGCGGAACTCGGCGAAGACCCGCACCGCATCATTGCGACGGCCCTCCGCCGCGAGGGCGCGCATCCGCAAGAGCTGAAGGTGCTCGTCGAGGGCGGATGCCGCCAGCAGCGGCTCCAGATCGGTCAGCGCCCCAGCGGGGTCACCCTGCTCGAGGCGGGCGACAGCGCGGATGTGCAGCAGGTCGTCGCGCAGGCGCGAGGCGATCCGCGCGAGCGTTCCGGCTAGGTCGCCGTCGCCGAGGTCGGCTCCTGGATCACCCCGCCAGAGGTCGAGCGCCTCGGATGCCTCATCTTCTGCGAGGGTGTGCTCGCCGCCGTCCAGTGCTCGCTGAGCTCGATCGCGGTGAGCCTGCGCGCGTCCGAGATCGCACTGCTCGCCCGAGATGGCGAGGCGATATCCGTTGCTGGCAGAGGCGATCAGGCCGGGGGCGCTGGTTGCGCGCAGTCGCGACACCAACGTCTGCAACGCGGCCTTCTCGTTGCGTGGCGGAGCATCCGTCCACAGATCGTCGATCAGTCCCGCAACGGAGAGCTGCGTTCGCGGTGCGAGTGCGAGAGCGAGAGCGACGATCAGTCTGCGAGCCATGGCGCCAGGCGGTTCGACCAGCGTGCCTCGCGCGCCCTCGATCAACACGGGGCCGAGAACCGCCGCACGCACGCGCTGATCGGGTGAGGGTGTCACGTGGTCGATCCTACTGACCCTCGTCTCAGGCGCCCGCGGCGTTCTCCGCCACCTGATGCAGCTCATCTGCCGAGAGCGGAACACCCGGCTGCGACGCCTGCCGCGCTTCTTTCTCCCATGGAGCGGCGAACGGAAAGTAGTGCTCGAGAAAGTCGGTGACCGCTCGTGTGCGTTCCTCGATCGAGATCTCGGGCTTCGAGCCGTCGTTCAGGCAGAACATGTCTTGATCGCGCTTTTTGAGCAGGCGTCTCATCTTCTCGGGCGCGTTGCGCAGCGTGGTCTCGATGTAGGTGACCTTGGCCTGTGGCTGCACAACGGCGCGACCGGTGACGAGACCGTAGTAGTGATAGAGCGAGTTCGTCACCGAGATGTCTGTAGCCGATCGGAATCGTGCCGCGGCTGTTCGTGCGAACTCTTCGCTGAACTCCCGTTCGAGCTCCCGCATCACGCTCACCCGAAGAGGAGCCGCGCAGTGCTCGAGGTGGCGGGTGGTGACTTTGCCGAAGCGTTCACGCAGAAGGGCCCGGTTGACGCGTGCCGCGTTCTCGAAGCCCGAGCGCTGTGGATTGTTCTCGCCGAGCCCGATTCTGGTGGGCGCCTCGACGAACTTCGTGATGCCCCCGGGCGAGAAGAAGAGCTCGGGGCGCACCGGCCGGCCGAAGAACATGTCGTCATTGGAATACAAGAAGTGCTCGGCCAGGCCGGGGATGTTGTGCAACTGGCTCTCGACGGCGTGCGAGTTATGCGTGGGCAGCACACTCGTGTCGGCGAAGTGCTCGTGGCTTCGCACGAGAGTGACACGTGGATGCTCCGCAAGCCAGTGCGGCGCCGGTGAATCGGTGGCGATGAAGATGCGTCTGATCCAGGGCGCGAACATATAGATGCTCCGCAGTGCATATTTGAGTTCGTCTATCTGCCTGAACCGGGCTTCGGAGTCGTCGCCCTCCCCCACCACATAGCTCTGCATGCGCTTGGCCCGTGCGCGCTGGAACTCTTCACTCGATCCGTCGACCCACGAGAAGACCATGTCGATCTCGAAACTGACGTCGCTCGCGAGCTCGACGAACATGTTCTCCAGGGTCGGCCAGGAGCGTCCGTACAGTTCGACGGTGTCTGCCGTCGCCTCCGAGCGCGGCAGGTGCCGCCTCGTCAAAGCGTTGGGCCGCGGTGCGATGATCGTGTCGTCGCCGAACTGCCACAGTTCGAGCTGCGGCGCTGTCTCAGGCCCGTAGCGCAGGCGGCCGATCGGCTCGATGCGCGGTCGGTAGAGCCGGAACACAGACGCTTTGCGAGTGTGCGAGAGCACACCGTCACCGAGCAGAACGGGAGCACCGTCGCGTTTGAGGGACTTCTTCTCGAGGGTCTGACTGTAGAACGGCTCGTCGGCGAAGGCCTCCGCAAGAGCCTCAGCGAGCCGTTTGCGGTCGCGTCGGTCGACGGCGATCACGGGGTGATCGAAGTCGGCGCGCACAAGCAGATAGTCGATGTCGGCGTCCTCGAGCGCCTCTCGCAGTGCGAGCAGGTCTTCGACCATCGATTCCTGGGGAGTCAGGTGCCCGTTGACCAGGGCGAACTCACCCTTGCGCTGCACGATGTCAGGGCGATCGAATCGGCGCGGCCGTGTGCTCGACGACACCAGCAGAAGCTCGGGCATGGCACTGAGATGGGGATTCGGCCCGTGACGCGCCGGTTCCCGCGTGAAAGCATCCGGAGTCGGCCGCGGCGGCTGTGCAATCGCTTCATCGTCGACTCGAGGATGGGTGCGCTTGCTCGGATGCTTGGTCGTCATGCGCCCCCTCGGTGGTTGAAGAATGTGTCGTACGGCTCATTGTACGTCGAGGTTGCTGGGCTCCTGTTGTTCAGCCCCGCGCCGCCCTGTCATCCGTTCCGGACCTTTTCACCCGGCATGTCGGGCGAAAAGGTCCGGAACGGATGAAGACGCTCGTGAACCGGGAGCGAGCACTCGCCTAGAGCGAGAGCACCTGGCCGGCCTCGATGAGAAGTCGCTGCAGCTCGGGCACGTTCACCAGATGCGCATCGGTGTCACGGCGCGCGGCGAGGGCGGCGGCGATACCCGCGGCCTCGCCGAGCATCTGGTACTGCACCTCCATGCGCATCGAGGAGAACGCGACGTGTGACGCCGAGATGCACACGGGGACGATGAGGTTCACACAGTGCTCAGCCCGTGGCAGAAGAGCACTGTACGGAATCTGGTAGGGCTGCACGGGAACGGAGAGGTACCCCTCTGTCACAACCATCCCCAGTGGTCGCGGATGCTCGTAGACCCATCGCCAGGTTCGCTGAACCTCGCGGATGTCGATGTGGTACGAACCCATCGCAATGACGTCGTCGTGCGTACGGGATTCCACGAGATCGTGCTCGGTGAGCACAACGTCACCGAGCATCCGTCGTGCCTCACGCACATACAGCTGATGCGGCAGGTGGCCGGTGTCGGCGAACTCGTCTGGCGGCAGACCCCAGCGCCGCATCTCGTCTCGGATGCCCCTGGGCACAGCGTCGTCTGTGCTCAGGAACCACAGGAACCCACGGGTGTGGGACAGGTGCCTCTGCCGCAACCGCTCGCGTCGCTGGGGCGAAGCGCGCGGGTACTCCCATGCCGAGCCGTCGAGCACATTCAGCGAGAACGGGCCGAGGGAGTTTCCGTCGCACTTTCCGTTCGGCAGGTTCGGCTCGAGCCCGATCAGCTCACCGGCACGTTTCGTCACGCCGCGCTTCCCCCATTCCGAGAACAGGCGGCGTCCCAGTTCCCAATGCGACTCGTCGTAGTCGTCCGGTCGTTCGAACGGGATGCGGTCGTCTGCGGTGGTCAGGCACACCCGGTAGCCGTATGACATGACCCCGCCGTCTCCGTGCCCCACCTCGGCCATCGGCCCCGGCCTGATCTGCGGCAACAGTTCGCCCTCGTGCGCGCCCGTCGGATCGCCGACGAACGGAGAGATCCACGGCGGGATACTGTGCATGCCGGGAGCGGGCTCCTGCCGGCCGGCGAATCGTTCGCCGTAGAGGGTGCGGTCTTCGCGGCCGACCGCCGACGGCACACCTGCCTTTTCGAGCAGGTCACCCTCGTAGCAGGCATCGATCATCGTGTGGGCGCTGAACGAGCGCCCCGATGCGCTGTGCACGGTCGTGATGCGACCCGCTGCGACGTCGACGGATGCGACGCGCTCGCCGAAGAAGACCTCGACGCCGGCCGATTCGAGCCAGCCGGTGAAGATCTTCTCGGCGACGTGTGGCTCCGGACCCGCATACACACCGGGCGCGACGCGGTAGTGCCGGGCGACAGCCGATCTGAAACGCGCGGCTGCTCCTCCGAGCACACGACGGTCGCCGATGTCGGTGTAGCCGAGTCCGCCGCTCGTCATGCCGCCGACGTGGCTGCCGGGTTCCAGCAATATCACCCGGGCGCCCCGGGCGGCGGCGGCCGCAGCAGCGCAGACGCCCGCAGACGTCGCCCCATAGACCAGCACGTCTGCATCCCGTGTGCTCATCGGTGTTCTCATTCCTCGCCTCGTCGCGCGGGTTCCCGGGTGATCTCGCTCTTAACCCTATGCGTCTCCGACACTTTTGTGGGAACGTTACCATAACGGATCTCTCCCCGCGGGAGCGATGAGCGCGAAGAATGAGCGCGAAGAAGCAGGGGGACATCGAGCCACGCCCCGCGAAGAACTGGCGCTTGCTGAAAAGCAGAAGGTATGGTGGCACGGATTCACTGACAACGATCCCACAGAACACACAGACCCTACCCGCAGAAGACCACAACGGAGCGTACAGATGCCAGACACCTTGTCCATTGCCCTCCTGGGCTGCTGGCACGTCCACGCCGAGGAATACGCCCGGGCCGCGCTCGAACATACACATACCAGCCTCACCACCGTGTGGGACGACGACCCGGGCCGCGGTTCGTCGGTGGCCGAGAAGCTCGGCGTGCGGTTCACCGAGAGCCTCGACGACGTGCTCGCCGACCCCGGGATCATGGCGGTCGTGGTGACAACGGCCACAACACGGCACACAGACATCATCACGGCGGCCGTCAGGGCCGGCAAACACGTCTTCAGCGAGAAGCTGCTCGCGCCGACCGTCGAGGAGTGCGAGGCGCTTATCGCCGAAGCCGCCGAACACCACGTGTCGATTGTGGTCTCGCTGCCGAAGCTGACCGAGGCCGCAACGGTCACCGCGAGGCAGATCGTCGGTGACGGCCTGCTCGGCGAACTCACCTATGGGCGTGTGCGCATGGCTCACGACGGCTGGATCAACGACTGGCTGCCCGAGCGCTTCGCGGTGAGGGCGGATGCCGTCGGCGGCGCACTCTCTGACCTTGGGTGTCATCCGGCCTCTCTCACGCAGCTCTTCTTCGGTGACCGCCCGGTGTCTGTCAGTGCCGAATACGGATCGTTCTCGGGGCGCGAGGTCGAAGACAACGCGGTCGTCACGGCGAGGTATGCGAACGGTGCGATCGGCGTCTTCGAGGCGAGCTTCGTGACGACGCCCGGTGCATTCGCATTCGAGCTGCGTGGCACAGAGGGAAGCCTGCTCTATGGCTTCGGCTCAGAGCGGATGCTGGTGAAAGGCGCCCGTTTCGATTCCGAACGATGGACGGAGGTCGCCCTGCGTGACGCCGAGCAGAGCCCGTTCGCGAGCTGGGTGGGCCACGCGCTCGGCGGCACGAGGGATATCCAGAACCTGCGCGCGGCCACCGAGCTGACCCGCATGGTCGTCGCCGCGAACCGCTCTGCGAGAGATGGAGCACACGTCCAGGTGCGCACGTGACCGGTGCGCCCCTGACGGGCGGCACACGGCCGACGGCATCCACGCGTCCAGAGCGAAAACCGCTGTGATGCACATGAACGACACCCACCACAGCACCCACACCCACCGCAGCACCACACCCAGCACAGCATCCAGGAGGAACACAGCATGCAACCCATCAGGATCGGACTCATCGGAGCGGGCGGAATAGCCGGCGCACACGTCGCCGGGTATAAACGCAACCCCGACTCTGTCGTCTTCGCGGCGGTCGCAGACCCCGTTGCAGCCAACGCCGTCGCTCGCGCGGCAGGGACCGATGCGGCGATCTACCACGACTATCGCGAGATGCTCGATCTCGCAGACATCGACGCCGTCGACATCTGCCTGCCGCACCACCTGCACAAGGATGCCATCGTGGCCGCCGCGCAGGCCGGGAAACACGTGCTCTGCGAGAAGCCGCTCTGCCTCACGGCAGACGAGGCAGCAGAGGTGTCGGCAGCTGTCGAGGCGTCGGGAATCACCGTGATGTGCGCCCATAACCAGTTGTTCCTGCCCGCCGTCGCCAAAGCCAAGCAGCTCATCGACTCGGGTGTGCTCGGCCAGGTGTATGAGGTGCGCACGACGGACAGCTTCTTCAACGATTTCACACCGGAGACGATGGGGTGGAGGGCAGACGCGAAAACGAGCGGAGGCGGGGAGCTCATCGACACGGGGTACCACCCCGCCTATCTGCTGCTGCATCTCGCCGGCGGCGTGCCGACGGAGGCCGCCGCCATGATCAGCACCCACAGGCTCACCTTCATGCAGGGCGAGGACTCGGCGCAGGTGCTTGTCCGCTTCGACAACGGAGTGGTCGGCACCATCTCGACGAGCTGGGCCTATGAGCCGGCCGAGAGCACCGAACGGTTCTCTGTGGTCGGCGAGCTCGGGTCGTTGCGCAGCGACGGCACCACCCTGAGCTACCGGCTCAGGGGCGGTGAATCGGTGGTGCTGGCGTTCGAGCAGGTGCACGAGTTCGCTGCGGAGATCCAGCACTTCGCCAGCAGCCTGCAACGGAGCGAGCGACCGGTCCACACGCAGAAAGAGGGCATCGAGGTGCTCGGCATGATTCTCGCCGCGTATGAATCGGCGGCCACAGGCACCGTCGCACCGGTGATCAGGGCCAGTGAGAGCCGTCGCACCCTCGCGGATGCCGTGCCGGCGGGTGTGCAGGGCGCCGCCGACGAGGTGGTGCCCGTGGGGTGATGGGGTGACCGGGCGGGTTCCTCAGGGCCGGCGCGGGCCGGCCGTGGAGCGCCTGGGGACGAACTGGGAATCAAGCACGACTGTCGTCGGCGGAGCGTGGGGCTCGTCGATGCGTTCGAGCAGCCGATCCATGGCGGTCTCGCCCAGCTTGGCGGCATCCTGAACCACAGCGGTGATGCCGGGACTCACCATGGTCATCCACCTGGCGTCGTCGAACGAGACGACGCTGATGTCGTGCGGAATGCGCAGGCCGAGGTCGTTCGCCGCCCGCCACACGCCCTCTGCGAGCAGGTTGTTGGCCGCGAAGACAGCTGTCGGCGGATCGCGGCGGGCGAGAGCGTTGACGGCGGCATTGCGAGCCGCGTCGACATCCCATCCAGCCGTGACGACGAGTGAGGGATCCGCGGTGATGCCGGCGTCGTCGAGCGATCTCTGATAGCCGGAGAACCGTTCGCTGCCCGTCGTCCAGTTCGTCTCGTCGATGACGAGCGCGATGCGACGGTGCCCGAGCGCGACCAGGTGGTCGGTGACCTGCCGGGCGATCTTCTCGTTGTCGACGACGACTCCGTCGCACTTGCCTGCAGAGAACTGTCTGTCGACCTCGACCACGGGGATGTGGTGCTTCAGCAGATAGGTGGACACGTCTGCAGAGAGGGGCGTCACGATCACCCCGGCGGTCCGCGTTCCGACGAACGCCTCGGCGGCGGCGAGCTCTTCTTCTGCAATGCCCTCGTCGTCGACGAGCATCATGGTGTAGCCCTTGCTCCGTGCACGGCTCGACACACCGGCCGCGAGTTCGGCGTAGAACGGATTGCGAAGGTCTGAGACGATCACGCCGATGGACTGGGTCACCTGCTTGCGCAGGCTGCGGGCCATCGCGTGAGGCACGTAACCGAGCTCGTCAGCCGCCGTGAGCACACGCTGTCTGACTGCCGAGGCGACGTATCCCTCGCCGCTCAGGGCACGCGAGGTCGTCGACTGCGACACGCCCGCGGCACGGGCGACGTCTTTGAGCGTGGCGCGGCGCGGCGGAAGAGAGGGTGAAACGCTCTGGCTCATGTGTCTCCCTCGTAGCCGGGCACGGGCGTCGACGCGGGAACGTACCCACTTTCGAACCCCACCAGACTAGCGCGCATGCGTGTTCAGGGATGACGGACGCGGCACGCCGGGTCTCTGCCCTTGCCCTGGTGGCGATCGCGTCCTATAGTCCAGTATGTGGTAACGATGCCACATCTCAATGACGAGCGACACTTCCCGGGGCGACGACGCACCACCGGTCGGCGACGGGGGCGACGCTCGGTGGAGGGGTGCGATGACGACTGAAGCACGGCGCGAAGCGAAGGCCACACGGGCAGACCGCACGTCACGAAGACGAAAGCCGCACGCGGTCACATACAACAAACGTGAGGCCATAGCCGGGTACCTGTTCATCGCACCGTGGATCGTCGGGTTCCTGGTCTTCACCCTCGGGGCCATGGTGTACAGCCTCGTCATCTCGTTCAGCAACTACAACCTCGCCACCAACACGGCGACGCCCGTCGGCTTCGACAACTACGCACTGTTGTTCGACGATCCCAAGGTGATGCTGGCGCTGAGCAACACACTCGTGTTCGCCCTGATGGCCGTGCCGCTCGAAATCCTCTTCGCGCTCTTTCTGGCGATGCTCCTCAATCGCGTTGGCACGGGCGCCGGGTTCTTCAGGACCGTCTATTACCTGCCGAAGATGACGCCGACCGTCGCGACGGCATCCGTTTTTCTGCTGTTGCTCAACGGCAACAACGGAGCGATCAACGAGGCCCTCGGGTTCTTCGGCATCCAGGGCCCGCAGTGGCTCCTCGACCCCGCCTGGGTGAAGCCGTCGATTGTGCTTATGACGCTCTGGACCGTGAGTGGCACGATGATCATCTTCTTGGCCGCACTGAAGAACGTGCCGCGGGATCTCTATGAGGTCGCGTCGCTCGATGGCGCAGGCCCCGTGAGACAGTTCTTCACGATCACCGTTCCGATGATCTCGAGCGCGATCTTCTTCAACGTGATCGTTCTCACGATCGCGGCGATCCAGATCTTCGACCAGGCATACCTGCTGTTCTGGCGGGATCAGTCGAACGCATCGCCTGAGTCGTCGCTCTTCTACGCGGTCTACCTGTTCCAGCAGGCGTTCAGGCAGTTCAACTTCGGCTTCGCTGCGGCGATGGCGTGGTTGCTCTTCGTCATCATCATGATTATCACGTTCATCCAGATGAAGTTCGCCAATCGTTTCGTCTATTACGAAGGGAGCAGGGACTGATGTCGGTCGGTGAATCCTCTGCGGCAGCAACAGGCCTCAAGGCGCAGGTGATCGGTGAACAGCTCATCACCGGCTCGCCGGGCAGACCAGGGCGCTCCGACCGCTGGTACAAGCCGAAGAGCATCATCGGCAAGGTGATCCTGTGGATCGTGCTCGTGGGTTTCTCCCTGCTGTTCATGTATCCGTTCGCGTGGCTGCTCGCGGCCAGCCTGAAGCCGAGGGGGCAGGTCTTCGACAATGCGCTGATTCCGAAGACCCTCGTTCCAGAGAACTACCTCGAGGTGTGGAATCAGCTGCCGCTCCTCAGCTGGATGTTCAACAGCCTCGCCATCGCGTTGCTCGCCGCAACCGCCGTCGCCGTGTCGAGTTCCGTTGTGGCGTTCGGTTTCGCCTACTTCACGTTTCCGTTGCGCAACCTGCTGTTCGGGCTCGTGCTCGCCACCATGATGCTGCCGGGCGCCGTCACCATGGTGCCGCAGTACCTCATCTGGAAGGAGCTCGGCCTGATCGGCACGTGGGCTCCGTTGTGGGGCATGAACCTGTTCGGCTCGGCGTTCTACATCTTCTTGCAACGTCAGTTCTTCCTCGGCCTGCCGAGAGAGCTCTTCGAGGCGGCCCGCATCGACGGGGCGAGCTATTGGGGGCTCTTCCGTCGTATAGCCATGCCGCTGTCGATCCCCTCGTTCATCATCGTGTTCATCTTCGAGTTCCAGGCGAGCTGGAACAACCTGCAGGCCGCCCTGATCTACCTGAACTCGGGCAGCGTCAGCGACTTCACGGCACCACTCGGCATCTCGTATGCGATGACGAAGTTCAGCCCGACGGCCGGCGGTCACGGCGACTACCAGTACGTGATGGTGGCAGCCCTCCTGGTGACACTGCCCATGCTGATCATCTTCGCCTTCGGCCAGCGCTACTTCATCGAGGGGATCGCGACCCAGGGCCGCAAGGGGTGAGCCGCCGACACCCCGGCCTCGGGTGCAGTTCCGGCGGCGCCGAGGGGGACCCGCTGCGGGTGCGCTCTATTCGGGCCGTTTGCCGAGCGGATGCCGCCGCCGGTGTGTGGCGCACCGGTTCGGGCGAGCTCTGCCTGATGTGTGCGCGGTTGCCCGACGGTTCAGGGCTGCGCAACAGTCGACGGACGTCTCGGCGGGCTCGACCACCGGGTTCGAGCAACGAGAGAGCGGGCGGCCCTGAGGGGCCACCCGCTCACGTGCGAGCAGCAGAATGACTGAAGCTGCTCTGTCTCTGTCTCTGTCTCTGTCTCTGTCTCTGTGCTCTGTTACTGTCCGGCCACGGCGCTGTCATAGGCGCGCATCGCCGCTGCCTGCGCGTCTGCCAGTGCCTCTTCGCTCGACTTGTCGCCGAGCAGCGCAGACGAGATCGCGTTGTTCAGCTCGCCCTCGATGGCCTGTCCGGCCGGGGACGACCCGAACGAGACACCCTCACCGACGACGTCGTAGTACGTCGCGATCGCCTCGTCGAAGCCGGTGTTGCCGCTCTCGGTGACGTACTCGGCCCGAATGGCCTCGTCCGCCTCCGGCGAGCCGGTGAAGAGACCTGTGTTGATCGCCCCGGGAGTGCTCTCGATCGTCTCGGCCCTCGCTGCGCCAGCTTCCATCCACGCGTCGTACGAGGTGAGGTTCAACGCCCAGGCGCACGCGGCATCCGGGTTCTCAGCCCCCGCAGGAATCACGAACGAGGTGCCGCTGGCGACCGCGAACGGCTCACCGTCGCTGTTCTTGAACGGCACGGCGCTGATCTGAACCTGGTCGACGTACGGGGTGAGCACGTTGACGTACCACTGGGCGTTCACCTGCGCACCCACCTGGTCTGCCACGAACTGGTTGTTGTCGCCGAAGGTGTCGAAGGTGTCTGTGAAGCTCTTGACCTTCGCGTAGCCTCCCTGGGCATCCGTGATCTGCTTGAGCAGGTCGAGGGCGGCGGTGTTGCGCTCGTCGTCAAGAGTCGGCGCGCCGTCGTCGTCGATCAGCTGGCCGCCGAGCCCGAGCACCCAGAGTCCCCCCTGCCCCGTGGCGACCGGATCGAGCCCGAGCACACTGGGATTTCCGCCGTTCTCCTGGTACATCTTGCCGATCGCCTCGATCAGCACGTCTGGCTTCGAGGTGTCGATCTGGTCTGCCGTCACCCCTGCGGCATCCATCACACGCTTGTTGAGCATGATCGCCGGTGGCTGGTAGAACTGCGGCACCGCCCAGATCTGGTCCTCATACGTGATGTCGTCGACGACCGATTCGTAATAGAGGTCCGCCGGATCTGCGTCGTGCGCCGAGTAGCACTCGTCGAGGGGCAAGATGAGCCCCTGTGCGGCATAGGTTGTGACGAACCTGCGGTCCATCTGAACGACGTCTGGCACGTTGCCGCTTGCCACACGCGTGGTGAACTTCTGCGCGTCGAAACCGGTCTGGTCGATCTCGATCTCGACGTCGGACAGCTGTTGGGCCGCATAGTCGAGTCTCGACGTGCCGACCTCGTCTGCGTTGTCGAACCCCCAGGCGTTGAGGGTGCCCGATGGGGTGTCTGTGTATGAAACGTCTGCGTTGTCTGCGCCACCTCCGCCACAGGCGGTGAGCGCGGCCACGGATGCCGTCGCGGCAATCGCGAGGAGCGCCTTCTGCCTCTTCTTCATCTGTCAATCCCTTTCGAAGACGATGGTCGCGGCATCGTTGCCGGCGACCAGGAAAGCCGGAGACCCGAAAAAACTGGAATCCTTTCCACATTGCACGGTAACCCAGCCCAACACACGAAAACAAGGGCATACGGCCCACCGGACCGTGTTCCGTGTCCGAACCGTTATTGAGTCTTGTGATGAGAATGGAGCAGTCGCTAGGCTCAATGTGGCAACGATGCCATATGGAACGAGGAACCCATGCCGCGCATTCGACACCTCCTGCTTCTCGGCCACACCCACCACGATGTCGGGTACACCAACAGCCCCCGCATCATCGACCGTATGCACGAACGCCTGGTTTCAGAAGTGCTCGACCTCTGCGATCGCGATGATGGACACCAAGGGGCCACGAGCGCGCCGGGGGATGCCGCTGTCTTCCGCTGGACCTTCGAGGTCGCGCGCCCGGTGATCAATTTCGTCACCCACTCCGCGCCAGAAGACGTCGAACGGCTGCGGCGGCGAGTGGCCGAGGGTCGGATCTCGGTGACCGGCGGGTATCTCAACATGACGCAACTGCCGTCTGAATCGGAGTTCGACGGATCGTACGACGCACTTCGTGTGCTCAGCGATGCCGGCATCTCGGTCTCGACAGAGCAGCACGGTGACGTCAATGGCATCGCCTGGGGTGCTGTTCCCGGCATGCAGCGTGCGGGCATCCGTCGTCTGGTGATGGCCCTCAATCCCGACCACGGTCGCGCCCCGTTCCCCCAGCCGACCGGGTTCTGGTGGCAGGGTCAGGACGGCAGCCGTCTGTTCACCTGGTTGTCCACCCACTACGGATACGGCGAGGAGTGGGGCATCGTCGACGGCGACGTCACAGCCGCCGAACGCAACATCGCTGCGTTCGTCGAGCAGCTCGAGGCCCGAGACGACTATCCGTACGACACTGCTCTCGTGCACGCGGGCAACGACAACCGCTGGCCGACGGCCGCGTTCCTGGACGTGGTCGACCACTGGAACGCGCGGCATCCGGACGTGCGGATGCGCACCACCACGATCGACGCGGCGCTCGACCTGCTGCAGGAGCAGGCAGAGGCCGCTGACATCCCCGTTGTGAGCGGTGAGTGGTCGGACTGGTGGTCGCATGGACACGGCTCGACGGCGCGCGAGGTGGCCGTCTATCGTGAGGCGCGAAGCTTCGCCCGCGCCGCACAGTCCGGCTTCGCTCTGACCGCCCTGCGCGGCGACGGCGATCCGGCGCTCGCAACGGTGCTCGGCTATCGCCGTGGCCCGGCGCGCCTGCGTTCCGACGCCGAGGTCGTCGCCGATCTCGCACGGGTCGACGAGCAGCTCCTGCTCTTCGGTGAACACACCTGGGGCTCGTGGGAAACCTATTCGAAGCCGCACTCGACGTTCAGCCACTCGCACTGGAACGCCAAGGCCGGTTTCGCCTACAACGCGTTCGATCACGCTCGCGACCTCGCGATCGAGGGAATCTTCCGGCTGGTCGCGAGCGGGAACGCGAGCGATGGCAGCGGGAGTGATGGCAGCGACACGGGCGACCGCGACGACGATCGGCGCGACGGGGTTCTCGTCGCCAACCTCAGCGAGCGCGAACGGACCGAGCCCGTGTCTGTCGAGATCGACGGCGCCCGCCGCGCCCGCATGCTCGTGACCGCTCCCGCCTTCGGCACCGCATTCGCCGAGGTTCCGCCGCCACCGGTATCAGCCGGCCCCGGCCGTGAGATCAGCACAGAGCGCTATCGGGTCACCGTCGACCCCCTGCGCGGGGGTGTTGTGTCGATCATCGACAGCTCGAGCGGCCGCGAGCTGGTCGACAGGCAGCGGACACACGGTCTCGGCGCCGTCGTGACCGAGGCCGTCGAACCGGGCAGTGAGCATCCGATGGTCACACGGAACCCCAAGGACTTTCACCCGGACCACCTCGGTCCGGTCTTCGAACACCACATCGCCGTCGACAGGGCGGAGCCGGCCATCGAGCAGACGGATGCCGGTGTGCAGATCAGTTGGACCGGTCACTATCCAGAATCCGGGCACGGGCACGGTGGCGTCAACACAGGCATCGCCGTTCACTCGACGCTTGTTCTCTATCACGACAGCGACCTGATCGATCTCGACGTGCACATCGACAAGCCAGAGGTCTTCGGGCCCGAGAGCATCTTCGTGGCGTTTCCCTTCGCGGCGACGGACCCCGAGTTCCTGCTCGAGACGGCAGGGGCGGTGTATGCGGCAGGCACAGAGCAGATCCAGGACACGAGCAAGGACTGGTACTCGATCCAGCACGCGGCGGCCGTGAACAGTGCGGACGGCGGCATCCTCTGGGGAAGCTTCGACGCGCCGCTTGTGCAGGTGGGCGGGTTTCACACCGGAAAGTGGGCTCGTGAGCTCGAGGTGAGCGGTGGTCAGATCAACAGCTGGGTCGCCAACAACCTGCACTTCACCAATTTTCAGGCCCGTCAGCAGATCAGCCGCACCTTTCGCTACCGGTTCGCCCCACAACGAGCCGGCGTGACCAGGCAGCAGGTCAGGCGGTTCGGGCGCGACCTGGCTGAACCCCTGCAGGCGCGCCAATACAACGGCCCGGTTCGGCTCGACGGCTCCAGCGGGTTGAGCATCGACCAGCAGGGTGACGTCATCGCCGAACTCCGCCCCTTGGGCGATGGCGGCGTAAGGGTCAGGCTGAGGAATGTCGGACCATCGCACCAGACCGTGCGCGTGCGGTGGAACGACGGCGCTATCTCTGACGAGGTGCCCATCGAGAGTGAGGGAGGGGGCGACGTCGTGATCGAGGGATACACAACGCGTGACCTGATCGTGCGTCGAACACACGGATGACCGACAACAGTCAGGCGGGCGGTGGGAAGAGCCCGGCCGACGACGGCGCCGGGCTCACGTCGATGCCGATCGGCGGCAGCGTGGAGCGCCCGCCCGTGCACTCCATCCCCCGGTTTCTGCTGTGGCAGGCCGCCCGCCAGCCCAAGACCCTGATTCTCGGTGTCGTCTTCGGCGTCGTCTGGATGCTGTGCCAGGCCGTCTGGCCCTATCTGCTCGGGCGAGCGATCGATGAGGGGATCGACGGCGGTGTGGCCGTCGTCTGGATGTGGTGTCTCGCGCTGTTCGGCGTGGCGGTCGTTCAGGCGGTGTCCGGCATGTTCCGGCACCGTATGGCGGTGTCGAACTGGCTGCGTTCGTCTCTCGGCGTCTCGAGAGTGATCGGCCATCATTCAGCGGACACCGGGCACGCGATCACCGCGACAACGGCGTCCGGGGAGATCGTGGCGACGGTGTCGTCTGACGCGCTGCGCCTCGGGCAGATGTACGACGTCGTCGGCCGGCTGGTAGGTGGCATCATCGCCTATCTGGTGGTCTCTGCGATCATGCTCGTCAGCTCGGTTCCATTGGGGCTCACCGTGCTCATCGGCGTGCCCGCGCTCGGCCTGGTGCTCGCCGGATTGATCAGGCCCTTGCAGAAGCGGCAGGCCGACTGGCGTCACCAGACCGGTCTGCTCACGACCCTCGGTGCCGACACGGTGGCCGGGCTTCGGGTTCTGCGCGGCATCGGCGGCGAAGACGAGTTCGTTGCCCGATACGCGTCACGCTCGCAGAAGGTGCGCAAAGCCGGCGTCCGAGTGGCGAAACTGCAGTCGTGGCTCGACGGTCTCCAGGTGTTCCTGCCCGGGCTCTTTCTGGCGTTCATCGTGTGGTTCGGTGCGAGGCTGGTGCTGGACGGCTCGATCACGGCCGGCGAACTCGTCGCGTTCTACGGCTATGCGGTGTTCCTCACCATCCCCATCGGCACGGGTGTTGAAGCCGCACAGGTCTTCACGCGCGGGGTGGTCGCCGCCAGGCGGATCCTCGACGTGCTGAAGATCCAACCGGCCGCCCAAGACATCCAGCAGACCGAGAAGGCTCCCCCTACGGGTGCCGAGATCGTCGACGTCGCCTCTGGGCTCGTGGTGAGGCCCGGCCGCTTCACGGCGATCGTCGACAGCGATCCAGATGCGGCGGCCGCGGTGGCGACGGGGCTCGGGCGCTTCGACGACACAGCACACCGCGAAGCTCCGGTGCTCTGGGGCGGAATCCCCCACACGCAGGTGCCGGTCGCAGACATCCGCAAGCGGATCGTGGTGAGCGACGCGTCGCCTCATCTCTTCGGCGGAAGCCTCATCGAGGGCCTCGACGTGCTGAGCGTGAGGGAGCCACAGCGAGAGTCGACGCACACCGGGCGAATCAGGCGCGTGAGCTCTGCGCTGTCGGCCGCGGCCGCGACAGAGACCGTCGACGCGCTGCCAGAGGGGCTGAAAGAGGACATCCCAGAGCGCGGACGCTCGTTCTCCGGCGGTCAGCGGCAGCGGTTGAGCCTGGCACGCGCCCTCATCACAGACGCCGAGGTGCTTGTGCTCATCGAGCCGACAAGCGCTGTCGACGCACACACAGAGGCGCTGATCGCCCGACGGTTGCGCAAGGCGAGGGCCGGGCGCACAACGGTTGTGGTCTCGGCCAGCCCGCTTCTTCTCGAGCACATGGACGACGTGCAGGTGATGCGAACCGGTCGTGTCGTCGGGCACGGCACGCACTCCGAGCTGCTGCGCAGGGATGACGGGGTCGGCGATCTCTATCGCTCGGTCGTCGCACGAACGACGAGCACAGCAGAACCGGTGGAGCCAGCCGATCTGGATGCCGCGGCGACCGGATCGATCGACGCTCTGTGGACAGAGGCGGTCGAGACCGGCGCGATCGTCGTGCAGCCCGCTGCGACGCAGGCCGGCCCCGTGCAGCCTGGCGATTCCGTCACCGACGAACAAGGGGATCAGGATGCTCCTGCCGATCGCTAGTACCGCCGCTGTCAGGGCGACCGCGCTCCGCCTGATCGCCCAGCACAGGCGCTCGCTTGCTGTTGTGCTCGTTCTGCACACCGCGGCCGCGCTGTTCGGCCTGGTCGGTCCGTGGCTGATCGGTCGCATCATCGACGCTCTCGACTCGGGCGACGCCACCATGCTCACCATTCACCTGATGGCGCTGATCCTCGTCGGCGCTGTCACCCTGCAGGCCCTCGTCCTGCGATTCGCCCAGCGTCAGGCGATGATCCTGGGTGAAGACGTGTTCGCGGCGCTCAGGGAGGAGTTCATGCGGACAGTGGGCCGGCTTCCCCTCTCGACCGTCGAGCGAGCGGGAACAGGCGACCTTCTCGCCCGCACGACGAACGACATCGAGAGTGTGCAGGCGACAGTGCGGTTCGGCGTGCCACGCATTCTCGTGGCAGGCGTCACTGCACTGTTGA
The DNA here is from genome assembly GCF_054780075.1 of Okibacterium endophyticum. Taxonomy (NCBI): domain Bacteria; kingdom Bacillati; phylum Actinomycetota; class Actinomycetes; order Micrococcales; family Microbacteriaceae; genus Okibacterium; species Okibacterium endophyticum. The sequence continues at coordinate 4,261 of NZ_BAAGXA010000002.1, read as the reverse complement.
CCGTGGTCGCGGCGTTCATCACCAATGCGGCGGTGGCGCCGGCCCTGTTCATCGGTGTGCCGCTGCTCATCGTCACGACGCGCTGGTATCTCAAGCGCTCGGGCCCCGGATACCAGCGGCAGCTCGCGTCGTATGCCCGCCTCGCCGGCACGATCAGCGAGACCGTCGAGGGGGCGAGAACGATCGAGGCACTGAGCCTCGCCCAGACACAGCGGGCCAAGATCGACCGTGCACTTCTCGAGAGGCGAAACTCAGAGCGATACACCCTCGGCTTGCGCAGTGTCTGGTTTCCCTCGACAGACATGTCGTTCCTGCTCCCTGTTGTTGCCATCGTCGCATGGGGGGCGTACCTTGCCTCGACGGGGGCGGCCACCATCGGCGCCGTCACGACCATCGCGCTCTATGCCATGCAGCTGGTGGGGCCGATCGGCGAGCTGATTCGCTGGATGGACGAGATCCAGGTCGGCACAACCGCCCTGTCGAGGATCATCGGTGTGGCCGACGTTCCCCCGGACCGCGAACCGGGAGACGGAAAACCTGCTGGCGAGAAACTCGTCGCGCGCGATGTGCGATTCTCCTACCGGCGGGGCATCGAGGTGCTGCACGGCATCACCCTCGACCTCGACATCGGCGAGCGCCTCGCGATCGTCGGGCCGTCGGGGTCGGGCAAGTCGACGCTCGGGCGCCTGCTCGCCGGCATCAACGGGCCGACGGACGGTTCGGTGACCGTGGGCGGAGTGCCTCTGACCGAGCTGCCCCTCGAAGAGCTCAGAAGCCATGTCGCCCTGGTCACACAGGAGCACCATGTGTTCGTCGGGACCATCGCAGACAACCTGCGACTGGCATCCCCCGGCGCAGACACGGCGGCGCTCGAGAGCGCGCTCGACGTGGTGGATGCCCTTGGCTGGGTTCGCTCGATGCCCTCCGGCGTCAAGACGAAGGTCGGGTCGGGAGGTGTGGTGCTCACTCCGGCGCAGGCGCAGCAGGTGGCTTTGGCCAGGCTGGTGCTGCTCGACCCGCACACCCTCATCCTTGATGAGGCGACATCGTTGCTCGACCCGAACGCTGCCCGCGAACTCGAGAGCGCGATGAGTCGTGTGCTCGAGGGCCGAACCGTTGTCGCGATCGCCCACCGTCTGCACACGGCGCACGATGCCGACCGGGTGGCTGTTGTGCAGAACGGGCGCATTGCCGAGATCGGTCCGCATGATGCGCTTGTGGCTGCGGGCGGTGAATACTCGGCTCTCTGGACCTCGTGGCATCACGAGGGCAGCGGGCATTCCTGAGGAGATGTCTGCTCGACCACTTCGCGCGGGATTGCCCACAGCGCCGACTCCCGCGCGAACGACTGCCCCGGCGAGGTCGCACCGGCGAACGCGCGAGGAGGCACGCCAGTGCCGTTCTCGCTCAGCAGGAACGCGCCAGGATGATGCGAACATGTTGGCCCGCAATGCTTACGGGATAGACGGTCGTGACCTTCCAACCGGGGTGCGCCGACAGTGCTCTGTGCTGTGCCTCGTTCAACAGCACGACGAGCAGTCCGTCAGATCGCAACACTCTGCGCCACTCGGTCAGGAGCCCGGTGAGATCGACTGCCTGTCGGCGCACTCCCCAGGGCGGATTCGTCACGATGCGGTCGACGCTCCCCGAAGGGAGGCCCAGGTCTCCCGCGTCTCCGACGTACCACTGGACGGGCAAGCCAACGCTGTTCTCCGCGGCGATCGCGATGGCTTCCGGCTCGATGTCACCACCGATATAGGTGGCCGCGGAGTTCAGCCCGTACGCTTCCACCACGACCGTGCCGGCTCCGCAGCATGGGTCGAGTACTGTGCAGCTGTTCTCGATTCTCGCCAGACGTCCCATTGCTGCGGCGACCGGCGGATGGATGCTCCCGAGCACGGTGCACCGGCGCCACGGCCGCCGGTGAAGGGGAGTGGCAAACGGTCGAACACCGACGCGCATCATCCTCCCGTCCAGTGTGACCCGCCACTGCTGTGATCCGCGCGGCGGCGTTACATCGCCGCGTCTCGAGAAGTATTCGCCGGCACCGTGGTGCGAGAGGTGATTGCCGACGGCATCCTCTATGTCGAAGCGGGAGTAGTTGCGTCGCCCTGTGAATGACGCCGACACCGCCAGCGTTCGCGTCGCGAGTTGGTGGGCGGGGTGCACCGTCGGGGTGGCCAAGGTCTCAACGGCTCGGGCGAGGGAGGCCTGGTGACCGCCTGGATCGGGAACACCGGCTGTTTCGATGAAGAGATCGTCTGCCAACTGCGGAGGGTCGGTCAGGATCGATTCGTCGGCGGGGCAGACAACGAGTTGGCGTTTTGACAGCTCATCCACGGAGTGGCCCGACTCCGCGAGTTCAGACGCGAGGAGCCGTTCCAGGCCTGTTGTTGTTCTCACAACGATTCTTGTGCTGGGTGTGAGCGGTTGGAAGGCGGGCACAGCAATACTGCGCGAAGTGGGCATAACAAGTTCTTCCGGTCAGCGTTCGGGAGCTGCCGGGTAGCCGCTCCCGCATCGCTAGCCGCGGGCAATGTGCCTCAGTGGGGTGGCTAGCGGAGCGCTAGCCGAGCGAGAAGAACGTTGTTGTCATGGCTCCACGGTATCGCGTCGCTGGTCTGCTGGTGCTGGTGCTGGTGCTGGTGTGTTGGTGTGTTGATGTGCCGAGGCCGTTCAGGCGGTTAAGGAGGTGACACCGCGCACGATCGAGGTGATCCGATCTGAGCCGCCGTGGGTGTGGCCGTCATTTCGCTCTCGGCTCGCACCGGGGTCGGGCCACGGATGCTTGGAGGCCCACAGGTTGCGGCATAGGCTGTTCGGATGTCTGCGGAAGTCCCGTTCACGAGTGGTCGTCTCGCTGTTGATCACCTGAACGAGATCTATTGGGAACGCTGGGGAAACCCCGAAGGGAAGCCGGCAGTGTTTCTTCACGGTGGCCCCGGCTCTGGGATCGGCACCCATCACCGCACCTACTTCAACCCGGCGGAATACATGGTGGTCTCATTGGACCAACGTGGATGTGGGCGCAGCCGGCCCCTCGCGAGCGACGATCCGACACGTCTCCACACCAACACCACCCAGGCGATCATTCGCGATCTCGAAGCGCTGCGCGAGCATCTGGGAGTTGAGGGGTGGCTGATCGTCGGCCTCTCATGGGGGGCGACGCTCGCTCTGGCGTATGCCGAGGCGCATGCTGACCGGGTGACCGAGCTTGTGCTCGGCGCGGTGACGACGACCAGTCAGTCCGAAGTCGAGTGGATCACGCAGGACCTGCGCCGACTGTTCCCCCGCGAGTGGGAGGCGTTCGCGCTGGCCTCTGGTGCGCGCGAAGGTGAGCGGCTTCTCGATGCCTATTACAAGAGGATCACCGATCCAGACGTCACGGTTCGTGAGGCTGCCGCTCGAGCCTGGTGCGACTGGGAAGACGTTCACGTTTCTCTCGATCCGTGTCGTAGACCCGATCCGCGTTTCGAGGATCCTCAGATGCGGTTGCTGCTGGCGACCCTGGTGATCCATTACTGGAAACACGCCGCATTCATCGATCCGCCCGGCATACTCGGAGCCGTGGATCGCATCATGCACATTCCTGCCGCACTCATACACGGTCGCTTGGATGTCAGCTCGACCCTCTCGGTTCCCTGGGAACTTCACAAGGCCTGGCCCGCCAGCAAACTGATCGTTGTGGAGGACGAAGGGCACCACGGCACCGCGATGTTCACCGCGGTGAAGGATGCTGTCGCTGACTTTTCGAGACCGACCAGCACATCTGTTGGCCAGACCCCGCCCGGTGGTTGAGCAGGCCCTCTCCCTCCGATGGTCGAGCCTGTCGAGACCTCCCGCGGGTCAATCCCACTTCGGTGGTCGAGTCGAGACCGTCGTGTGTCAAAGTCGCTGTCGATGAGGGGGTTCGACATGGTCCGGTGTCGCTGCGCTCGGTCGGGTCTGCTCAACCACTGGTGCATCGGTGGTCGAGCGTGTCGAGGCCTCCTACCGGTCGAGCGCACCCTCGGTGGTCGAGCTTGTCGGCACCTCCCGCTGCGCCGGGGTTTTATCGGTGGAGGTAGTGTTTGCGGTTGAGCCAGGCTGGCCCGACCATCCGGGGTTTCCCGTGTGTGAAGTGGATGTTCCATTGGTTGGTGCTGAGGAGTTGGTGGTCTCGGTAGCAGACCATGACTCCGTTGCTGACGGCTGTGGTGCCGTTTTGGGACCATTCGAGGACGTGGTGTGCTTCGAGTAGGTGTGCGGGGATGTTGCAGCC
>NZ_BAAGXA010000001.1:0-61804 GCF_054780075.1 Okibacterium endophyticum | reverse complement strand
TGACTTGCTATGTTGTTCAATATTTTTCCAAAGGAATCTCCTGTAAAGCCGAAGCTAAACACGAGGTATTTTGGCATTTGACATGTGCACGCTGTTGAGTTCTCAAAGACCAGACGCACCCAGGACCAACCTCACAGCCAACCCCAGGGCAACTTCTCAATGTTACCCACTCGGTCTCAGCCAGTCAAACCGCTGCCCGTGTGCTGAACACACGGTCAATCAGCGACTGCTTGTCGACGAGTGGATGTCCCATCCTAATCCTCGGCGTCTCGTTCCACAAGGAAACGTGGCAGCCATAATGACCGCCGGCTTTGGTTTGGATTCGGTCCCGCTTGAGGCCGGCGAGCTCTTCCGCTCCGCCGCACCTTTGGGGTAACAGGTAGTTACATTACGTGGATACGGATGCTCGGGCAAATTACGACCGCAGCCCGGGCGTGTCGCGAGGTCACGCCGGTGCGGACGCCTCGATCACGTCGTCGTCTTCTGCGTATCCGCGCATCATCTGCACCCATCGTGCGAGATAGGCCGCACCGGCGTCGTCGTGGATCAGCGAGCTGTGGTGCCTGATCGGATACGCCTTCTCGGGCACCCCGTCAGCAGGCCTGACATCGACGTGCACCACCTGGCGCCCCTGTGCGTGCAACCAGTCAGACATGGCGTAGTCGGTGCGCGAGTCCCCGAGTGTGCGCCAGCGAGTCGGCATCGGTCCGCCGTCGGCGGTGAGCAGTCTTATGAACTTCTCCGCTCCGAGGTCCTTGCCGGAGCGAATGGACTCGATGTCTGTCGAAATGATCGTCGGGTCGATTCGGTATTCGACGGCGCCCGCGCTGTTCTCGACGGTTCGGCCCTCCCACTCGAACCCGAGGTCGAACCGGCGAAGCGCTGCCGCGGCATCCGCATCGAAACGATCACGTCGAGCTGCGTACTGCTCGGCGGATGTCCCGATGTTCTGCTCGACGGACACCATGGCGCGCTTCGTCTCGTCGAAGAACATCACGTCTCGATATCTCTCGCCGACGAGCCCGCGCACCTCATCGAAGAAATCACGTGGCATCGCGAGTTCGTCGTCGATGTCGAGCTCGCCGAATCCCGCGCTCGTGATCCGCGCCGTCACCGCTCCCTTCTCGCAGATCCCCCAGACGCGCACGTCGTCGGCCAATCCACCCGCGATCAGGTGGGGAATCACCTGATCGTTGAGGAACGCATCCGAGCGCCCGGTGTTGAACGCGATCGGCACCCCGCCATTGGCCAGGGTGACGAGGTCTTCGGCAATGGACGGAACGGCGATGCTTCGGCTGACCGGGCTGGCGATCGGACCGTCGACGTCGAGCAGGAGTCCGAGAAGCGGTGTGGCGGGGGACGCTGGATCATTCACGGGCCAATTCTAGGTGCGCCCGTGAATGATCCAGCGTCAGCTGCTCGCGACCTCGGAGACTCCCTGTGCTCGAGGAGGCCACGGCACGATCGGCGAGGTACGACGCCGGTAGTCGTCGTACTCCGGATATCGCGAACGCGTGATGCTCTCGGTGAACATCGTCGATCCGATGAACAGAAGCGTGAGCAGCACAGCGCCGAGCACGGTCCAGTGCACGACCACGCCGGTTGCGGCGATGGCGAATCCATAGAAGATCCACCACTGCGCCTGCTCGAAGAAGAAATTCGGATGCCGGGAGTACCGGAACAGGCCGGTCTGTACAAAGCCGGTGGCCGGCATCCGCCCCGCTGCCCTCTCACGCGCTTTGTGCCGATGGAAAGCCCACTGCTGCTGGTCAGCCACCGTCTCACCGGCGAGTGCGCCGAGGAAGAGCACGGCGAGCAGGATGTCGGCCGCTCCCAGCGGGGACGGGTTGAGATATGCCGTCACTGCGGGAAACGTCATCAGCAGGATGATCAGGTTCTGGTAGATCGAGATGAAGAAGAGATTGAAAACCTGGAACTGCCACGGTTTCATCTTCGATTTCAGGATCGGCCACCTGTAGTCCTGGCCGCCGGGCGCATAACCGCCCTTTCGCGCGTAGTTGAACGTCAGCCGTGCTCCCCAGAGCGTCACGAGCACAGCCATCAGGATGAGCCTGGCGTCTGAGAATCCCGCGGCGGCGGCGAAGATCCAGACATATGCGATGGGTGCGATCGACCAGATTCTGTCGACCCAGGAGTACTCCCCGGTGATGATCGAGAGCAGCCACGTGAGCGCGCTGATTCCGCCGAATACCCAGACGCAGACGATGAGCGGGTCCATGTCACCGCAGTCTACTGCGACACGGCCACACCGCCCGGGTCATTCTCGAATGTCGAAGGGGCAGCGGCTGTCGAGCATCTTCTCGCTGAACCTCGGAACGTCCGATGCGATGATCATGCGCCGCCGTCCACATCGAGGTACTGGGAGGCGTTGATGAACTCGATTCCGATGACCTTGCCGTCAACGTCGAAGTCGATGTTGATCATGCCATTGACCTCGGACGGATCACAGACATAGGTTCGAGCAGCCTTTCGACCATCGTCGATGATGCGGAGGTAGGCAGCATCAACCTCATGGTCGATGTCGATTCTCACGGCGTACCCAACCTTCCGTATCGCGTTGGAAGCGCTCACACGACGATCGTTCGAGCACCGTCGTGGAGCTTATAGAAGAGATCCTACGACCCCGGAGCTAGGGCGTGCCTGACGATGCTGGCCGTTCTGTTCAAGACCTGACAGTGCTCAGCTCGTACGTTGGGTGCATGACACTCAAACTTGGCTTTATCGGCATCGTCACCCGTGACATGGGCTCTTCCCTCGCGTTCTACCGGTCCCTCGGTGTACCAATCGAGGAGGGGCAGGACACGGCACCGCACGTGGACGCGAAGCTCGACGACGGGGTGACGCTCGCCTGGGACACCGTCGAAACCATCCGAGGCTTTGATCCCGCGTACGTACCAGCCTCGGGCGGACACCGCATCGCTCTAGCCTTCGACAAGGGCTCTCCCGCAGGGGTCGACGCAGCGTTCGCGGCGCTGGTCGACGCAGGCTACACCGCGCATGTCGAGCCGTGGGACGCGCACTGGGGCCAGCGATACGCGACCCTCCTTGACCCAGATGGAAACTCATTCGACCTCTACGCCGAACTCCCGGCGATCTGAGCGGGGGCAATGCCGACCAGTCTGCGAAACTCCCGGGTGAGGTGCGCCTGGTCGGCAAAGCCTGCTGCTGCGGCAGCCTCCGAGGCCTTTGCACCTCGTATTAGAAGGCGTCGAGCGCTGGCGGCTCGCTCGATTCGCACGAGCGTGGCGTATCCGTACCCAAAGTCCGAGAGCATTCGACGGCGCAGCGTTCGCTCAGACTCGCCCAGTTCAACGGCGACCGCGCCCGACGACTCCGCTCTCCGCGCTGCGCGCCGAATGAAATTAAGCCGTGGACTGGGCGCTGTCATGCGCTCAAGAACACTGGCGGAAATCGCGTCGAGCAGGCCGGGTACTCCACCAACGGACAGCATCGCCGCGCGCAGCTCGACAGCGGCACCGTGAGGCACGACATCCTCTACGGCTACTGCTCGGTCGGCCAGCTCAACCGCGCTCGTTCCCAGCACGACGCCAGCGAAACCCTGGGGGAGTCTCAGTCCCACTGAGCGGCCTTCGCCGTCGCCTTTCGTGGCAATCCATCGGGTCGATGGTCCCGCGACAACAAGCTGGCCCCCGCGCGCGATAAGGTCGGTGCATCCATCAGCCGGAATCATGGAGTCGGAGTCGTTCCGAGATTGCCACAGCGTCAAGCCAAGTGGCAGGCGGGTCTCCAAGTACACCGCTTCATTCTCCCACACCGGGCTTCGGCTGTCGGTGAGACCATCACACCGTGGACCCTCTCGAGTCGGAAGCGTAGTTCTGTCGTTGCGCGAGTCGGGACCGCGAAACCTCGCAATGAGCACCTCTGCACCAGAGGCTCCCCGCTGCACTGCCCGCGCATCGGAGCGTCGGATCGCCCGTTGGGAAAAGCACCACAACCGATCGAGCCGACATCCGGCCGAAGGCATGGGCACAATGTGGGGAAAGACGGTTCACTAACAAGAAAAGCCCCCTGCCTCAGCAAGAAGCCGCAGAAGCAGGGGGTCATTTCGGTGGCGGTGACGGTGGGATTTGAACCCACGGTAGCTTTCACTACACAACTTTTCGAGAGTTGCACCTTCGGCCGCTCGGACACGTCACCGCCGTCGAGTGTAATTCATCGGGCACCCGCCGCGCCAATTGAGTCTGCCCGATGGATGCCGATGGCAGGGTTCCGCACAGGCCAGGGGTCCGGTCTGTGCTGTCGGTGGCCGCGATTAGGCTCATCCCATGGCCAAACCCGTTTCACAGTTCACCTGCACCGAGTGCGGCTGGCGCGCCGCCAAATGGGTTGGGCGCTGCGGCGAGTGCCAGCAGTGGGGAACCGTGCACGATACCGGCGTCAGCACCGGAATCACCGCGAGGGTGAGCGCAGCCGCGATCTCCGCCGAACGCACAGCCAGACCGATCACCGACATCTCTGAGACGAGCTTCGCGCACTGGCCGACCGGCATAGACGAATTCGACAGGGTGCTCGGCGGCGGCATCGTGCCAGGAGCCGCGATCCTGCTCTCGGGCGAACCGGGAGTCGGCAAGTCCACACTGCTTCTCGAAGTGGCGTCCCGCGCCGCAAAAGCGAAGTCCCGTGTGCTGTACGTGAGCGCAGAAGAGTCGGTGAATCAGGTCAAACTGCGCGCCAAGCGCACCGGCGCCCTCACCGAGAACCTCTTTCTCGCCTCAGAGACCGACCTCGCCGTTGTGCTCGGCCAGATCGACGAGGTCCGCCCCGACCTGCTCATCGTCGACTCCGTGCAGACGGTGTCGAGCAGCGCCTCCGACGGTCTCGCCGGCCAGCCCAGCCAGGTGCGCGAGGTCGCCCAGACGCTGATCCGCATCGCCAAGGAGCGCGCGCTCCCCGTGCTGCTCGTCGGCCACGTCACCAAAGACGGCTCGATCGCCGGTCCCCGGCTCCTCGAACACCTCGTGGACGTGGTCTGCCAGTTCGAGGGAGACAGACACACGTCGCTGCGATTCGTGCGCGCGCTGAAGAACCGCTTCGGCCCGACAGACGAGGTCGGATGCTTCGAGATGACCGGTGACGGCATCGCCGAGGTCCCCGATCCGAGCAAACTCTTTCTCAGCCGGGGGTCCTCCGTGCCGGGCACATGCGTGACGATCGCGATGGAGGGCAAACGTGCTCTTCCTGTCGAAGTGCAGGCACTCGTCAACGAGTCGTCTGCGCCGAATCCGCGTCGCGTGACGAACGGCGTGGACTCCTCGCGCGTGGCGATGCTGCTCGCCGTGCTCGATCGCCGCGCGGGCCTGAAGCTCAGCGACAAGGATGTTTATGTCTCGACGGTCGGCGGCGTGCGGCTGGGCGAGCCGGCGGCCGACCTGGCGATCGCGATCGCCATCGCCTCTGCCGCATACGACGTCGCCGTTCCGCACACCCTGACGGCTTTCGGCGAGATCTCGCTCGTCGGCGAGATCAGACCGGTCTCCGCGTCACAACAGCGACGTTCAGAAGCCGGCCGTCTCGGCTACCGGACGATAGTTGATGCCGAGAGCGGAAGCATCCGCGAGGCCCTGCGGATCGTGAAGAGCGCGTCTGGGTCCGCGCGAGATCGTGAACTCGACGCCGCGTTCTGACACCGGCTTCGCCAGCGCTCGGTCAGAGGTCGAGCACCCGCAGGATCTCGTCCGGACTCGCCTGCATGGGGTGCGGGCCGGCGATGTCGAAGAACACGGTCTCGATATCGGCGCCGTGTGTGCGCAGGAAGGTGTGCAACCAGATGCCGTTGTGAAGCGCGACGAACGGCGGCAGCGCCTCTGGCTTGTGCGCGGCATCAGAGAACAGGAGCAGCGCGAGTCGCCCAGACTCCGGCTGCCGGTACATCCACACCTCACCGGTGTCCGTCGGTTTGTCCCTGGCACCAGGTGCGGAGAGCGGGACCACCATACGGTCGTTTCGGAGCGCGAAGGCGACGGCAGCCATGTCCTGCTTCTCGAGAGCGTGTGCAAGAGCCGCTGAACGGAACTCGGGCTGAGGTTTCTTGGCCATTCGTCTATTCTCTCGCAGCCCAAGACAACACGATCGCCCGCCGCGGTGGGTGTCAGTAGAGCAGGAACTGTGCCGTCGCATCACTCTCGATGCCGCCGAGGGCTGTTGTCAGGTGGTAAGACGCACCGCCCGCGGGCACAGCTGGTCGTTCTCCGTCGCACGTGTCTGTTGACGACCGGGTGCGATCCCAGACGATAGGCGTCGCAGATGACACCGACTGGCCGGCGGCGAGTTCGACCACGGCGTCGGCCGGCGCGGTCTGGCAGTCCGTCGACACCCAGTAGGTCTCGTCGCCAGAGGTGATGGTGAAGACCTGCTGTGAGGTTCCGACATTGACGCTGCACGGCGCATCTGCGGTGTTGGTGATCGTCAGCGACAGTTGCGGATTCTCACCGGCGGCGTAGGTGTTCTTGTCTGTCTTCGCCTCGACGACCAGCGACTCCGAGCTGCATTCCGCCACACCCTCGGCTGGAGCGTCGGGTGATTCACCGGATTCGTCTGTGACTGCACCGTCTGCCGGCGGCGCGTCTGTCGCTGTCGGCGACGTGGATGCCCGGGGCGTCGCGGCGCCGTCGCTCCCCGACGACGATCCCGGGCGCCAGACGATCAGCACGATGATGGCGATGACAGCCAGAAGCCCGAGCAGCACCCACAGCCTGCGTCGCCGGTAGACGCTCTTCGGCAGGGTGCCGGCCGGTCGGCTCGTGCTCGACATGGGTACAGGGTATCGCCGGTGACGTCTGGGCAAACGACGACTCGCGGGGGTCTGCGCACTGCAGACCCCCGCGAGCGACGGTGAGTTGTCAGGATCGACGCACGACGCGTCCTCGCCTCGCGACCAGGGCAGACGCCGCACCGGCGACGATGAGCATCAGAGCGAGAAAGACCTGTGGGGCCATCTCGGCACCTGTCTCGGGGAGCGAGCCTGCTCCACCCGCCGCCGAACCCGTGCCAGCGCCGTCTACCGCCGAACCGTTGTCGCCGGGCTCCTCCGGCGATGGCACCTGTGCCGGCGTCACCTCGAGGGGAACGCTGACCGTTGTGCCGGTCGGCGATGCCACCACGGTGAGCATCGACGATCCGCTTGCCAGAGCGGTGGCGAAAGCGGTTGGGTCTGCACCTTCTTCTGGCACCGTGAAGCTGAGCGTCGCCTCACCGCCGGTCACCGGCGCTGTCGCGATCTGCTGGCCGTCGAGGGATGCCGTCAGCTCGGTGTTCGCCGGAACTCCGAGCGAGGTGAGGTCGAGCTTCGCGAACTGCAGGGAAATCTCGTCGCCTTCTGAGACGGGACCTTCAGGGAGCCCGGTCACCTGCACCGAACGTCGCTCGTAGCTCGGCGAGATCGGGCTGTTCGTCTCGATGTAGTCCACCCATGCGTCGCGGTCGACGAGCCCGGAGTCCCTGGTGTCCGTTCCGTTCGCGAACTCGCGGAAGTTGTCCCCTCCCAGAAGCAAGAAGTTGAACGATCCGACGCGATAACCGCGCGCCGGGTCGATCGGTTCGCCGTTCACAGTGATGCTCGTGATGCGGTCGCCCTCGTCCCGCGTGGGATCGTAGGTGTAGCTCACGTTGTTCGACAGACCGAGCTGCAGGTAGGGCTTATCGGGCACTGTGCCGTCCGCCTTGCGCTGCCACTGCTGCTCGAGAACCGTTTTGAACTGCGCACCGGTGAGGGTGGTCGTCCAGAGGTTGTTCACAAACGGGAGCACGGCATTCGCTTCGGCGTAGGTGATGTCACCCGCGAAGAGCTCGTCCCGCAGTCCTCCCGGGTTCACCACGCCGATCTCGGCGCCGCCCCGCTCGGGTGACGACAGAGAGCTGACCAGGGCGTCGGCGACGAAGTTGCCCAGTGTCGACTCCGACGAACGGTCGTCGCGTTTTCCACCTGCGTAGGCGGTTGTGATGTCTGCGGTCGCGTTACCGATCACCACTCCGCCGATCTCTTTGGCCTGGGCGAGAGCAGCATCGACGATCGTCTTCACCTCGGCGACCGCGGGGTACTCGTTGACGAGCTCGGCGTCGTCGACCTCGTCCTCGGTCAGCCGCGGCACGTTGCGGTTCACCGCAGTGGTGACCTCACCGGTCTCGGTGTTGTACTCCAACACGATCTGGCCGATGAACTCGCCGTAGCTGCCGGTCTGCAGCACGGGCCGTGTGCCGTCTTCACCCGGGATGGCGGCATCCCACGCGTACTGCTTGTGGGTGTGCCCGGTGAAGATCGCGTCGACGACGGCACTCGTCTTCGTCACGATGTCGGCGAACGCTCCCCCCGCGGCGATCTCTTCGTCCAGGCTCGCTCCGTCTGGCGTTCCCGCCCCGGCGCCCGCGTGGTATTCGGCGACGAGAACATCGGCTTCGCCGTTCGACGGGTCACCGTCGCTCAGCTCATCGGCCACGCGGTTCACCGCCTCGACCGGGTCGCCGAATTCGAGGCCCTCGATGCCGCCGGGTGAGACGAGTGACGGTGTCTCCTCGGTGACTGCTCCGATGATGCCGACCGTCACACCGTCGATGTCGATCAACGTGTACTCGTCGAAGATCGTCTCACCGTCGATGTAGACGTTCGCCGCGAGATACGAAAAGTCCGCGGCATCCGTGACACGGCCGGCGAGGTCTTCGTACCCCTTGTCGAACTCGTGGTTTCCGACCGCGGATGCCTCGAGAGAGAGCGCGTTCAGCACATCGAGAGTCGGTATGTCGTCCTGGCTCGACGACGCGAAGAGCGAAGCGCCGATGTTGTCACCCGCGGACAGGAATGCCGAGCTGCCCGGGTAGTCCGCCTTGAGCTGCTCGACGGTTCCGGCGAATTTCACGGTGTTCTCATCGATACGACCGTGGAAGTCGTTGATGTTGAGCAGGTTCAGCTCCTTCGTGACCGGCTCTGCGGCACCATCGAGGTCGAGCCCGACGATCACGGGATCGTGGTCACTCGAGCGATACTGGTCTGCCACATAGAAGTTCGTCGCGTTGTAGTTGTAGCGCGAGTATTCCAACGCGACGGACTCTCCCGAGTTGATGTTCCAGATGTCACTGTCTGCGACCATCGCGTCGGCCTCTGGCGAGGCGAAGATGTAGTCGAGCGAGCCCACAGAGCCGCCGTAGCTGTAGCTGTGCTTGCCGCTCTTCGCACCCTCGTCGATGTAGCCGGCGCCCACGATCACGTCGATCGGGTCCTCGGCCGCGTAGGAGTTGAAGTCACCGACGAGAAAGACCCTGTCGGTGTTGTGTTCCGTCTTCATCTGGTCGGCGAACGCCACGAGGTCTGTCGCCTGTCGTGTGCGGTCGCCGTTCCAGGCGCCAGCACCGTCACCCGTGTCGACGTTGTCGCCCGTGGCGCCGTCGCCGGAGCCCTTCGACTTGAGGTGGTTGGCGATCACAACGAACGTGTCGTCGTCGCTGCCGCCCGCCGGTTTGAAGGCCTGCGCGTTCGGCTGGCGTGCGTTGCCGAAGTTGGCGGTGTCGAGGATGCTGCTGGTGCCGACCGTCTCGATCGACTCCGGCTTGTAGATGAAGGCGGTGCGGATGACATCCTCATCGGCCGGGAGGGTCGCCGGCGAGGGAACGTATGCCCATTCGTCTGTGCCGAGGTCATCGTTCAGCGCGTCGACGAGTGTCGAGAGCGCGAGGTCACGATCTGTGCCGAACGCCGCCGAGTTCTCGATCTCTTCGAGTGAGACGACGTTGGCGTCGAGCAGGTTGATCGCCGTGACGATCTTGTCTTGCTGGCGCTGGAGGTTCTCGGCGTTCGCCGCTCCGCGTGCCTCACAGCCGCCCGACACCGCGATCGGGTTGCCGTCGCGATCCGTGTAGTAGTTGCAGCCTGTGAGCTGATCACCGGTGGTCGCGAAGTAGTTCAGCACGTTGAACGTGGCGAGGCGCACGTCACCGCCGTCGATGTCTGGCGCTGCGGGCCGGTCGTTCTCGAAGGTCGCCGGTTGAACCGTCGCCGCGTTCTCGGTCGTCAGCTGGGACGTCGGCTGGAACTTCCAGGTGTCGTTGCGGTAGTCGAGGACAACAGGCTTCGTGAACGTCGCGGACGCGCCGACGCGGATCGGCTCCTCGTTCGAGATGTACGGGATCGGGATGTCCTGATTGTCGCCCCCGCCGGCTGGAAGGAAGTCGATGCTCGCTCCGTCGTCGAGCACGACCAGCTCCGATTCGGTCCTGGCCTGGGCGGCCGCGTACTCAGCGCTGCCGGGGTCGCCGAGAGCGGTCGGAGTGACAAGGGGCATGTCAGACGCGGCGAGCGCGATCTGGGCATATTTGTTGGTGTCGTACGTGTCGGTGATCGTGTAGTCGCCCTGCGGTGCGATGAGCATTCCCTCGAGTGCCTCGCGCTCGGCATCCGTCTCGGGGAAGGCCGCGATGACCGGCTCCGGTGCGGTGACCGTCGACGTGTCGAGCTGCACGAGGCTCTCCGCCGTGCCCACGCTCAGCTCGGTCAAGCCGTTGAACTCGACGACGGTGCCGGTGACCTGCACGTAGTCGCCCACAGCGACGCTGCCGACAGTGCTGTCCGAGAAGACGAAGACGGCGTCGGATGCCGTGCGTGCCGGGTCGAGCGCCCCGCCCGTTCCCGGTGTCTGGATGTAGTACCCGCGGAATCCGCCCTCGGGGTACGTGGCGGTCACGATTCCGGAGGTGATGACATCCTTACCCGCGAAGGGGCTCGTGCCTGTGGTGCCCTGGACCTCCGCGATGCTGGCCTCGGTCGGCTCACCCGGCTCACCGCCTGGCTCTTGGCCAGAGCTCTGTGGTGTGATCGTTGCTGAGAGAGTGAAGTCAGCCGCATTGTCGTCTGTGTCGGCGAAGTCGGTGCGGTTGAGCGACTTCACGTCTGTGGTGCCAGTCGGACCGACAGCGGCACTTCCCTCGAACGTGTTCGACGCGCCGTAACCGAGAAGGTCTACCACTGTGCTGTCGCCCGTGGCTGACCCGACGGGCAGCGTGACCGCGCTCGTGGCTTCAACGAGAGCGACGGTGCCCTTTGTGCCACTCAGGTTCAGGTTTCCGGCGGCGTCGGGTGTCGGAAGCACGGCTCCGTCGCCGCCATTGCTCGAGCCCTGCACGAGGTAATAGCCACCAGACGCGATCTCGCCTGAGAGAGTGACGACAGTGGTCGAGGCCCCGCTGCTGGTGGCCGCTCGGTATTGAACAGACATCCCGCTGAGATCGATGGGATCGGGACCCGGGTTGTAGAGCTCAACGAACTTGTTCGTGAAGGCTGCGCCTGAGCTGCCTCCCGAGAGATATGCCTCGTTGATCACCACCCCTGTGCCATCGGGACTCGCCATGGCCGGCATCGCCGAGAGCGGCGCCATGGCCAATCCGAGAAGTACTGCTGCTGCTGTGATTCGCCTGGGACGCAGTGACGACGACATTGATCTCCGATGTCTCAATTTTGATCGTGTTGACCGGGCGGGGCTCTGAGTGGCTGTGAGGGGTTGTGCCGCTGTGGCTCAACGGCGGCCCAGAGGACGCCTCGGTCTGCGTCAACGCTAGGGACGAGAGGTTAACAACGCGCGCGCTGTTTTATGAACAACGGGTTTCACGCTCGCGAGCGAGCGCTGTCCCCCCACAAGAGGGTCAACAAACGAGTATGCTTCGTGCGGTTGTGCGCACAAAAGCACAAAAGCGGCACGTGCGCGGCTCTCGTGCGGACGAGGCGAATCTGCTCAGTCGAGATTCTTGAGCATGCGGGTGTTGCCGAGGGTGTTCGGCTTGACCCGTGCGAGGTCGAGGAACTCTGCGACACCTTCGTCTGGTGAACGCACGAGCTCTGCATACACGTCTGGCGCGACCACACCCTCACCGATCTCGGCGAACCCGTTGCGGGTGAAGAAGTCGACCTCGAACGTGAGGCAGAACAGCCTCGAGAGGCCGAGCTCACGGGCATCGGCTTCGAGCCTCTCGAGCAGGCTGCGTCCGACACCACGGCCGAGCCAGCTGTCCGCCACGGCGAGGGTGCGGACCTCGCCGATGTCCTCCCAGATCACGTGGAGCGCCCCGCAGCCGATCAGCGTGCCGTCGTCGGCTTCGGCGACGCGGAACTCCTGCACCGCCTCGTAGAAGACCACGCGTTCCTTGCCGAGCAGGATGCGACGCTGCACAAGCGGTTCGATCAGCCGTTGGATCGCGACCACATCGCTTGTGCGTGCTCGTCGCACCGTGAACCCCGTCATACGTACGAGCCTACTGAGTGCTCCCCCTCCCGCATGCTCCCCTCCCGCATGCACCCCTGTCGCGCACGAGCCGCGCGCGCCAACCCACCTCAGATGCCGCGTCGCCCCGCCATCCCCCAGCCCGCACGCTATCGTTCAGCTATGCGCCTCGGAGTTCTCGACGTCGGATCCAACACAGTCCACCTGCTCGTCGTCGACGCGCACCCCGGTGCGAGGCCCGTTCCGACGTCGTCGGACAAAGCTGTGCTGCGGCTTATGCGATACCTCACGCCAGAGGGCGGCATCAACGACGAGGGCATCGCAGCGATCGTGGATGCCGTTGGTGCGGCCGCTGAGATCGCACGCCGCAGCAATCTCGACGAGCTTCTGCCGATGGCGACATCTGCCATCCGTGAAGCGGCGAACGGCGAGCAGGTGTTGCAGATCGTCGAGCGTGAAACCGGTGTGGCACTCCAGGTGTTGTCGGGAGAAGACGAGGCGAGACTCACCTTTCTCGCGGTCAGGCGCTGGTATGGCTGGTCGGCTGGCAACATCCTGCTCTTCGACATCGGCGGCGGGTCCCTCGAGATCTCACTCGGGCACGACGAGTACCCGGACGTCGGGCTCTCGCTCCCCCTCGGCGCCGGTCGCTCCACGATCGGGTTTCTGCACGATGACCCGCCGACCGAGGAGCAACAGAACCGCCTGCGAGAACACGCCCGCGCCATTCTCGAAGAGGCCAGGCGCGACTTCGCGGAGTGCGAGCCGCCCTCGCACGTTGTCGGTTCGTCGAAGACCATTCGCTCTCTGGCGAAACTGGGCGGCTCTGTCGCACAAGGGATCGGTGAGCACGAACGCTCCCTGCTCCGCCGAAGTCAGCTCGACGACTGGGTGCCACGGCTGGCGCGGATCCCCGCAGCTGCTCGTCCGGAACTGCCCGGGATCACCGTCGATCGCACGTTTCAGATCGTCGCCGGCGGCATCGTGCTGTCTGAGGCCATGAGGATGTTCGAGGTCAAGGAACTGGACGTCTCGCCGTGGGCGATGCGCGAGGGAGTCATTCTGCGCTACCTCGATCATCTCGGCTGAGGCGGAAGTGTGTGCTCCGCAGACGCGAGATCGCCCCGGCCGTCTGGCCGGGGCGATCTCGACGGCTCGATCGGCGAGCGCTGTTACTCGCTCGTGATCGCGAGGTCGGGTGTGGCCGACCCCGTGCCGAGTGAGCGGCCCGCGTTGATGCCCGCGCCCACCGTCTCGCTGCGGACGGTGGTCTCGAAGGTGAACTGGTTGTCGGCGAAGTCCACGTGCACGTGGTCTCCCGCGTTCAGCTCTCCGTGCAGGATCTTCTCGCTGAGCCGGTCTTCGACCTCGTTCTGCATCGCACGACGCAGCGGACGAGCGCCGAGCGCCGGGTCGTGCCCGACCTCGATCAGCCGCTCCTTCGCCGTGGTCGTGAGCTCGATGGTCATGTCGCGGTCGAGCATCCGGTCTGCCAGTCGCTTGACAAAGAGATCGACGATCTGCAGCAGCTCGGGCTTCGACAGCTGAGGGAACACGATCGTGTCATCGACACGGTTCAGGAACTCGGGCTTGAAGTGCTTCTTGAGCTCTTCGTTGACCTTGGCCTTCATCGTCTCGTAGTTCGTGTGGGTGTCGCCCTCGACCTGGAAGCCGACGGGGCCACCGGCGATGCCCTTCGAACCGAGGTTCGTGGTCATGATGATGACGGTGTTCTTGAAGTCGATCTCACGACCCTGGCCATCGGTCAGACGACCCTCTTCGAGCACCTGCAGCAGCGAGTTGAAGATGTCGGGGTGCGCCTTCTCGATCTCGTCGAACAGCACAACGCTGAACGGCTTGCGGCGCACCTTCTCTGTCAGTTGCCCGCCCTCTTCGAAGCCGACGAATCCGGGAGGAGCGCCGAACAGCCGCGAGACCGTGTGCTTCTCGCCGTACTCACTCATGTCGAGCGAGATCATCGCGTCTTCGTCGTCGAACAGGAACTCGGCGAGCGCCTTGGCCAGCTCGGTCTTTCCGACACCGGTCGGGCCGGCGAAGATGAACGAGCCCGAGGGGCGCTTCGGGTCCTTCAGCCCGGCGCGGGTGCGACGGATGGTGCGGGCGAGAGCCGAGATGGCTTCGTCCTGGCCGATGACACGCTCGTGCAGGGCCTTCTCCATAAAGACGAGCCTCGAGGACTCCTCCTCTGTCAGCTTGAACACCGGGATGCCTGTCGCCTGTGCGAGAACCTCGGCGATCAGGCCTTCGTCGACAGTGGCAGTGGTCTTGACGTCTCCGCTCCTCCACTGCTTCTCGAGGCGCAGCCGCTCGCCGAGCAGGTTCTTCTCCTCATCACGAAGCGAGGCTGCCTTCTCGAAGTCCTGATCTTCGATGGCGGTCTCTTTCGCACCCCGCACCTTCGAGATCTTCTCGTCGAACTCACGCAGTTCAGGCGGGCTCGACAGAATCGACAGACGCAGCCGAGCGCCGGCCTCGTCGATCAGGTCGATCGCCTTGTCCGGCAAGAAGCGGTCGGCCACATAGCGGTCGGCCAGGTTCGCCGCCGCGACGAGCGCACCGTCGGTGATGGACACCTTGTGGTGCGCCTCGTAGCGGTCGCGCAGTCCTTTGAGGATGTTGATCGTGTGCGGCAGCGACGGCTCGTTCACCTGGATGGGCTGGAACCGGCGCTCGAGCGCTGCGTCCTTCTCGAAGTGCTTGCGGTACTCATCGAGGGTCGTGGCGCCGATCGTCTGCAGTTCGCCACGTGCCAGCAGGGGCTTCAGGATGCTCGCGGCATCGATGGCGCCCTCTGCCGCACCGGCACCGACGAGGGTGTGGATCTCGTCGATGAACACGATGATGTCACCGCGGGTGCGGATTTCTTTGGTGACCTTCTTCAGGCGCTCCTCGAAGTCACCGCGGTAGCGGCTTCCGGCGATGAGCGAGCCGAGGTCCAGCGAGTAGAGCTGCTTGTCTTTCAACGTCTCCGGCACATCGCCCTTGACGATGGCCTGCGCGAGCCCTTCGACGACAGCGGTCTTTCCGACGCCGGGTTCGCCGATGAGAACCGGGTTGTTCTTCGAACGGCGCGAGAGGATCTGCATCACGCGCTCGATCTCTTTCTCACGGCCGATCACCGGGTCGAGCTTGTTGTCTCTGGCGGCCTGTGTGAGGTTGCGACCGAACTGGTCGAGGATCTGTGATCCGCCCTGGGGCTGCGGCTCGTTCGATGCTCCGCCGACGGCAGCGGTCTCTTTGCCCTGGTAGCCGCTGAGCAGCTGGATGACCTGCTGGCGCACACGATTGAGATCCGCGCCGAGCTTGACGAGAACCTGAGCGGCTACGCCTTCGCCCTCGCGGATGAGGCCGAGCAGGATGTGCTCTGTGCCGATGTAGTTGTGGCCGAGCTGCAGAGCTTCGCGCAGGCTCAGCTCAAGGACCTTCTTCGCGCGAGGGGTGAACGGAATGTGTCCGGTCGGCTGCTGCTGCCCCTGGCCGATGATGTCCTGCACCTGTTCACGCACCGCATCGAGCGAGATGCCGAGCGACTCCAGCGCCTTCGCCGCCACGCCCTCACCCTCGTGGATGAGGCCGAGCAGGATGTGCTCTGTGCCGATGTAATTGTGGTTGAGCATCTTGGCTTCTTCTTGGGCCAAGACGACGACGCGACGGGCTCGATCCGTGAATCTCTCAAACATTGTTCACTCCCTGGGTACACCGCATCGGATGGTGCACCGATACAAACCAGAGTAACCAGCGCTCGGCGCAGATCGTCGCGTGTTCGCTGGGGGCGTGACGCGAAGCCGCACGAAAGGCGGCAGCCCTGACCCAGGCAATCTCAACAACGCAACGCGTGCCCGCAACCACCTCCATTCCCCCACCCCAGGCATCCTCAACGCCCGCCGAGAGAAGGACGACAAAAAGTCACGAGGCTAGGACGGAATCCTCGGATTCGTCCTAGCCTCGTGACTATTGCCTCATGCGGTGCCGCTGCGAACGATCACCGGAGGTCAGCGACCGGTGGCATCCGGCGGGCGGTTCACCTCACCGCGCCATCCGCCGCTCTCGAAGCCGGCGGCCTCGATGATCTCTTTGAAGTTCTTCAGGTCGCGATTGACCATCATGTCGTCGAGCTGCAGCACGGCACCCGCCTTCTCGACGAGCCCTTCCGGCTCCCAGTCGAGCTGGAGCTGCACACGTGTGTGGTCGTCATCCAAACGGTGAAACGTGACGACTCCCCCGTGCTTCGGGCCGTCGATGCTCCGCCAAGCGACTCGTTCGTCTGGGATCTGCTCGGTGATCTCAGCGTCGAACTCACGCTCCACCGCTGCCATCCTGACCTTCCAGTGCACATGGGTGTCATCGATCTGCGTGATCGACTCGACGTCGTCCATGAACTGCGGAAACGACTCGAACTGCGTCCACTGGTTGTACGCGACCGAAATCGGAACGTCGACGTCGATGGAACTCTGAATGGTTGTCATGGCACGTCACCTCACTTCGTTTTGATCTATGCCTGCTCTCATGAACCTACTCAGCGGTCCGTACCCCTCAAGAGGAAGCAGCCGCCTCGCACACGATTGCCAGCTAGCCCCTGCGGCACCCGGCCGTTTCGATCTAGCCCGGGCGAGGGCGAGCCGAAACGGTGCGGACAGGAACGATGACCACGCGGTCGGTGCACTTCACAGCGAGGCGTAGCCATCCCGCGCTTGAAGCACGGCCATGAGCCCGCGGATCACTGAAGTGCGGATGTGAGCCGGGCGAGGTTGTCGAGAACGGTCGACCTGAGCGGCTGTTTCAGCCACTCGTCGAGGGTGAGCTCCCGGCTGATCGCACGGTAGTCGTCCTCGACCCGGCGCATGTCGTCGACGAATGAGGAACCGCGAACGAGCAGCGACACCTCCAGGTTGAGGCCGAAGGAGCGCATGTCCATGTTGCTCGAGCCGATCACGGCGACGTCGTCGTCGATCGTGAAGTGCTTTGCGTGAAGGATGTATGGCGCGGGGTAGAGGTAGATGCGCACTCCACCGCGCAGGAGCTCCTCGTAATAGGACCGTTGTGCGTGATACACCAGCGCCTGGTCGCCGATCTCAGAGACGAAGAGATCGACGGGCACGCCCCGCTGCACGGCGGCCGTCACCGCATAGAGAAGCGATTCGTCCGGCACGAAGTACGGGCTGGTGATCACCACGCGTCTCTGGGCCGAATAGAGCAGTCCGAGAAAGAGGCGAAGGTTGTTCTCGGCTTCGAATCCCGGCCCGCTCGGGACCACCTGGCAGTCGAGCGCGCCGTTCTCCGGATCGTGATCGGTGACGTCGACCTCGCGCGAGATCAGCTCTCCGGTCTCGCTGTACCAGTCGCTGATGAAGATCGCGTCGAGCGCACCGACGACGGGTCCTTCAAGCTTCGTGATGAGCTCTTTCCATTTGAGCCCGCGCCTGATGTTGGCTTTGAGGTTGTAACTGCGATCCGTGACGTTGAGCGAGCCCATAAAACCGACCCGGCCGTCGGCGATGAGCAGCTTGCGGTGGTTGCGCAGATCGGGGCGCTGGAACTTGCCCTGGAGCGGGAGCAGAGGCAGCATCAGGTGCCACTCGGCTCCCATGCCTGAGAGGCGCCTTTTGGTCCGCCGGTAGTTCGGCTTGCGCATGCAGGCCCAATGGTCCATCAGAACGCGCACAACAACACCGCGCTTCACCGCGCGCTCCAGTGCGTCGAAGAACGGTTTCGTGGTGTCATCGAGAACGAGGATGTAGAACTCGACGTGAACGTACTCCTCTGCCTTGTCGACCGCCGCGGTCATCTCGTCGAGCGAGTCCTGATAGCCCGGGATGAGAGAGGCTACGTTGCCGCCGAGCAGCGGAAGCGCACCGAGGTTGGAATTCAGCCGCACCAGCGAGGTGAACCACGCCGGGGCGCCCGGCTGCAGTGTCTGGGCAGGCATCCGATCGCTCACCAGACGGACGAACTCGTTGATCTCTTCCTGGACCTTGCGCCGCTTGCGCGGCAGTTTCGGGTTTCCGATCAGAAGAAAGAACAGCACACCGACGTATGGGACGAAGAAGATCGTGAGCAGCCAGGCCATACCGGCCGTCGGTTTTCTGTTGCGTGGCACAACGATGATCGCGATGACGCGGATGGTGAGATCGATTGCGATAAGACCCCAGAGCACCCAATCAGCGGGGTCGTCGAACATGGCTCAGCCTTCACTCGGGGCGCGGGCAGGTATCGCTCAGCCTAGCGAGTGGTCAAGAGCCGCCGACGCAGCCACGCGTGCGAACCGCAGGCGAGATTCCGCTCAGGATGCCGAGTGGCTCTCTCTGGGTGCGGGCGGGAGCCCGAGCCTGGCACGTTCAGTCGCCTCGAGATCCGCGTACGCAGCGCGCTCGTTCCGGTCGGCACGAAGGATCGCACGCATAACGAGCCAGAAGATTCCGCCGATGAGCACCGTCGGAGTGACCGACCAGAGCGCGTTGATCCAGAAATTGTCCATAACGGCCCCATCCTACCCGTATGCCGGCGCG
This sequence comes from Okibacterium endophyticum, assembly GCF_054780075.1. Lineage (NCBI taxonomy): Bacteria > Bacillati > Actinomycetota > Actinomycetes > Micrococcales > Microbacteriaceae > Okibacterium > Okibacterium endophyticum. The sequence continues at coordinate 43,038 of NZ_BAAGXA010000001.1, read as the reverse complement.
CGCACCGGGGCCGATCAGAGCCGGGCTACGGCGAGAGGATGCCGACCAGGCCGCTGCCGATCAGATAAAGACCGGCACCCGCCCCCACGACCCAGAGCACGACGCGCGCCCTGCTCGGCTTCTTCGGATCGTGTGGCTCCGAGCCGCCGTTCGGCAGAAAATCGCCCATCACTTCACCAACGGCCCATCACTTCACCAACGGAAAGAGGATCGTTTCGCGGATGCCCAACCCGGTGAGGGCCATCATAAGCCGGTCGATGCCCATGCCCATCCCTCCCGAAGGCGGCATACCGTGTTCGAGAGCACGCAGGAACTCCTCGTCGAGGCGCATGGCCTCGCTGTCACCGCTCGCGGCGAGCTTCGCCTGCTCGATGAAGCGTTCACGCTGCACAACGGGATCGACGAGCTCGGAGTACCCCGTCGCGAGTTCGAATCCGCGAACGTAGAGATCCCACTTCTCGACGACACCGGGCTCTGAGCGATGGCCGCGCACGAGCGGAGAGGTGTCGAGCGGAAAGTCCATCACGAACGTCGGGCGGTCGAGCCCGTCTTTCACGAAGTGCTCCCACAGTTCTTCGACATACTTTCCGTGCAGCGGGTGCGGCACCTCGAGACCGGCGCGTTCGGCGAGCTGCCGCAGCTCGTCGAGCGGGGTCTGCGGTGTGATCTCACGCCCGACGGCCTCTGACAGGCTCGCGAACATGCTGATCCGGCGCCATTCACCGCCGAGGTCGTATTCGGTTCCGTCAGCCCAGGTCACCAGGTGCGAACCAGACACGGCGAGGGCTGCGTCCTGGATCAGGCGCTGTGTGAGGTCGGCGATCGAGTTGTAGTCGCCATAGCCCTCGTACGCCTCGAGCATCGCGAACTCCGGGCTGTGGGTGGAATCCGCGCCCTCGTTGCGAAAGTTGCGGTTGATCTCGTACACCCTGTCGATTCCGCCGACGACAGCACGCTTGAGATACAGCTCGGGGGCGATGCGCAGGTACAGGTCGGTGTCGAAGGCGTTCGAATGGGTGACGAACGGTCGGGCGGATGCTCCGCCGTGCATGACCTGGAGCATCGGGGTCTCGATCTCGATGAAACCGAGTTCGCTGAAGGTTCGTCGCAGGCTCGACACGGTCTGCGCGCGCTGAAGCACAGTTGTGCGCGCCTGCTCTCGCGCGATGAGGTCGAGGTAGCGACTGCGCACCCGTGTCTCTTCGCTCAGCTCGTTGTGCAGGTTCGGCAGCGGCAGGATCGCCTTCGAGGCGATCTGCCAGTCCGTCACCATGATCGACAGCTCACCCCGGCGGCTCGAGATCACTTCGCCGCGAACGAAGACGTGATCGCCCAGGTCGACGAGTTCCTTCCATCGCGCCAGGGACTCCTCGCCCACCTCGGCGAGCGACACCATCGCCTGCAAACGTGTGCCGTCGCCCGCCTGCAGGCTGGCAAAGCAGAGTTTGCCGGTGTTGCGCGCGAAGACGACACGACCGGCGACCCCGACGATGTCGCCGGTCACGTCGTCTGCGACGAGATCCGCGTATTTCTCGCGCACGGCGGAAATGGTGGTGGTCACCGGAACCGTGACGGGATACGCGCCGCCCGCAGCGTCCGCGGCCTCTGCCATCAGCCGCTCACGCTTGGCCAGCCGCACGGCCTTCTGCTCAGACGCCTCGTCTGCGAAGATCTCGTCTGCGGTCTGAGCAGCGGCCTGCTCTGAAGGCGCGCCGGTGGCGGCGTCTGGGGTGCGTGGCGTCATGTGGTGTGTCTCCTGGTGGGCTTCAAGCCAGTTTACGTGGCTGTGCGCACGATGCGACGTCGCCCTCGTTGTGCACAGACACGGGGCGGAGCCCTCTCATCCGATGTCGTCCAGCCCGATGTCGTCCAGCCCGCGCAGCCCGCCCGGCGGTGTCGCATCCGTCAGGGCGTTGTCGACCGACGATCGCACAAGCGATGAGAGGAACGCTCCGGGGTTCTCGATGCCGATACCTGTGAGGATCCCCGTTGCCTGCTGCACGATGGAGCGCGAGAACTCGCTCGCCGTCGCAATCGCCTCGGCGTATCTGGCACGGTCTGCCTCATCGACGACGACGGGCTCACCGCCCATTTCGACCACAAGGGCCTGCGCGATCGGCAGCACGGGAGCCGGAGCGGTGACGGCGAACCAGGTCTCGGCCAGGCGCGCGATGTCGATGCTCGCGCCGGTGAACACCATGGCCGGGTGGATCGCGAGGGGGATCGCGCCCCGCGACACCGCCGGGGCGAGGATGCCTGCCCCGTGCCCGGGCGCCGTGTGCATCACGAGCTGGCCGGGCTGCCAGGTGCCGGTCGCCGCGAGCCCGTCGACGAGGGCGGGCAGTTCGCCGGCCGGGATGGCGAGCATCACGAGCTCGCTGCGCTCGACCAGGTCGGGAATCTCGAGCACGGGCACCCCCGGGAGCATGGCTTCCGCCCGGTCGCGGCTCTGCTGCGAGATGGCGCTGATTCCCGTGATGGCGTGCCCCGCCCCGGCGAGTGCCGCACCGAGCACCGGTCCGACACGACCCGCGCCGATGATCCCGATCCCCAGCCGGCCTGCTCTCTGGATCATCGTCCGGCTTCCGGCGAGGATGTTCCCGGATTCCTCAGAGGCTCCGCCTCAGCTTCGAGTTCTGGCGCGAGTTCGGGCTCGAGTTCGAGTTCGGGTTCGGGCTCGTGTTGTGGTTCTGGCTCGGTTCCGGGTTCTGGCTCGAGTTCGGGTTGTGGTTCTGGCTCGGTTCCGGGACGTTCCTCGGCCCACCTGTGGCTGTGATCCTCTGCCATGGCGTTGACGACCAGGTGCGCCACGCGTGAGAACAGATCGGCTGCGACCGCCGAATCCAGCGAGTCGAGCCTGACGGTGACGGGGCCGACCACCGTGTGTGCGTGCGCAGACGAAAGCCCGAGCATCCGCTGCACCGGACCTCGCGAGACGGCGATGCTCTGCATCCGCGCGAGGGGCACCAGGTCGAGCCGGCGCCAGAGAACACCGCGTCTGAACAGCAGCAATCCCCCGCGGAGTGTGAAGCCCGTGCGCTTCCACGCGATCGGGTCGACCCACGCGGCGCGCCTCGGCGCGAGGGTGAAACCCGACGATTGCGGTGTGAGAAGAACCTGCTCGAGTTCGGTGAGCAGGTCGTCGGAGCGCACACCCTCGAGCAGCAGGTCGAGCACACGTGCGACGTCGTCGACGGTTCCCACCGGCAGCACGGTGGTGTTTCCCTTGCCCCCGGCGACAGCTTCCGCGCTGAGTCCCGCCTTGTTGATCTTGATCTGCCACCAGCCGAAGAAGCGCCAGAGAATCGGTTGCGAGATCCGCACGGCGTGCACCCGGCCCGGTGGGATCGTGTCGTTGCTCGTCGAGAGAAGCCCGAACCCGACGCGAACCCCGGAGGATGTGCCGGCGATGCTGTACCTGAGCGATTTGGTCACCGTCGACACGTAGTAGCTGCCTATGCCGATGATGCCGGGAACGAACCAGAACAGCGACCAGACCAGGCCGTTGACGAGCGACACGATCAGACCCGCTGTCATGGCGAGAACGAACACGCTGGGCATTCCGACGAGCGTCGAGACGATGAGCCGGCCAGGGGGTATGCGCACAACGGACTCGGGCGGCGCCGCCGACGGATCGAGTTCAGGCGAGAGAAAGTCGTGCACGCGTTCGTTGATGAGCGTGCTGACGCTCTGGTCGCCTGACGTCGCCCGCTGCGCTTCGGGCGGAAGCGTGACACCGTCTGGACCGACGGTCGGTGCGGGCGCGATCCCGGCGTCGGCCAGTCGAACGCCGGATGCAAGCGTGAGCACGTCGACGCGCAGACGGTCAGCGTCCCTGCTGAACAGGTACTCGAGTTTCACGCTCGAGTCCTGGCCTGCGACGCCGACCTCCATCTTCGCTGCTCCGACGAGTCGCGACAGAAACGGGCGAGCAATGGTGACACCCTGCACGCGGTCGAGTTTCGCCTGGCGATGTGTGCGGAAGAGGATGCCGCTCCGCACCTCGACGGCTTCGCCCGTGATGCGGAACGTGTGCATCCGCCACGACAGGAAGAACGCTCCGATGACAACGAGCAGCACGCCGAGCAGGATCAGCAGCGCGAGCCCGAGGATGCCGTTTTCGACGATGTAGGTGAGTGGATCGTATGAACCGTTCTCCCAGTCGAGATCCCCCGGCAGAAACAGTTCCACGATGCGTTCGCGCAGGTTCGCGATCACGAATCCGGCGATCGCCACGAATACGAGGCCGCCTCTCAAGAGAGGCGTCGCGGGGTGCAGGCGGTGCCATTCGCCGTCGGCGAGGTTGCGGGAAGCCGACTGCCCGGTGGTTGCCTGCGGCTGCACGTTCGGGTGCTCTCGGGGATCGCCTGAGCTCACAGCCCGGTCCGACGGCTCTCGGCAACGGCGACGAGGTGATCGCGCAGCTGCTCGACTTCTTCTTCGGGGAGACCGGGGATCACAACAGCCGTCGCGGCGGAGGCCGTGACGAACTTGAGCTCGGCCAGCTTGAACGCACGCGCGAGCGGGCCCCGGTTGATGTCGATGAGCTGCATACGCCCATAGGGGACAGCGACCATACGCGTCCACATGATCCCGCGGCGGAAGAGCAGGTCGTCTGCACGCAACTGGTAGCCGATCGCTCGCACCCGACGGGGGGTGAGCACCGCCGTGATGGCCGAGATGACGAGCAGCGCGCCCGCCGGCCACCACTGCCAGGTGATTCCGGCGAACAGCTGCAGTGCGAGAGCGGCAGCGGCGACGACGACCATGAACACCGCTCCCCCGAGCAGGTCGACGATGACGTATTTGGGTGAGACGCGCCTCCACCCGCTCTCGCCGGGGTGAGACGCCGCGCTGGTCGCGCCGTTCTCTGCCGGTTGCAGGGGTTGCGCGTCAGGCGTCGTCGGAGTGGGAGGTGTCGTCATTGTCTGGGTCTTCATCTTTCGGCAGTGTGCACAGATGCTCGGCGACAAGCCCGGCCACGCCGAGCACCACAGCGCCAAGACACGAGGCTGTCGCGAGCCACATCGAGCCTACATCCGGCAGGACGGACCTCGTCAGAAAGAAGATGAGCGCTCCAGCCGAGAGACCGGTGAGCAGTGCCCCGACCAGGCTGCAGGCCTTCGCGAGAACGACCACCCTCGTGGCCCTGAACGGATCGATGCGATGCGTCGCCGCGCCCGTGACAGCACGTCGGATGGGGATCGCAAAACCGAGGAGGAGCGCTGACACCACGATCAGGGTCAGCGGCAGGGTGAGCGGCGGAACGATCAGGGCGAGCCCCGTCGACGTCGCCCAGTACTCGAGAAGGAACCCCACCACGCCTGCGAGCACGGCGATGCCGATCAGGGGCGTCGCTCGTGTGCGGTTCATGGGCCCGTCCCGTCGCGGCTGTCGCGCCTCAGCATCTGCAGGAGCTCGTCGACTCGACCCGCTTCGGGCAGCACCGCTTCTGGGTCGATCTCGAGCCACGGTTCGAGCACGAACGTGCGCTCTGCCGCACGAGGGTGCGGCACGGTGAGCCGATCGTCGGAGATAACGCTCTGGCCATAGGCGATGATGTCGATGTCAAGGGTACGGTCTCCCCAACGCTCGGCGCGCACCCGTCCGTGCGAGTCCTCGATCCCGTTGATCGTGTCGAGGAGTTCGTGCGGAGTCAGTGTGGTGCGGACGACGGCCACCGCGTTGAGGTACGCGGGCGCATCGGCGTCTTCGCCGTGAGCGGTGACGGCAACGGATTCCATCAGCGCCGACAGCGCGACCAGCCGTATGCCGTTGTGCGCGTCAAGCTCGTCCACGGCGCCTCGGATGGCCGTTTCCCGGTCGCCCAGGTTGCTTCCGAACGCGAGCACGGCACGCACCGGCTCGCCTCTGAGCGGCCGCACCGGAGGATGGATGTTGGGTTTCGGCAACGGGCTCATCCGGGTCCTCCTGTGCCGGTACCGGCCTCTCGGCGCCGTTCGATCGAGACGGCGACGTCATCGAACGGCAACGGAATCGGAGCGTCGGGCTTGTGCACGGTGACGCGCACACGGGACGCCGCGTCGTAGCCGAGTGCGATCGCCGCGACACGCTCTGCGACCGTCTCGATCAGGTCGACCGGGTCTGTCGCGACGGCCGCGGCGACCCGCTCGGCGAGCTCACCGTAGTGGATCGTCTTCGCGAGGTCGTCTTCTGACGCCGCACCCGACAGGTCGAGGTCGACAGAGAGGTCGATGACGAAGTCCTGACCGGCCTCACGCTCGAACGGGTACACACCGTGGTGTGCGCGCACGCGCAACCCGGTGATGCTGATCGAGTCCCTGTATGTCACGACTCCACCTTACGGGTGAGCCCTGGCAACTGCCTCCGGCCGATGCGAACGCCTGTGCAACCAGACGCTAGTCCTTCTCTGCGCCGCGCCGTTCGAAGGCGCGAACGCCACGCCACGCGAGCGGCAGCACGGATGCGGCGACGAGCCACTTGACGATGCCTCCGACGATGAACGGCAGCACACCGAGGGCGATCAGCGTGCCGAAGTCGTTCGGCAGGCCCAGGCTGCCGAGGATCATGCCCATGTACGGCACGCCGAAGAGGAACGGCACAACGCTTGCGGCGAGGAACCCGAGGAGCGAGAGAGTCGGGCGCTTGTCCCAGTTGCGCTCGGCCAGCCACCCGATGAGCGCAGCGGCGGCGATGAAGCCGATGATGAACCCGAACGACGGCTTTGCCAGGGCGGCGAGCGTGCCCGTTCCCCCCGAGAAGATCGGGAGCCCGGCGAGGCCGAGCAGCATATAGCTCGTCATCGACACGGCTCCGCGCCACGCTCCGAGGGTGGCGCCGACGATCATCACGCCGAGGGTCTGGCCCGATATCGGAACCGGCCACATCGGGATCTCGACGAGGGCGAGGCCGCTCACGACCGCGACACCGGCGAGGATCAGCACGATGTTGTTGACCCAGGTGCGCGGCACCACGTGGTCGGCGAGGGTCAGCTTCGGGCGAGAGATCGTTGCAGTCGTCATGCACACTCCTGGTCGAGATTCATGCCGCGATGTCGCCGCGACCTCAACAGGCTAGCGCGAATCGGCTCCCGTGTCGGCTGTGGATGATGTGCAGCGCTTCTCCGAAAACTCTGGAGATACCAGACAAAACGCTCCCGATCGCACGTCAGCGAGCGCTGCGCCCGACCTGCTCGGCGACGGCGAGGGCGACCCGTGTGGCGACGACATTGTGCACCCGTACTCCCCAGACCCCCCTGTCGGCGAGCAGTGCACTCAGAACGGCTGTCGGCAGGTCGCGATCGGCCATCGACGCCCCGTCCGGCAGAAGCGGACCGAGAAAACGCTTGCGGCTTGCGCCGATGAGCACCGGGTGCCCGAGCGCCTGCAGTTCGTCGATCTGGCGCAGGACAGACCAGTTGTGCTCGGCGTCCTTGGCGAAGCCGAGACCGGGATCGAGCACAAGCCGCTCCGGCCTGACACCGGCGCGCACGAGCATGTCGACCCGCGCGGCCAGCTCATCCCTGACATCGGTCACGGCGTTGTCGTAGTGCGCGAGCTGGTTCATCGTCGCGGAATGCCCGCGCCAGTGGCTCGCGAGGTACAGGCCTCCGGCGTTCGTGACCTCGGCGGCGACACCGGCCATGGCGTCATCGGCGAGGGCAGCCGCGACGTCATTAACGATCTCAGCCCCCGCGTGGAACGCAGCGAGGGCTGTCGCCGCGTTCATGGTGTCAACAGACACGCGGATGCCGTGGCTCGCGAGTTCGCGGATCACCGGCAGCACGCGGCGCTGTTCCTCGTCCGCACCGATGCGATCGGCGCCCGGACGCGTCGACTCCCCGCCGACGTCGATGACGTCCGCACCATCGGCCACAAGCCTGCGGGCGTGCGCGACAGCCGCCGCGTGATCGAGATAGCGGCCGCCGTCGCTGAACGAATCGGTTGTGACATTGACCACGCCGAACACAAGCATCCGGGCGGTGCCCGCCGACCGGTCGTGGCCCGCGCGATCAGTCACGGGGCGCACCGATCAGAGCGATGACCTCGGCCCGCCTCACCGGCTCGGTGAGATCGCCCCTGGCGGCGACCGTCACCGTCGAAGACGCCTGCTGGCGGGTTCCCCTCGACCACACGCATCCGTGTGCGGCGTCGAGCACGATCAGCACACCGCTGGCGCCGAGCCCCGACTCGATCGCCTCTGCGATCTCGTCGCCGAGACGCTCCTGAAGCTGCGGCCTCGATGCCAGCGTCTCAACAACGCGCGCGAGCCGTCCGAGCCCCACCACTCGATCGCTCGGGAGGTATGCGACGTGCGCACGTCCCTTGAACGGAAGCAGGTGGTGCTCGCACACCGAGCGGAAGGCGATGTCGCGCAGGATCACGAGTTCACCTGGTCCGTCTCCCTCGAGCGGGACGGACTCGGTGAGGTGCTCGAGCGGGTCGACGCCGAGTCCGGAGAAGAACTCCGCGTAGGATTCGGCCACGCGTGACGGAGTCAGCGCGAGCCCCTCGCGCTCCGGGTCTTCTCCGATGGCTTCGATGAGCTCGGCGACGGCAGCTTCGATGCGTGCCCTGTCGACACCCATGGGCGTCAGGCCGTTGCCGGGCGTGGATTGATCTGTGGAGACCTCGCCGCCTTCGTGTCGCTCTCCGCTCCGCCGTCTGTCAGGTCGCTGTCGATAGGCGCCTTCGAGACGGGAACATCAACCGGAGGTCGATCGCTCACCGGCCGCTTCGAGCTCGAGAGCCACTGCGGGCGCTCCGGCAGCTTCTTGATGTCTGCGAAGATCTCGGCCAGCTGGTTGTGGTCGAGGGTCTCCTTCTCGAGCAGCTCGTGTGCGAGCCGGTCGAGGATGTCGCGGTTCTCGCTGATGACCTGCCACGCTTCGTCGTGAGCCTGCTCGATGAGCTCACGCACCTGCACGTCGACACGTTCGGCGACGCGCTCCGAATAGTCGCGCTGGTGGCCCATGTCTTTGCCGAGGAACACCTCGCCGCTTGACTGACCGAGCTTCACAGCACCGACCTCTGTCGTCATGCCGTACTCCGTCACCATCTTGCGTGCGATGCCCGTGGCCTTCTCGATGTCGTTGGACGCACCGGTGGTCGGATCGTGGAAGACGAGCTCCTCGGCGACGCGGCCGCCCATGGCGTAGGCGAGTTGGTCGAGCAGCTCGTTGCGGGTCACCGAGTACTTGTCCTCGAGCGGGATGACCATGGTGTACCCGAGGGCGCGACCGCGCGGCAGGATGGTGACCTTGGTCACGGGGTCGGTGTTGCGCATCGCTGCGGCAGCGAGTGCGTGCCCGCCCTCGTGGTAGGCGGTGATGAGCTTCTCTTTGTCTTTCATCACGCGGGTGCGACGCTGCGGGCCGGCCATCACACGGTCGATCGCCTCGTCGAGGGCGCGGTTGTCGATGAGCTGGGCGTTCGAGCGTGCGGTGAGGAGCGCTGCCTCGTTGAGCACGTTCGCGAGGTCTGCGCCGGTGAACCCGGGGGTTTTGCGCGCGACGACGTCGAGGTCAACGGATTCGGCGAGCGGTTTGCCTTTTCCGTGCACCTCGAGAATCTGGCGGCGTCCGACCATGTCTGGGGCGTCGACGCCGATCTGACGATCGAACCGTCCAGGACGGAGCAGTGCGGGGTCGAGGATGTCCGGGCGGTTCGTCGCCGCGATGAGGATGACGTTCGTCTTCGGGTCGAAGCCGTCCATCTCGACGAGCAGCTGGTTGAGCGTCTGCTCGCGTTCGTCGTGGCCGCCGCCCATGCCCGCGCCGCGGTGGCGTCCGACGGCGTCGATCTCGTCGACGAAGATGATGGCGGGAGAGTTCTCTTTCGCCTGCGTGAACAGGTCGCGCACCCGGCTCGCACCGACGCCGACGAACATCTCGACGAAGTCGGAGCCCGAGATCGAATAGAACGGAACACTGGCTTCGCCCGCGACGGCTCGTGCGAGCAGCGTCTTTCCGGTTCCGGGAGGGCCATAGAGCAGCACACCCTTCGGAATACGCGCTCCGACGGCCTGGAACTTCGCCGGGTCTTTCAGGAAGTCCTTGATCTCGCCGAGTTCTTCGATGGCTTCATCGGCCCCTGCGACGTCGTCGAAGGTCACCTTGGGCGACTCTTTCGAGACCATCTTCGCCTTGGACTTGCCGAACTGCATGACTTTGCTGCCGCCGCCCTGCATGCTCGACAGCATGATCCAGAAGAACACGCCGATCAAGAGCAGGGGAAGCAGAAGGCCGAGCATCGACATCCACCAGTTGGTCTGGGGAACCTTGTCGTTGAAGCCGTCTGCGAGGTCGGCGTCGTCGACGGCGGCGACCACGTCGTCGGCTCGCGCGTTGAGGTAGTAGAACTGCACCTGCGTGCCGCCGAGGTCTTCGTCCGCCTTGGCGAGAGTCATGTCGGCGCGGTTGTCGCCCTCGGTGAGAATCACCTCGGAGACTTTGCCGTCGTTCAACAGCTCAAGACCCTGCTCGGTGGTGATCTCGCGGTATCCGTTGAAGTTGAGCAGGCTCGATCCCACCCAGAACACGATGATGGCGATCAGGATGTATGGCAGCGGGCCCTTGAAGATGCGCTTGAAGTTCATAGTGCGGTGAGCGGTGCTCAACACCCTTTCTGAAGGCGGGGACGGCGAGAGTTCTTGAGTCTCGTGCCCATAAGGGTATCTTGCGCGGGCTGGGCGCCGCCTTTATGTTCTCCGAGAGCCGAACGCGCCAGGCGTTCGACCAGGAGGAGGTGGAGCGGGAGCGGGCGTGGCACGCGTGGCATGCTCAATCGAAACCAGACCGGCCGCGCTCGCCCGCGGCACAACCGGGCTGGGCGCTTTCAGATCACCCTCGATTGCGCCGGCGCCCCGCACCTACTGGTAGACGTGCGGTGCGAGCACGGCGACGTCGCGCAGGTTGCGGTACTTCTCGGCGTAGTCGAGGCCGTAGCCCACCACGAATTCGTTGGGAATGTCGAAGCCGACGTATTTGCACGCGATCTCGACCTTGGCGGCATCCGGTTTGCGCAGCAAGGCACACACCTCGAGCGACGCCACACCTCTCGAGGCGAAGTTCTCGATGAGCCACGACAGGGTCAGACCGGAGTCGATGACGTCTTCGACGATGAGCACGTGACGGCCGGTGAGGTCGGTGTCGAGGTCTTTGCGAATCTGCACGACGCCGCTCGACTTCGTTCCGGCGCCGTATGAGCTGACGGCCATCCAGTCCGTCTGCACGTGTGTGGTCAGCGCACGCGACAGGTCTGCCATGACCATAACGGCGCCCTTGAGCACACCAACGAGGAGAAGCTCTTTGCCCTCATAGTCCGCGTCGATCCGTGCCGCCAGCTCGGACAGCTTGCCTGCGATCTGCTCCTCGGTGACCAGGACTGCGCTGAGGTCGCTCGCGATGTCGCTTGAGTGCATGCGTCGAGTCTAAAGTGCCGAGCGCACCACACGCCAACGCGCTCGTGCTCGCCGCCGAAGAGGCTCGGCACACAGAGGTTCCTGTCAGGCGCGCGCCGCGAACACGAGCAGCGGGCCCTCTCGTGTGACGACGATGCCGGGCACGTCGATCGGACCCTGCCCTCGCCAGTCGGTGACGAGCGAGGCGACGGCGAGGGTGTTGGTGCGGGACAGCGACTGGCCGAACTCGCTCCGTGCGACGAGGCGGATGATCCGGTTGCGAATGGCGGGCGGGTTCGCCCTGAGCGCCTCCACCGACACGGCGATTCCGGCCTCTGCCGGTTCACAGATCTCTTCGATGAACTCGTCGATCATCTCGTCGAAGGCCTCTGCGTCTTCGCGCAGTTGCTCTGCCGTTCGCGCGAGCGATTCTGCGACGCCCGGCCCGAGTTCGCTCTCGAGCACGGGGAGCACGCTCTCACGCACTCGGACCCGGGTGAACGCGGTGTCCGTGTTGTGCGGGTCGGTCCAGGGCACGAGCCCTTCGGCGGCACACGCCGCATGGGTGATTTCCCTGCGCACGCCGAGCAGCGGTCTCAGATACAGCCCGGCGGCCGGCGGCATGCCCTGCAGGCTGGCAGCGCCCGACCCTCTGGCGAGGCCGAGCAGCACGGTCTCGGCCTGGTCGTCGAGGGTGTGCCCCAGGAGAACGGCGGATGCCCCGGCGTCAGCCGCGGCCGAAGCGAGGGCTGCGTATCGGGCATCGCGGGCCGCCGCCTCAGGTCCGCCCGCCTGCCCGACCGCGACACTCGTCGCGATGACCGGATCCAGCCCGAGCCTTCTGGCCTGTGCCGCGGCGTGCTCGGCGACCTCGGCGGAACCCTTCTGCAGCCCGTGATCGACGATGACGGCACCGGCACGAATACCGAGCTTGCTCGCCTCGAACGCCGTAGCGGCGGCAAGAGCGAGCGAATCCGGTCCCCCGCTCAGGGCGACGAGCACGACCGGCGGCGCCGCGGCATCCTTCTGTTCTGCATGCGCCGACAGGCCGAGTCGCAGGGCACGCCTCACCTCGGCAACGGCGGGGTCGAGCGGCGGGCGGTGTTCACCTGATTCGTCTAGGGGCATCAAGTAACGTTATTGCAGATTTCCACCCCATCAACCGAGGAGACAACTCATGGCCGATTACGACGTCGTCGTAGAAATCCCCAAGGGCAGCCGCAACAAGTACGAGGTCGACCACGAAACCGGGCGGGTCTATCTCGACCGTGTGCTCTTCACGCAGTTCGTCTACCCCGTCGACTACGGCTACTTCGAGAACACCCTCGGCCTCGACGGAGACCCCGTCGACGCCCTCGTGCTGCTCGAGTACCCGGTGTTTCCTGGCGTCGGGATCAAGGTGCGCCCCGTCGGTGTGCTCAACATGAGCGACGAGGCCGGCAGCGACGCGAAGATCGTGTGTGTGCAGCACAAAGACCCGCGCTGGCAGCACATCCAAGACATCAACGATGTTCCGGAGCACACCCGCGCCGAGATCGAGCACTTCTTCACCCGCTACAAGGACCTCGAGCCCAACAAGTGGGTCAAGATCGAGGGCTGGGGCGACGCTGCAGAGGCCGAGCAGATCGTGCAGGCCGGCTTCACGAAGCTCGCCGAAGAGGGCTCCTCGCACTGATCCCACGCCGCACTCGGCTCTCTCTATGTGACCTTTCCGGTCGTGTGTGCCCGTTCCGACGCGCACTCCCGTCCGGAAAGGTCACATGCGTTTGCGGGGCGAAAGAGTGACGGATGTCTATGGCCGAAGGCGCCACGCCACCTCGTTTTGCGAAATGGGCGCGTGTGCACGTATGCTTATGCGTCGTTAGCCACGTTGAAATCACGAGATTTCATCACCGGCTGCGGCCCCATCGTTTAGCGGCCTAGGACGCCGCCCTTTCACGGCGGTAGCACGGGTTCGAATCCCGTTGGGGTCACGGATACACTAGGCTCATAACTGAATAAGCATGGCCCTGTAGCGCAGTTGGTTAGCGTGCCGCCCTGTCACGGCGGAGGTCGCGGGTTCAAGTCCCGTCAGGGTCGCCAGGTCGAGAAGCCCTTCCGAAAGGAAGGGTTTTTCACCTACTGGCGACGTGAGTCGTCTGGCTCTGTAGCTCAGTTGGTAGAGCGTTCGACTGAAAATCGAAAGGTCACCGGATCGATGCCGGTCGGAGCCACTGAAACCCCGCGTAGCTTCTACATCGCGGGGTTTCTTTATGTCTCGCGGTCCGCCACATGTGGGTTATAGGCGGGCTATCGGCCAAAACGTGTGGATGGGTTCGGGCGTGTCATCCTCGTCCCGCCCATCCTGATCCGTGCCAGAGCCTTCGTCGACGCTGAGTCCACCACGCCCATCGGCCCCGCACTCGCCCGGATTCATCTGATCACGACGGGCGACGCGCGTTGCTGTGTGACGCGCCGTCTTGCCCGGCGACATCGTGTCACTCGAGCCCGGACGGATGACTCGACCCACCCCTGACAGCGGAATAGCCGGCCGAGGGCGACGCGAAATCCGATCCCAACTCCAGCTGCCGAAAGTCCTTCTCCGCCGCTCAGGCCAGCGAGCCGAGCAGCGCCGCGCAGGCGTCAGCGCACCGCCGGCACGCGTCTGCGCACACGCGGCAGTGCTCATGCATCTTCGTGTGCTGCCCGCACTCGTCCGCACACGACTCACACGCCCTGCGGCAGGCCTCCAGGATGCCCCTGGTGGTGTCGGCCCCGTAGCCGCCATACCTCGACAGCACGGTCCCCGCTGCTATGCACACGTCGGCGCAGTCCTGGTTCGCGCGAATGCACATCGTCAAGTCCTGCACATTCCGTTCGTTCAGGCAGGCATCCGCACACGCCGTGCACGCCTGGGTGCATTCGAAACATGCATCGATGCAGGCCACCAGCAGGTCACGGTCGATCTCTCCGAGGTCCGTCGGATGGGTGTCCAGCATTTCTCGTGCGACGCTCATGGTGTCCTCCTCACGCTCGATGCGCCCCGTCTGTCGCGGGGCCTTCGTCACAGATGCTGACACGCGCGTCTCTGCAGGTCAGCCCCCTTCCGCGAGAAGCAGGGTGGGCTGTAGCATGCGGACCACCGTCAGGGTTCGGGTTCGTGGGTGCCGAGATACTCCATGGACCGTTCAGACGAGTTGACCATACGGCGATACGCTCCCCCCGGCCGGGCACGCGGGTCACCGGCGGGAAGAGTGCTTCGCATAAGCGCTTCGGAGATCCTCGCCGCAGCACGTCGCAGGAGCGTGACATGGGGGAACGGCGGACTCCCGTCGTTGGCGACCACCACACCGAGCGCGCCGACGACAACGCCATGGGCGCCGCGCACGGGCACGGCGATGCCACGGGACTCGACGAAGATGAACCCGTCTGCGGCCGCGAAGCCGTAGCGCCGCACACGAGCGAGAGTCTCGCGCAGTTCTTTCTCGCTGCGGATGCCGGCATCCGTGGCAGGGTTCAGGCCTCGTTCCAGAACACCCTCGATCAGCGCTTCGTCCGCATCCGCGAGAAGCACGAGACCTCCCGACGAGTGCTGCAACGGGATCCGTCCGCCGATGACAGAGGCGTTCACCACGGCATCACGATCGGAGAGCCGCTCGATCACAAGGACATCCAGCTCAGAACGGACGACCAGCTGTGTGTGCTGCCTCACCACCGACTGCACACTCTGCAGGTGGGGCAGCGCGAACTCGCGGAGCCCGAGCACGCCTGGAGTGCGACTGCCGATCTCCCACAGCCGCGTGCCCACACGGTAACGCCGATTCGCCACCCGTTCGAGCAGCCCCTGGTCGACCAGCTCCGACACGATTCCGTGGGTCGACGACAGCGGAAGACCCGCTCGTCCTGCGATCTCGCTGAGGGTGAGGAACGGTGCGTCCACACCGAACGAATCCAGCACGGCCAGCATCCGGCTCACCGCCGAGACGCCCATCGATTTGCGAGCCACGCCTGCCTCCGAAAGCAGTTTATTCGCTTCATACGAAAACGGCACGACAGCTGACGGCTGGACTCGTAGACTTGCCGGATTCCGCTCCGCGGAGGCACATCATCGACGATGTACAGAGTGAGGAACCCACCGTGACAGAAAGTCTTGCCCAAGCCATCAAGCGGGTCGGGAACCCGGTCGAGCTGCTCCGGAACCAGGATTGGCCGGCCTTCACGTTCCCCGTCGCCGCCGAGTTCACGAACTGGCGCGACGAACAGCGCGCGTGGAGCACCACCGTGGCGCTGATGGATCAGTCCCACCACATGACACAGCTCTTTCTCGAGGGCGACGATGTCATCTCGATGCTCGAACCGATCTCGCCGAACACGTTCGCCACGTTCAGGGGCGGAATCGCCAAGCAGCTGATCTCGGTGAACAAAGACGGCTACCTGATCGGCGACGGCATCCTGTTTCACCTGGGCGACGACGGCCTGGTGCTCGTCGGACACCACATTCTCATCGACTGGGTGCGCTTCAACGCAGAGAGGGCAGAGGCTGACGGACGAGACGTGCGTCATCGTCTCGAGGCGAACTCGAACATGCGCAGTGAGCCACCCACGTTCTATCGCTATGAGCTGCAGGGCCCCTCTGCGAACGAGGTCATGGAGAAGCTGTTCGGCGGGCCACCCCCAGAGGTGAAGTTCTTTCACATCGGGGACTTCGAGATCGGCGGCAGGGCTGTTCACGGTCTGAGGCACGGAATGGCGGGGCAGCCCGGTTTCGAGTTCTTCGGGCCGTGGAAAGACAACGAGATCGTCCGTGACGCCATTCTCGAGGCTGGAGCCGAATGGGACATCAGGCGCGTAGGAGCCAAGGCGTACTCGAGCACCCCGCTCGAATCCGGCTGGGTGCCGACGCCGTTCCCCGCGATCTTCGATGAGGACTTCGCGGAGTACCGCGAGTGGCTGCCCGCGGCCAGAGCCGGCGCGATCGGCGGTTCGCTCTATTCGACAGACATCCACGACTACTACGTCACGCCTTTCGACCTCGGGCTCGGCCGCTCAGTGAAGTTCGACCACGACTTTCACGGGCGAGAAGCACTCGAACGGCACGCCGAGAATCAGCGTCGACGCAAGGTCACGCTGCTGTGGAACGCCGACGATGTGGCCGACGCGGTCAAGTCGCAGATCACACCGGGAACACCGGCGAAGTTCATCGACTTTCCCAAGTCCAGGTACGGCTTCTATCAGATGGACGACGTGCTGCACGACGGCAGCACCGTGGGAATCTCGACGGATGTCGGCTACGTGGCGTTCGACCAGCTCTACATGTCACTCGCCTCTGTCGATGTCGGCATCGCCGACGGCACAGTGGTCGAGGTGGTCTGGGGCGAGAATCCGATCTCGAGGAAACCCCAGGTGGAGCACCACCGCCAGGTGCGCATTCGGGCAACCGTCGCCCCCGCGCCCTATCACGACTACGCACGCACGGAGTATCGCACCAACGACTGACCCGGTCATGGTCACCGTTTCCGCCCATGACAGACTTGGACGATGATCGTCGAGCGGATGCGTGTTCCTGCGTCGCTGACGAAGCCTCGGGTCTGGCCGTGGACGGTTCCGGCCGTCGCGGCGCTGATCGGCGACGGGGTGTCGCTCACTCACCCGGTCACGTTCCTCGTCGGCGAGAACGGGAGCGGCAAGTCCACGATCGTCGAGGGGGTCGCCGAGGCCTGGGGCGTCGACGTGCGCGGCGGCCACAGCGGCCGCAGATACTCCTCTGAACTCGAGAGATCGGCTCTCGGAGAAACGCTCACGCTCGACAGGGGTTCAGCGGGATCCGGGATGGTTCGCACCAAGGCGAAGGGGTTCTTTCTACGCTCAGAGACGGCCCTCGACGTCTTCGACCGGCTTCAGTACGGCGACGACTACGTCGCCGTGAGTCACGGTGAGAGCTTTCTGCAGGCCTTCGATGACTGGTTCGTGCAGAAGGGCCTCTATCTGCTCGACGAGCCAGAGGCCGCCCTGTCGTTCACCGCGTGCCTTCGGCTGATCGGAACCTTCACAGACGTCGTCGAGGCCGGAGGGCAGGTGATCTGCGCCACCCATTCGCCTCTGCTCACGGCCATGCCCGGCGCGCAGATCCTGGAACTGGACGAAGACGGCATCCGCGAAACGTCATGGGGTGACCTCGCCCTGGTGCAGCACTGGCAGCGGTTCATGCAGGCCCCTGAGCGGTATCTGCGCCATCTGTGATCTACGAAACCACACACGTCGGTTCACGGCGCATCCACGGGAAATTCACCGAGCAGCCGAACACTCGCGACCTAGGCTGGAGTCCCGAACAAGGAGCAGCACATGGGATTTCTCGACCGCCTTCTCGGCCGCGACGAACAGGACTCACCCGGCAACCGGAATCAGGTCGGACAGCAGCGACCCCGACCACGGACAGACGACGAGATCGCCGTCGAACGCTACAACTATCTCTTGCGCACGGCGCCACCGGAGACCATCGAAGAGGTGCACCGAGAGGCCTTCGGCAGATTAACCGAGCGGCAACGCGACCTTCTGTTCCAGCAGCTCACCCGGAATGCGCCGAACGGCGAGCAGCCGAGGGGGAACGATGCCGCGTCGCTTGCACAGTCGGCGACGCGATCGGAGCTGCGCCAGCCGGGCACCCTTGAGCGGTCAATGGCGCCGGCCGGGCAGGACGGCCGTCAGAACGGGCCGAGCTTCGGGAGCATGGTCGGCGGTTCGCTGCTCGGCACCGTGGCCGGTTATGTGATCGGGTCTGCGCTGGTCAGTTCGTTTCTTCCGCCCCTCGGCGCGGAGGGTGACGCGACGTCCGACGATGCCGCTACACAGGATTCCGGCTCGGCAGAGACGGGGGCAGAGACGGGGTCAGAGGCGAGCGGTGATGCCGGCGGCTTCGACATGGGCGGTTTCGACTTCTGACGATCAGTTCTGGGTATCAGAGCCGACTATCGGATTCTGACATATCAGAGCCGCCGTCACGCCCGGTGGCCTGCCGCCTCGTTCGTGAGCGCGGCTGACTCGTCTGACCCGAACCAGATCTTGAGCACGGCCCAGGTGGACGCCGCGATCGGGACGGCGACGATCGCACCGATGATTCCTCCGAGTATCGTGCCGACGGCCAGAGCAAGCAGGATCACCAGGGCGTGCAGCTTGAGCGACCTGCCCATCACGATCGGTTGAAGCAGGTTTCCCTCGAGCTGGTTGACGGCGATCACAACGATCACAACGATCAGGGCCGCGAACGGACCGCTCGCGACGAGCGCGACGAGCGCAGCCAGTATGCCGGCGACGGTTGCGCCCACGATCGGGATGAACCCTCCGATGAAGACGATCACGGCGAGGGGCAGGGCAAGTGGAACCTGCATGATGGCGAGAGCGACGCCGATCACGATGGCATCGACAGCTGCCACTATCGATGTTCCCCTCACATAACCGCCGAGCACCTCGATCACCCGGTGTCCCGAACGAATGGCCTTCGCCTTGTTCTCACCGTGAAGCCGGGTGATGAGGAACGCCCAGATGCGGTCGCCGTCTTTCAGAAAGAAGAACAGGATCACAACAACGAGCGCCAGCCCGGTGAGCACCTCGGTGAGGGCGGACACACCGGCGAGTGCGCCCGAGCCGAACTGGCTGCTCGTGGCGAAGTCGACGATCGCATCCCTCGCGGCTCGAAACTGCTCCTCGTCGATCGGCAGCGACAGGCTGAGCAGCCAATCCTGCAGGGCGTTCACACCGTCGACGGCGCCGTCGACGAGCTCGTCCCACTCCGCGCGAACGGCGAAGACGATGGCGGTGATGACCCCGCCGAACACGACTATCGCCCCCAGCAGCGCCGTCCACGTGCCGAGCATACGCGGCACGTTGTGTCGTTGCATGGAGTTGACCAGCGGGCTCATGGCCGACGCGACGATCAGCGCGATGAGCACGGGGATCACGACCAGCTTCAGCTGCACCATCGCGTAGACGACGCCGATGGCGAGCACCAGGACAAGGATCACCTGTGCGCTGCGGATGCCTGCGCGTCCGAGCAGGTCACTCCAGGGGCTTGGCCGCCCCGGCTCCGGATGTTCCGCCGGGTCGGCCTGTCGTCGTCTGGATGAAAGCCACATGCCTTCAGTCTATGAATCGCCGTCGGAAAAGCACCCGGCGGGCATCCTGCTTCCTCTCCCACGACAACGAGCTGCCCTGCGCCCGTTTCCCCCGCTGCGCCCACTATGTCTACGCCGTCAACACTGGCATGATCGAATCGTGCCGTACACGAGGGAGAGTGCCGATGTGACTACGACGAGGCCAGAGGGCCGGGCCAGTTACCACCACGGGGACCTGCGCGAGGCTCTTCTCGAGGCGGGGGTCGAGCTTGCACGAGAAGGCGGACCTGACGCCGTTGTGCTCCGTGAGGCGACACGACGCGTCGGCGTCTCTCCCAATGCCGCCTATCGGCACTTCACCGACAGGCACGCGTTGCTCGAGGCCGTCTCGGCCGCCTGCCAAGGACGAGTCGCCGATCGTATGGAGGAGGCGATTGCCGCCCTCCCCGACAGCGGCGATCCCGCCACCGATGCTCGGCGGCAGCTGCGTGCGGTCGGAGAGGCGTACATCGCATTCGCCTGCGAGGAGCCCGGGCTGTTCCGTGCGGCATTCACGATCCCCCATGACCTGAGCGAAGCGGGTTCACCAGACAAAGCGGGCGAAAGAGGCCGAACGCCGTTTCAGGTGCTCGGTGCCGCACTCGATGCGCTGACGGCCGCCGGTGTGCTCCCCGCCGACCGGCGCCGGGGCGCAGAGTTCGAGGCCTGGTCGAGTGTGCACGGCCTCGGAATGCTGGTCATCGACGGGCCGCTGCGGGGCCTGACGCCCGACATGATCGAGAGCGCGACCACGCGCCTGCTCGACATGGTGGATCGCGGTATCTGACCGCGATCCAGAGGCACGGTCGCAGGCTCGATCGTCAGACGAGTCCTTCTTTGTGGGCGAGGATGACCGCCTGCACACGATCGCGCAGCGCGAGCTTGTGCAGGATTCGCCCCACGTGCGTTTTCACCGTCGATTCGCTGAGGTAGAGCCGCGCGGCGATCTCGGTGTTCGACAGCCCTTCACCGATGGCGACGAGCACCCCGCGTTCGCGTTCTGTCAGCACCTCGAGTCGTCCGGATGCCAGCGCGGGCGATCGGTCTGGCAGCCTGCCCCCGAAGAGCTCGAGCATTCTGCGTGTGATCCTCGGCGACACACTCGCCTCTCCGCTCGCCACCGCCCTCACCGCGCCGAGCAGTTCAGCGGGCGGTGCGTCCTTCAGCAGGAACCCGCTCGCTCCGGCGTTCAGACCGCCGAACGCATACTCGTCCAGATCGAAGGTGGTGAGGATGATGATCTTCGAAGCGGGTTTCTCCGCCACGATCTTGCGCGTCGCCTCGATGCCGTCCATCGACGGCATCCGCACGTCCATCAGAATGACATCCGGTTCGAGTTCCCTCGCCCGTTCGACGGCTGTGCCGCCGTCTGCGGCTTCTCCGATCACCGAGATGTCTGGCTGCGCCTGCAGCACCATCGCGAGCCCGGCGCGCAGCAGGTCCTGGTCGTCGACGAGCATCACTCGAATCGTCTTCACTCGTCTTCTCCTGCTTCTGGCATGGTCATCCGCACGCGCCATCCGCCCCCGGGTCGCCGTCCGCTCTCGACCGTACCGCCATACAGCGCCGCACGCTCGGCCATTCCGATGAGTCCGCGGCCCGAGCCGACGGACTCTGTCGCCTGGCCGCCTGCACCGTCATCGGTGACGGTGAGAACAACACCCCGACCGCTGTAGTCCAGGCTCACGAGCACGTCGCTCGGCGCTCTGGCGTAACGCAGTGCGTTCGTGAGCGTCTCTTGCACGGCGCGGTACACCGCGACCTGCACGCCTTCAGCCGTCGGCGCGATTCCACTCGTCTGCACTCGCACAGGGAGTCCGGCGAAGCGGTAGCTCTGCACCAGGTCGCCGAGTTCGTCGAGCGTGGGCTGCGGCGCAGTCGCGGCGAGCGCGCCCTCTTCATCGCGCAGCACACCGAGAAGACGCCGCATCTCGGCAAGCGACTTTCGCCCTGTGGCACCGATGTTCCGCATAGCGCCGAGGGCGGTCTCGGGATCCGACGCGGCGACCGCCTCGGCGCCGTCTGCGAGACGCACCATCACCGAGAGACTGTGCGCCACGATGTCGTGCATCTCTCTGGCGATCCGAGACCGTTCGGATGCCGCGGCGAGCTGCGCCTGCTGGTCGCGTTCGCGCACAAGCTGGGCAGCACGGTCGACGAGCGCGGCGATGTAGCGCTTTCGGTTTCCGACGTTGATGCCGATGAGGGCTGCTATCAACAGGAACATGATGACCGGCAGTGCGATGCTGTACCAGGAGATCCCCGAGACGGGGTCCATCACGATCGCCGCGAGGGTGTACGCGACCGAACCGATTCCGAACGAGATCCACGCGGCCCGCACACTGACGTAGACAGCGCTCGTATACACGGCGATGCATACGGCGACCACGCTCGAGTCGTTGTCCCGGCCGACGAAGACCACGGCGGCGGTGATCGACACGACGGCCAGAACCACAGGCCACCTGCGGCGCAGCAACAACAGCGCCCCCACACCGAGACCCGCGATCAGAGCGCTCAGCGCCCCGACGATGTCATGCCGGTTGAAGATCTCATACAGAACGCTGATCCCCTGGGGAACCGCATAGATCAGCAGAACGAGGATGTCTGTGAATCGCGGATGCCGTGCGAAGAATGAGCGGATCACCCCCGGCGCCTTCGGCAGACGAAGCTCCCCGGCGACATCCTGCTGCGCAGGCCGTGCAGTCGCCGGGGAGCTGTCGTCGGTCATCCTCAGGCGTCCCTCCGTGCAAGAGCTATGGTTCCGGCGAACATGGTGGCGACGGGCCACGCGATGATGATCCCCATGAGCTCCCACGTGCCTCTCGGCTCGTCACTCGATGATAGGCCGATCAACTCGTTCCCCGCGTTCAGCAGCAGGTAGGGAGCCGTGTCGGACGCCCAATCGGCCGGGATGAGACCCAGCACGAGCGGGAGTACCAGAATCAGGCCGATGGCGGCGGCGATCGCACCTGCCGATGAACGGATGAGGGCTCCGAGTCCGAGGGCGAAAACAGCCACCAGGGCGATGTAGGCGGCAGCGCCGAGCATCGGCATGTAGACATCGGGGTTCGTCAAAGCGACGTCCATGCCCTTGTCTGCCCTCAACCCCAACGTGGCGAAGAATGTCAGCGTGGTCCCGATGATCCCGACGACGAACGTCGTCGCGCCGAGCACTATCGCCTTGGCGAAGAGCGCGGGCAGGCGGGTCGGAACGGCGGCCAACGTCGAACGGATCATCCCCGTGGAGTACTCACCGGAGATCGTGAGCGCGCCGAGGACTGCGGCGATGAGCTGGGCGAGGACTGTGCTCGCGATCACTATCGTCACGGTGATCGAAACGCGAACGTCTTCTGGCGCCTGAGCGCTCAGCGGATCACCGAAGGTGGCTGCCATCGTGATCCCCAACGCGAGGGCGACAAGAACGATGAGTGCGAATGACCACATGGTGGAGCGCAGGGTGCGCAGCTTGATCCATTCGGAGTTCAGCACCCCGGCGAACGAGAGGTGTGCGACGGGCGAGCTCTCCCCACGGGCTCGGGTCCCGGAAACGAGGGTGGCGGTCATCGGGATGTCTCCATTTCGAGCGATTCGTGTGTTCCGCCGGTGCGGTACTCCACGTGGTTCTGAGTGAGGTTCATGTACGCGTCTTCGAGCGACGCCTTGACGGAGGTGAGTTCGTGCAGCGCGACTCCCGTGCGTGCGGCGATCTCGCCGACCGCGGATGCTGGAATTCCGGTGACCTCGAGGTGTTGCGCGTCGATCTGGGTCACCGTGATGCTCGGATGCTCGAGTGACGACAACAGCTCGGCTGCACGAGGGCTTCGCACCCTGACCATCTCTTGGGTGGACTGTGCAACGATGTCATCCACCGAGGCATCCGCTATCACACGCCCCTTGCCCAGCACGATGATGTGGTCTGCCGTGAGTGCCATCTCGCTCATAAGGTGGCTCGACAGCAGCACTGTACGACCTTCAGCCGCGACTGAACGCACCAGTGAGCGCACCCACTTCACACCCTCGGGGTCGAGCCCGTTCACGGGTTCGTCGAGAACGAGCGTTTGAGGGTCGCCCAGAAGCGCGGCGGCTATGCCGAGGCGCTGCCCCATGCCGAGCGAGAATCCGCCGACCCTCTTGCGTGCGACCGATTGGAGTCCGGTGAGCTCGATGACCTCGGTGACGCGACGCTTGGGGATGCCGTGGGTCGCCGCGAGCGCGAGCAGGTGGTTGTATGCGGTGCGGCCGGTGTGCACGGCCTTGGCGTCGAGCAGCACACCGACCTCGGTGAGCGGCGACCGAAACCGTCGGTACTGAGTGCCGTTGACGGTCACCGATCCGGTGGTGGGGCTGTCGAGTCCGACGATCATCCGCATGGTCGTGGATTTGCCTGCGCCGTTCGGTCCGAGGAATCCGGTGACGAGTCCTGGCCTGACGGTGAACGAGATGTTGTTGACGGCGGTCTTCGCGCCGTACTGCTTGGTGAGGGCCTGTGCTTCGATCATGGCTCGACACTACGAAGCTCTTCGAGCGCCGGCGTCCTCCTCCGGTGCATACTTCGTGCGCCCGGGTCATCCCCCGGTACCATTCGGCTTCTGTGCGCATCGGATGGATGTTTCGCCCACCAGGGCGCGCATCCACCACGACTCGGTCGTGCTGCACGGCGCGAGCGAGGCGTTGTCCAGTAGCTTTGTCGTGTGTCAGCACATCGATCCGCCCGAGAGCGAGACCCGGATGAATGAGGTCGTGAGTCCCTGGCATGCGATCGGCACAGCTGCTGAACTGTTCAGCTGGTTCGGTTTCTCGCTCGGCGCGGTTTTTCTCTTCTGCTGGCTGATCGCGCGGGTCACCTCTGGAACGTGGCACGAAACGGATGCCGTCCGGGTGGAAGACGGCCGTATCGCACGATGGATCGTCGACGATGGGTCTCTCCACGAACGGACGCTCACGCCCGAGGAGCGACGTATGCTCGGCCGGAGCGAGAGCTTTCGTGTCTTTTACAACTCGAAGCATCCCGAGCGGATGCGTCTGGAACGAACAGGGCACGGCGTTCGGGTGTTCAGGCTGCTGACGCTGATTCTGATCGGTGTCGGGGTGCTCTCGCTGATCCTCGGTTTTGTGGCGCTGTTCCTGCTCTGAGCGTATGCGCGCACGGGCCTGCGAGCCCCCGTGAGCGCAACTAGCTGTAGAGCACACCGAGATGGTCGTAGAGTTCGAGGTCCGGCCTCGACCGGGCGAAGGCGCCGATCCGGGTCGCGAGGGCTGGACCGACCGCCGGCCAGGTCCAGATCCGACATGCGCCCCCCTCGCGCTCGACGGTCACCCGCAGGGCGACGGCGAAGAGCTCGAGTTCAACGTCTTTCTGTTCGTGGCGCCGCGGAACATCGAGCCGCAGAACGCGGCCGTGCCCCTCGAGGGTCGAGAACTGCAGGCTCGCCCCCGTGCGGTCGTCTCTCACGATGTATTCCCGAGCTCCGGCGACATCTGCGGGAATCTCCGTGGTGTCGAACCGCCGTCGACCGCTCTCGCCGAAGAGGCTTCGGGACCGCACAACGAACAGACCGATCATCACGATGAGCATGACCGCGACGATGCCGAGCCAGAGTGGTGATCCGAGCGACAGCGCGTCAGACATCAGGGTGCTTCCCCTGCCGACGAAGAACGAGGAACGCGAACCGAACCGAGCCGATCACCATCATTCTCCCAGTATCGCCGATGGTCTCGACAGGCTCGACCACCGCTGAGCCACCACACCGGTGGTTGAGCAGGCCGCGAGGAACGAGCGACCGTGTCGAAACCTCCCTCATCGTCAGTGGGTTCGACGCTCGAGGGTCTCGACAAGCACGACCACCGGGTGGGGTCTCGACAAGCTCGACCGCCGCTAGAGTCGACAGGCGAAGGAGGTCACTTCTTCTTCACGGAGAGCGACTTCTCGTCGAGAGGAGCATCACCAGACGCTCGCAGCGCCCGATAGTACTCACGAGCCTCGTTCTGACGCTCGAGCTCCGCACCGCTCGCCACGGCCGCCCGCAGGTGCGCCTGCTCATAGCCGAAGGCGTCCACCAGGTCTTGCGCGTGCGGCCGAAGCCGCGCCACCAGGCGATCGATGTAGGCGCCGACCGATTGCGCCCGCTGCGCGGAGAGCCGACCGTTCATAAGATACCAGGCCAGATGGCGTTCGAGCAGGCTGAGTCCGAAGAGGTCTCTCAACCAGGTGAGCACCTGCGTCGTGCCGTCGTGTGCGCAGTTCTCCACAGCCTCGGTGAAGGCCTCCCACTGCAGAAGCTCGCCGTGCGCGCGCGCAGCTTCGATGAGTTCATTCTGCTTCGAGTTGAAGAGCTCGGCCGCCTCTTTCTTGCCGAGTCTGGATGCCGGGCGAAGCTGCTGGGCGACATCCGCGATCATCGATTCGACACGATCGGTGAGCAGCTCACGCTGCACAGCCGTCTCACGCAGCTGACCGACGGATCGCGCTGTCGAACCGAGATCCTTTAACGTCTGTCCCAGGCTCCGGAGCCCTGTGCCGTGGTACGCCTTGCCCGCGGCCTGCTCGACGACATACCGTGCGAGAGCACCTGCATCTGCGCCCGTGAACTTCTTCGAGTAGTCCGTGAGCAACCGCTTCGCGACCAGCTGGAGCAGAACGTTGTTGTCACCCTCGAACGTCACATAGACATCGAGATCTGCCCGCAGGCTCGTCAGCCGGTTCTCGGTGAGGAACCCCGCACCACCGGTGGCCTCCCTGCACTCCTGCAGGGTGTCGAGGGCATGCCAGGTCGAGAGCGGCTTCAGAGCAGCGGCGAGGGTCTCGAGATCCTGCCGGTTCTCGTCGGTGTCGTTGGTTCCGCTGAACACCTCGTCGAACTTCACGAGCAGCTCGTCGTGCGCGAACGTCTGCGCATAGGTCTGTGCGAGTCGGGGCAGAAGGCGACGCTGGTGCCGCTGGTAGTCGAGCAGTACCTCTTCGTCTGTGTCTGAACCCGCCGTGAACTGGCGGCGCTGGTTGCCATAGGTCACGGCGATGGCGAGGCCGACGGCGGATGCCGCGGTGGCGGCTCCGTCGAGGGAGACGCGCCCCTGCACGAGGGTTCCGAGCATCGTGAAGAAGCGGCGGCCAGGGCTCGAGATCGGCGAGGTGTAGGTGCCGTCTTCGGCGACGTCGCCGTAGCGGTTCAGCAGATTGTCACGTGGAATGCGAACGTCGGTGAAGTGCAGGCGGCCGTTGTCGATGCCGTTGAGCCCGCCCTTCAGACCATCGTCCTCTCCGCCGATGCCCGGCAAGAAGGCGCCGTCGGCATCGCGGATCTCGATATAGAAGGCGTGCACACCATGGTTGACACCGCGGGTGATGAGCTGCGCGAACAGCACTGCCGCAACACCGTGCTTCGCAGCGTTGCCGAGGTAGTCCTTCCACGCTCCCCTGAAGGGCGTGTTGATCACGAACTCCCGGGTCCCGGGATCATAGGTGGCCGTCGTTCCGATCGCCGCGACGTCTGACCCGTGCCCGGTCTCCGTCATCGCGAACGCACCGGGGATGTCGAGGCTCATGATTCCAGGGAGCCACCGGTCATGGTGTTTTTCGGTGCCGAGGTGCAGAACAGCCGCTCCGAACAGGCCCCATTGCACACCCGATTTGATCTGCAGCGACGGGTCGGCGGTCACGAGCTCTTCGAAGCCGGCGATGTTTCCGCCCGCGTCTTCGGCTCCGCCGAGCCGCTTCGGGAACGCCCGGTGCACCTGGCCGTCGTCGACCAGCAGCTTCAGCTGCCCGAGCACACGCTCGCGGTGCTCGTCCATGCCCTGCCCTTCGATACGCTGCATCTCCTCACGGGCTGCAAGCGCTCGCGAGGAGCGGCGGAGGTCTGCCCAGGTGCCGAGCAGCTGCTCACCGAGCGCGGCCACATCGACACCGACCGTCGGACGCACCTCGATCGGCCCCGTGTCGACCTTCTCGCGCACGTTCGCGACCGCCACGGCGTCCGCATCCTTACTCTGGACTGTGCTCTGCCCCGTCGTCGTCTCTGCTGTTGTGGTCCGTGCTGAGTTGCCCGGTGTCTTACCCCGTGCGGCATTGCTCTTGGCAGTGTCAACCATCGTCGATCCTCATCCTGTGGTCTGGTCCTCCCACGCTATGAGCACGATAGCGCCGTTGAAAGCGGCCCGTGAACGGCCTACAAACAGACGCGGGGCATTAACCGCTCGATTGTGAGAACGCACAAAACGCTCACACGCCGCCGGACTCAGCCGTCAACGAATTCCGCGACGACGCCGACGAGCGCCTCGCCGTATGCCTGGCGCTTCTTCTCACCGATGCCACTGATGCCGTCGAGCTCGTCCACACGCGATGGACGCGCCGTCGCAACCGCCCGCAACGTCGCGTCACCGAACACGATGTATGCGGGCACACCCTGCTCTTTGGCCTCTGCTGCCCGCCACTTTCGCAGTGCTTCGAAGAGGGGGGCATCGGCCGCTGCAAGGTCGACGGATGCCGCGCCGCGGCCGGCGGCGCGCACGCGGGCCACCCGCTCCGGCTCCCGTCTCATCGAGACCCGACGTGCACCGGAGAGCACCTCGCCACTCGTCTCGGTGAGCCCGAGTGTGCCGTATTCGCCGCGCGGCGCGAGAAGCTGCTGTGCGAGCAGCTGGCGCACCACGCCGCGCCACTGCTGCTCGCTCAGGTCAGCGCCGATGCGCCACGTCGCGAGTTCATTGTGCCTCCACTGCTTCACGCGGTCGGTCTCGTTTCCGCGCAGGATGTCGATGAGGTGGGCTGCCCCGAACTCCTGGTTGCGTTCGCGCTTCAGCCTCACCACTGTCGACAGCAGTTTCTGGGCCGGAATGGTGCCGTCCCACACCTCGGGCGGCGCCAGGCAGGTGTCGCAGTTGCCGCAGGGCTCAGCGTCCTGACCGAAGTAGCGCAGAAGGTTCACACGGCGGCAGTCGACGGTCTCGCAGAGGGCGAGCATGGCATCGAGATGCGCGGACAGCCGGCGCCTGTGAGCGAGATCCCCAGGCGACTGGTCGATCATACGGCGCTGCTGCACAACGTCTTGCAGTCCGTATGCGAGCCAGGCGACGGAGGGCTCACCGTCACGACCGGCACGACCGGTCTCCTGGTAATACCCCTCAACGCTCTTCGGCAGGTCGATGTGCGCGACGAAGCGCACGTCTGGCTTGTCGATGCCCATGCCGAAGGCGATGGTCGCGACGATCACAACACCCTCTTCACGCAGAAAGCGAGCCTGCGTCTGCTGCCTGGTCGCGGCATCCAGCCCCGCATGGTACGGCAGCGCGTTGATGCCGCGGGCGCGCAGGTATTCTGCGGTCTTCTCCACCGTGTTGCGGCTGAGCCCGTAGACGATTCCCGCCCGGTGCGTGCCCTCTGTGCCCGTGAACTCCGTGCCCGTGAACTCTGTGCCGGTGAATTCTGTGCGGATGAACTCGACGAGCTGTTTGCGCACCTCGTTCTTGGCCACGATGCGGTACTGGATGTTCGGCCGGTCGAAGCTCGCCACGAAATGCCGCGCACTGTGCATACGAAGCCGTTCGGTGATCTCACCGTGCGTGGCGCGGGTGGCCGTTGCGGTCAGCGCGATGCGCGGCACATCTGGCCAGCGCTCGGCCAGGTCGCCCAGCGAGAGGTAGTCCGGCCGGAAGTCGTGGCCCCACTGCGAGACGCAGTGGGCCTCGTCGATGGCGAAGAGCGCGATCCGGCCGCCGGCGAGAAACCGCTTCGTCTGCTCGTGGACGAGTCGCTCGGGGGCAACGTAGAGAAGGTCGAGTTCACCGTTGAGATATGCGCGTTCCACCCGGCTGCGTTCGGCCTGGTCCTGCGTCGAGTTGAGGAACGCAGCACGCGCACCGACGGCGGTGAGGGCGTCGACCTGGTCTTGCATCAGTGCGATGAGCGGCGACACCACAACACCCGTGCCCTCTCGCACGAGTGACGGAATCTGGTAGCAGAGGCTCTTGCCCGCACCTGTGGGCATCAGCACGACGGCGTCGCCGCCGGCGATCAGATGATCGACGATCTGCTGCTGCTCGCCGCGGAACGAGTCGTAGCCGAAGACCCGGTGCAGGACGGAGAGCGCGTCTTCGGTCACTTCGCCCGTGCCGCTCACCGGGGCGGAGCTGATCGACAACTCCGTCACGTGTCCGTGTTGTCGAACCCGAGCGCTCGCCGGGTCAGGATGTGCACGTCGCGATCGAGGTCGCCCACTTTCTTCTCGACCGCGTCGAACCTCGTGTCGACGGACTCGAACCTGAGATTCATCTCGGTGCGCATGCTGCCCATCTCTGCACGCAGGCCACCCATCTCCTGCCGGAACTCGGCACGGATCGTTCCGAATTCGGCACGGATCGTCGTGAACTCAGCGGCCATCGTGCGCGTGAAGAGGACGACGACCACGCTCAGGAATCCGACGAGCGTCGCGGCGAGCACCCCGATCACGGTCCAGGTCTGCGGTTCGGTCAACGCGATCACCTCTCTATTGTGACGTCGGCACGCCGTCAACACTAGTCAAGGCGTCCGACGCGGCCGGCGGCATCCGCTCTTCTGTGCGGAACGGATGCCGCCGGCTCTCGCTGTGGACGTAGCGGCCAGGCTCACGCCCGGCCGGTTACTCCGGGGAAGGGCCCGAACGATGATCGTCGTCGGCGCTCCCGGCGGATTCGCCCGGTGAGCGCTTCGACCGGCGGCGCGAGACCAGCACCACGATCACCGCGGCGATCGCGAGCACGGCGAGAGCGGAACCGATCCCCACAACGACACCGACGGCCGTCGCGGCGTCGTTGTCCTGTCCTGCCCCAGCCGGCTCGGTCGGCCGCGCGGTCTGCGCCCCCTCGGGTGGCGCCGAGCTCGCTTCGTCTGGCTGTCCGGTCGCATCGGGTGCCGTTCCCGGTGCCGATTGCCCCCCGCACACGGGAGGCTCGGCGCTCGGCTCTGCGAGATCCTGCCCCTCGGCGGGCTGCCAGCTGAAGTCGAACTGGCCCGACACCGGATGCCCGTCGGTCGAGACGACCTGCCAGACGACGGTGTACTGCCCGGGCTCGCCGAGCACGGCCTGCATACTCGCGGTCGGCCCGTCGACGAGCGTGCAGCCGTCGCCGTAGTACGCACCTCCCGGGCCGCTGATCTGAATGGTGTTGCCGTCACCACCCGCCTCGAGCAGCGCATCGTTTGTGGTGATGCCGACGGCGCCCGGCTGTTCGGTCACCACCGTTCCCGCCTCTGGGTTCGTCGACACCACGTAGTTGTGTGCCTGCGCGGGCCCGGCAGCGACGAGCACGCCCATCACGCCGAGCACAAGGCCGAGGGCGGCGCCGACGGCACTGCCCCGGGTGGGGCGCCGGTGCATTCGCATGGTCAGTCCTCTGTGTTCGGGCGAGAGGTGCGGCCGGATGACCCGCGACGGAGCAGAAGGACACTGAGCAGCACAACCGCGGCGGCGCCCAGCACAACACCGGCGGCGCCGAGACCCCTGGCGAGCGGGTCGCTTGCGTCAACCACTGTCGCTGCGGCGGCATCATCTGTGGCGGCTGCGCCGTCGTCCGCGGGCGCTGTGTGATGCGAGTGCGCATCGTCTTCTGCCGCCGTCACGGTGATCGCGGGCGCGGGCGACTCGAGGTCGTGCGGGTCTTCTCCGGCTCCGGCGATCTCGGTCCACGCGATCTCGCCCACCTCACAGGTCTGGGTCACCGGGAAGGCGATGGTCTCGCCCTCAGCGTCTTCAGGCAGATGAAGCGAGAGCTCGACCGCGTCACGGTATCCGTCGTCGAGAGGGGTGACAGCTGTGTAGACGACTGAAGACACCCTGTCGCCTTCCGACACCTTCTCGATGGTCCAGTTCGGATTCACCGTGGGGGTGACGGAGGAAATCCGGTCGGGAATCTCGAACGTGAGCTGTGTGGTGGATGCTCCATCACACCCGTGCGGGATGCTGAAGGTGAGCACTGTGCTCGAGCCCGCTGCGGTTGACGACGGTGTGACGCCGACATGGGCGCTCGCGGCGAGCGGGGTGGCGAGCACAAGCGCGGCTGTGCCGAGTGCCGCGCCGGCGGAGACGAGGCCCAGCCTCGCCGTTTTTCTGGTGGTTTTGGTCGTTGTGGTGGTCATCAAAACTGGCTTTCCTGCTGGTGGCCGGCAGCGTGAACTGCTCTGACCGGATTGGCGATGAGAGAGTCACCACCCGATGCGCGTGCGGCAGGGCGACGCGCGCACGGCGCTACGCCAGAATGCCTCTCGCATGGAGGGCGGAAACACGAGGGAGCGGCAGGACTGCAAACCCGCGCACCCGGCACCGGCCTGCCGGAGGGCCCCTGCGTCTCATCGTCGACAGCAGAACGGCGGGGAATGCCTGCACGCCACGGCGATCGTGCATCAGCGGCACGATCAGTTGTTGCGGGGCGACGGCGACGATCGCCCCGAACAGGGCGAGCACGGCAAGCCGAAGACTCTGGAACAGTCCGAGCGCAACGTGCTCTCCGTAGCGCAACGCGCCGAGGGTGACGCACGCGGCGGCGATATGGCTCACCCACATCAGGGCGTCGGAGGAGTGGGCATGCTGCGTGACGACCGCATCGAGGTGAATCATCGTCTGAGAGTGCACGTGGGCGCCCTCGCCGGCGAGCGCACCGGCATCCGACACCTGGAGCGCGCCTGAGGCCGGCACGAAGGAGAACAGGGTGTGGTACGCAACCTGACTCAAGCCCACCGCGATGGCCAGGCGCCAGGTCGACGCGGTGCGCCCGGCGAGTGCTGTGCAGATGAAGACAGAAGCGGTGAACGCCACAGAGAGCGAGAAGAAGCCGGGCGCTTCAGCGCCGGCCACCCCGTGGGAGAAGGCAGCGAAGAAGGTTGCGATCGACGCAGCGAACAGACCGCGGATGACCCGCGTCGTTCTCGTGCGCATACCGGCAACCTCTCGACGAAACCTACGATAGTCGAACCGCTGGAGCTCTCTTCCCCACGTCCATTGCCCGCTAAGGACAGCCTAAACTAAACTGAGTGCGATCCGGCGCTCACCGAGACAGACCCGAAAGCCACCGAAATGCGAAACACCAGCACTCGCCTTCTGCTCACCTGCGCGGCGATCGGTGTGGCCGGGGGACTCGTTTTCATCGGGAGCAGCTACATCGACATCCTCATCGCATCGACGCTCCCCGTGGTCTACGGCGTGCTCGTCGGTGTGTATTTTCTGCCCGGTGTGATCGCCCAGTCGTTGCTTCGGCGCGGGGGAGTCGCCGTGCTGAGCGGTTTTGTCGCCGGCCTCGTCTCTGGCACGTTCACTCCCCCTCTCTTCTTCGTCTATCTCGCAACAGGAGTGGGGGTCGGCGTCCTTCAAGAGGTCCCGTTCCTGATCGGGCGTTACCGGTACTGGAAACCATGGGTGTTCTATCTGACCGCGGTGATCGCCGGCGCCCTCTTCGGCGGCGGTGTGATGTATGCGATGGGATTCGAGAAGCACACGGGGTGGTTCGCTGCCGTCTATTTCGGCCTCTTCGCTCTGAGCCCCCTGCTCTTCACCTGGCTCGGTCGGGTCGTCGCACACAACCTCGATAAAACAGGTGTGGCCAGGGGTCTGCAGCACGAGATCGACACACGCCGCACGAGTGCTCGCAACGAGTCCGCGTTGATGTCGGTCACCGCATGACCTCAGACTCAGCGTGACGAACGCGCCGCCACCGCCGTTGCGGATGCTCGACGTGCGCATCCGCCACGACGAGCGCGCCGATTTCACCCCCGGCGGGGTGTCGTTCGACGTCGGAGCCGGCGAGGTGGTGCTGCTGCTCGGCCCGTCAGGTTGCGGAAAATCGACTCTTGCCCTGGCGACCAACGGGCTGATCCCGCACGCGTTGGCAGCGGAGGTCGATGGCACGATCCAGACGGCCGGCATCGTGACGACGGATGCCTCTGTGCCGCAGCTCAGCGAGCACGTCGCGATGGTCTTTCAGGACCCG
This sequence comes from Okibacterium endophyticum, assembly GCF_054780075.1. Lineage (NCBI taxonomy): Bacteria > Bacillati > Actinomycetota > Actinomycetes > Micrococcales > Microbacteriaceae > Okibacterium > Okibacterium endophyticum. The sequence continues at coordinate 9,577 of NZ_BAAGXA010000001.1, read as the reverse complement.
GACTCCCAGATCGTCACCGGAACCCTGTTCGACGAGGTCTGCTTCGGACCCGAGAACCTGCTCCTGCCCCTGCCTGTTGTGCTCGAACGGGCCGAATCGGCGCTCCGTGCCGTAGGGCTCTGGGAACGACGTGCGGACAATCCGGATGTTCTCTCCGGCGGCGGCCGGCAACGCCTCGCCATCGCGTGTGCTCTCGCCATGGGGTCTGACCTTCTCGTTCTCGACGAGCCCACGGCGAACCTGGACCCGGTGGGCACGACCGAGGTGTATCGGACGCTCGCCGACGTCGTCGCAGAAGGCAGCAGGTCCATCCTGCTCATCGAGCACAACCTCGACGCCGCCATGGACATCGTCGATCGCGTCGTCGTTCTCGACAGGGAAGGGCGGGTCGCACTCAGCGGAACGCCACGCGAGATTCTGGCCAGACGCGCCGTCGAGGTGAGTGAGTTGGGCGTCTGGCTGCCTGTTGCGACCATCGCCGCGCTCACGCTGGAACGCGGCGGACTCACCCTCGCCGAACGCCCCCTGACGCCTGCCGAGCTCACGACAGAGCTCAACGGCATCCGATCTCTGCCCGCGGTCGAGCCGCCTGCAGCACACCGAGACCCGCGCGTCCACCGCCTGCCGGTGCCCATGCCGGCCGGTGCCGTGACAGTGCGGCGCCTCTCGGTCACACGGGGCAGAACAACAGTGCTGCGAGATGTCACGCTGTCTGTCGAACCGGGTGACTTTCTCGCGATCATCGGCGCCAACGGCGCGGGCAAGACGACGCTGCTGCAGGCCATCGCCGGAGTCGTGGCGCCACCGAAGGGGCGAGTGAGCGTCGGTGAGCTGGATCCGGCGACGAGCGACGTGCGAGCACTCGCGGGGCACATCGGGTTCGTCTTCCAGAACCCGGAGCACCAGTTCGTCGCACACACCGTAGCGGATGAACTCGCCCACGGGCTGCGACATCACGCGACGGGCGTTGCCGATCGACACGGAGGGGACGGCGGGAGAAGCGCCGACGATCGTGTGGACGAGATGCTCGCGCGCTTCGGTCTTGAGCATCTGCGCGACGTGCATCCGTTTCTGCTGTCGGGCGGCCAGAAGCGGCGGCTTTCTGTGGGGACCGCGCTCATCGCCGGTGCCCCCGTGCTCGCACTCGACGAACCGACCTTCGGCCAGGATCGGGAACGGGCCGACGAGCTGCTCGGGCTGTTGTCTCAGCTGCATCAGCAGGGAACCACAGTCATCACCGTCACGCACGACATGCAGCTCGTGACCGAATATGCGACCCACGTGGCCGTCCTCGCCGACGGCGTGTTGAGGGCGGTGGGCGCCACCGCAGACATCATGGCCGACGATGAGCTCATCGAGGGAGCCGGACTCCGCCTGCCGCCGCTGGCGAGGGCCATGCGCGGCCTCACGAGACATCCGTCGTGGCAGAGGATCTCGCGTCTGCGAGATCTTCCCGGGTGGCAGGGATGAGCACGGTCACGACCCCCGTCTCGCCTGCGCGTGACCCTTACAACCATCGCTACGACGCGGGTGCGCGCTACTTTCTCTATCGGCTCAACCCGCTGGCGAAGCTCGCCGCGCCGGTTCCATTTATGGTGTACCTCATCTTCGTGCGCGATGTCGTGACGCCGCTCGGTTTTCTGGCTCTCGCCATTCTGCTGGTGAGCGTCGGGGCGCGACTGACCGCGCGACGTGCCCTGACGCTGTATCTGGTGATCCCCGGCATCCTCTTTCTGCTCTCGGTGAGTTTCGGTGTATGGGCGGATGCCGGCACGACTGAGGACCAGGTCACCCTGGTGCAACTCGGAGACTTTCGATATTCGCTCGGCGACTGGCTCATCGGTGTGGCGACCGCTGCGCGGTTCGGTGCCCTGCTCGGATTGGCGCTGATCGCGGGCCTCACCACAACGGGCCCTGATCTGGTGCGTTCCATGGTGCAGCAGCTGCGTGTGCCGTATCGGGTGGGATACACGGCTCTCGCCGCCTATCGATTCGTTCCCAGGTTTCGATATGAGCTCGGGGTGATTCGGGCGGCACACCGTGTGCGGGGTGTCGCTGGGGGCCGCGGTCCGGTCGCGAGTGTGCGACGCGGCATCGGTTATCTGGTGCCGTTGCTCGCCGGGGCGATCAGACATGCGGAGAGGGTGGCCCTGGCGATGGATTCGCGAGCGTTCGGTGCGCACGAGACTCGCACGGAACGGCATCTCGTGCCGTGGCGGGTGCGTGACGGGGTGTTCGTCATCGCCTTCTGGATCGTCGGGCTGTGTCTGTGCGTCACGACCGGGATGCTTCTGCGATGACCTGATCGCGCCACACCCGTGGATAGCCCCCAGAACTCGGCCTCACTCGCAGATCGACCGGGTTCTGGGGGCCTTTACCGTGCATCTCTACGTGCTGTTAACAGTACGCAGATCACACGAGGACTCAAGAGACGGCGACGCCGAATTTCGAGAACTCCTCAGAATTGCTCGCATACATGTCGAAGATATGTTCTACTGAGTTCATGCGATGGACGGGTCAGCTTGTTAATGAAGAGTCGTCGGCCGCGCTGCCCGGGCTCGCCGCACTCAGCAATCTCGTGCGCACGGTGAAGACACCGGAGTTCGATGGCGTCACCTTTCACGAGGTGATGGCGAAGTCCGCGCTCAACCGCGTCCCGACCCGGTCCGAGATGCCGTTCGGCTGGACGATCAATCCGTATCGCGGGTGCTCCCACGCGTGTGCGTATTGTTTTGCGCGCCCGACTCACACGTATCTGGACTTCAACGCCGGTGATGACTTCGACAATCAGGTGGTTGTGAAGATCAATGTGGCCGATGTTCTGAGGCGCGAGGTGTCGAAAGCGTCGTGGGGCAGGTTCCCCGTCGCGCTGGGCACGAACACGGATCCCTACCAACGGGCCGAAGGCAGGTATCAGCTGATGCCCGGCATCGTTCGAGCCCTGGGGGACTCAGGCACTCCCCTGTCGATTCTCACCAAGGGAACGCTGCTGCGGCGAGATCTGCGGTTGCTTGCCGAGGTGTCTGAGTCGGTTCCGGTGGATCTGGCGATGTCGATAGCGATCTATGACGACGAGTTGCAGAAGTCGATCGAGCCGGGGACGCCGTCGGCGGCCGCGCGCCTGGCGACGGTGAAGGCTGCGCGTGAGGCCGGGCTCGAGTGCTCGGTTTTTCTTATGCCGATCCTGCCGTATCTGACCGACAGCCGAGCGCATCTGGACGAGGCACTGCGGCGGGTTGCAGAAGCTGGCGGAACACGTGTTCTCTACACGGCTCTCCATTTGAAGCCGGGAGTGAAGCCGTGGTTCATGCACTGGCTGCAGCGACAGCATCCGGAGCTCGTTCCGAAATATGCTGCCCTCTACGGCTCGAAGGCGCACGCACCCAAGGAGTATCGCCAGTGGCTCGCAGCGCGCATCAAACCGTTGATTCGTGCACACGGTCTCGAGCGCGGGCGAGAGGATCCGGCAACCGGCGGTGTTCGATCCAAGGCACTCGGGATGCTGAGGAACACCGAGGGCGAGAGGGTGTCGTTCGCCGATTCGGCTGACGGTTCACAACCGTCGGGTGCCCGCATGCTGCCGGCGACGGAGCAGCCGATGTTGTTCTAGGTGTACTTCCCCAGGAGGTTGCGAACACGGGTCGGTAGCCCGATGCATCACTTTCGATTGATCCGGCCATTACATCGGTGACGGGGGAAGAGCTCCCGTCACTGGTGGAATGGGAGTGTCATGAGCAAGCCGAGTGTGGATGAGCTGCTGCGCGGCAGCACGAAGTCGTACGAGCCCTCGATTGCCACGAGAGCCGCATTGGAGTCGCTCGTCAATGCGTCCCGCGCGGAAGCCGTACGCAGCCGAGCAAAGCGGCGTCGTCGGAGCTTTTGGCTCATCCCGGTGGCCGTGGTCGCTGCGGGCGCGATGACCGCGGGAGCGGCCGTGTTCGCCCCATACTTCGATCCCGACGTGCGGATCCCCATCGAGTACGTCACCGACACCGGCGTGGAGGTCACCTGCACGTATGCGCTGCGAGTGGGTTCTGTGGTCGGCGGAGAGAACCCGGAGCTTCGCGAATGGCTGACATCACAGGACTGGAGCGGAGTCGGCCAGCGCATATACGAAGATGCCGTCGCGAACCCGTTCATTCCAGGCGAGAGCGACGAGGGCGAATGGTCCGCTGAGATCGTCGACTCCGTGTCGTTCTTCGACGCCATGGCACGGCAGACTGACGTCCCTGAGGGTCTCGCTGTGTTCGGCGACGAGATAGCGGGCACTTCCGACTGCACGGGACAGCTGCATTGAGCGTGCAGGTGCGAGACAACACCGCCCTGGCGTCCGGCGATCTGGCCGAGGCATTCCGTCAGGAAGCCCCCGGGCTCCTCGGCTTCTTCGTGCGGCGCGTGTCGCCGCCGGAGGATGCCGCCGATCTGGTGAGCGAGACGTTCCTGGCCGCCTGGAAGTCAAAACAACGGGACGCGGTTGCGCCGGATCTGCGGAGGGCATGGCTGTTCGGCATCGCTCGCAAGATCCTTTCCCAGTACCGGCGTGGCCGACGTCGACGCTCCGCGCTTTCGGAACGGGTCCGCATGTCGATGGGTGCCGATCTGGCTGCGAGCAGTGTCCATCCGTCAGACGAGTTCGATCCCGACCTCGTCGAGCATGTGCGCGAGCTTGTCAGCTGTCTCTCACCGCTCGATAGGGAGATCATCGAGCTCGTCTACTGGGAGGGATTCACGCAGGAAGAAGTCGCGACGATTCTCGGAAAGCCGTCTGCGACCATCCGCAGCCGGCTCTCGCGTGCGCGGGCTGTTCTGCGAGACCAGCTTGCGGAAAGCGGTGATGTCTTATGAACGACTTGCTGCTTGTCGTCGCTTCAGTGACTCTCGGTCTCGTTGTCCTCGTTGCGGCGTCCGGCGCTGGCTCACATGCGCGCACGGATGCTGTTCCCGCGGCCGCTGCCCACGTCTGTTTGCACAGGCTCTTGACACGTATCCGTCCCGAAGGGGAGTTCCCGACTGTCCGCTCAGAACTGTCCCGTTCAGCACTGTCCGTCCCACTCCCGCACCGTCCCCGTTCAGAGCTGTCCCCGTTCAGAGCTGTCCCGTTCAGTTCAGCACTGTCCGTTCAGTTCAGCACTGTCCGTTCAGTTCAGAGCTCTCCGTTCAGAGCTGTCCGTTCAGAAGGGCGGGGTGTCGGCCGTTTCGCTCGCGACGGGTTCTCGGCGGGGCCGTTGGCAGCCCGCTAAGGTCACTGTTTCTTCTGGATGTGTCGTGTGGGTCGCGCCGTGGGGCGAGGTCCAGGTCATCGTGCCGTTCGAGTGCTGGACGACGGCCCATCCGGTCTGATGTTTCAGCGTGTGATGTTTGCGGCAGAGGTGCGCGAGGTTGTTCAGCGCCGTCTCGCCGCCGTACTGCCAGGCTTCTGTGTGATCGAGATCGCAGCCTTCGGCCCCGCGGTTGCACCCCGGGAACCGGCAGGTTCGGTCGCGCACCCGGAGCGCGCGTTTCAGACCGGCCGGCACCGTGTAGGAATCGCGCCCGACCGAGAGCACCGCCCCGGTCTCGGGGTGGGTGAGCAGTCTCGTGAATGAGGGAGCGTTCGCCGCGAGCTGTTTCGCGGTCCCGGGATCGATCGGCCCGTAACCGTCGAGTGTCGCCGGGCTCTCGTCGTGATCGAGCAGCGTCAGTGCCGGCACGGTGACCAGCACCGTCGGACGAATCGACAACCGGCGATCGCCCACGCCGAGCACCGGACGGAACCGCGACAACCCCTCACCCGGTGCACCTGCGCGTGCACCGGGCGGCGATGCAGACCCGCGCGAAGATGGGGACCGCGACGCCGACACCATCGACGACACCATCGACGACACCGGTGACGACGCTGGCGCGGGAGGGCGCGATACGGGCGGTCGTGACCGAGTGGGTGGAGGGGTCGTGCGTCGAGGGGTGCCGGGCACGCGGTGGTGGGACCCGTTGAAAACGATCGAGAACTCGCGCCGGCTGTCGGCCCTCACCGGCACGTCATCGGCGAACAGATCACTCGCCCGCCGGCGGGATCTCTTCCGTGTGAGAAACGCTCGGGCTGAGACCTCATGCACCGAGGCTGTTGCTGTTGCTGGACGAGTCCACAACGGCGCGAGACCGGTCATCCATAACAGCGAGCCCGCCTGAACCTGCGCACTCGCCCGAGCCTGCGCACTCGCCCGAGCCTGCGCACTCGCCCGAGCCTGCGCACTCGCCTGAGCCTGCGTTCTGGTGCGATCGGTCATGCAGTTCGTGAGCCGTGTGCGGGCGGCGAACCGGCCGCACACGGCTTCCGTGCCTTGCCCTCGTGCCGGAGCCTGGGCGGCGCCCGCCCTCGCAGTCGGCGAGGTTCTGGCCTGCGATGCGATCGCCTGCGATGCCGTGTCTTCTGCGATGTCACCCGTTACGGCGAGGGGGCCGTCGGCCCCGCCGAGCACGAACCCGGCCACCATCGCATCGGCGAGCACATCAGCCGCAATCTGCTGCACAGTCCGCACCTCATCGGCCCCGGCCAGGGAACGCGCCACACTCATCGTCGAGTCGTACAACGCCGTCACCACATCGGCGGAATGCCGCAACCCGATCCACGCCATCCCGTCCGGCTCCGGCATCAAGTCAACACCACGATCCCGCTCCGCCTTCACCCGCCGCGCCATGATCGATTCCGGATGCACCCGCTCACGCAGCGCCCGCGCCTTCTTCGACAGCCGGGCCGCGGTCATCACCCGCGCCGCCGGGAGCAACTGCTCCTCGAACACTCCCACAGCATCCTCGGGCAGCGACCAGGACTGATCCACGATCAGCTTCGCATGCCGATACGAGATCTCACCCGCCGCCAACGCCGCAGCCGTGCCGGGCAACACCTCGCCCAGCGTCCGCGACTCCTCGATCAGAACCCGCGTCGACGACTCCGGCACCCGAATACTCGCGGACAACTCCGCGACGAACGACCGATACGCCAGCTCATCCACCCGCGAACCCGACAGCAGATGCGAGTCAGCAACCACCTGATGCCTCGTCGACTCCGCCAGCCGCCTCGCCCGATCGATCGCGACAGCACGCTCAGACTCCGCCCGGGCAACAGCGCGATGCGCCTCAGCCACCGCATCGATCGCCGCAGACACCTCATCAGCACGCGAGCCGCCAACCGCGGATCCAGACGACGCGGATCCAGACGACGCAGATTCACACGGCACCGCAGCTCCCTGAACCTCGAACCCACCAGGAACCCCAGCATCGGCAGCATCCCCACCAGCAGCAGCAGCAGACTCACCGGAAGAAGACACCGAACGAGTAGACACCGAACGAGTAGACCCTGCAGCGCCCGGAACACCACCGGCAGACCTCGCGTCGGCAGCCTCAGCACCACCAGACGCACCACCAGCGGCAGAGCGCGGCTCGCCGCCTTCGCCGTGGTCGTCCGGATCATTTTCCATGCTCGATCCTACCACACATTCGAAGATATGTTCTAGTACTGTGGGCGACCACGGTCTCGCGCTCGGTGCAGAGATCCGTCACCGCTGCATGATCGGCTGCCTCGACTTTGCCAGCGTCGTGCGCGCCTGCCAGCGTCGTGCGCGGTTCTCACTCACAACGCGCTCGGCTCTTTCGGATCGGCAGCGCCCGCAGTCGTCGACGGCCGATCGAACGCTCGGAGAGGACTGCGACCCTCGAGTGCGTTATCGGCTCGCGATACGACGCTGATGACGTCGGACCAGCAACACGTCGATCGGCGCAGAGAGGCCGACCGCCAGTACGAGCGCGAACCATTGCCCTGTCGCGGCACTCACCCAGACTCCCAAGCTCAGGATCGCAACGGTGTATGCGACAGCCGCGACCCACACCCGGGCTGGTGGACCCTCAGGTGTTGAACGAGTGCTCATAAAAACAGCGTAGTCCCACGTAAACCGACCCCTCCGGTTTCACACGGCATTCCCACCGGCGCCGGTGCGCGCACCTGGCCCACGCGCGGCAGTGGCAGCGGCCTCACGCCCCTCACGCCCCCCACGCCCCTCACGCCCCTCACGCCCCTCACGCCCCTCACGCCGAGTCTCATCCGGGGTCTCATCGAGCACCCGCTTGTAACGCCGCGAGAAGTGCGCGTAATCCGTGTACCCGAGTTCAGCGGCGAGTGCACTGAGATCCGCACGCGGCTCCGTGAACAGCGTGCGTGCGGCATCCTGCAACCGCCGGCACTCGATCAACCATTTCGGTGTCACACCGATGCCCTCTTTGACGAGCCTCTCGAGCGTCCTCAGACTCACACCGACACGTTCGGCGAGCTCGGCCGCCCTGGTGATTCCCCGTTCTTCTTCTGCAAGACGACAGATCTCGTTCAGCAGAAGACCCTGATCGTCCATCCGCGCCGCGACAGGCGACAGCCACGAATGAAGGATGCCGACCAGAAGGCCGCGAGCAGAATCTGACGGTTCCCCCATCGCACGCTCGACATCCGCCACAGGAGCATCTGCGCACTGCTCTCGGCGCCCGACGAGCCGCGCAGGCTCCGTCGACGTCAGAAGACGCCCCGCTGCCGGGCGGAAGAGAACGCCGACGGCCCACGACTCCCCCTCGAGCGCCCGTAGGTCAACACGAGGATCCGGCCCGTACAGACCGGCGTGCCCAGCCTCGAAGACCACGTTGACGGCCGGATAGCTCAGCACGCGCTGCGTGCGGGCTCCGGCCTCGATCGACCACCTGACGACCCAGACATGGCGGACGAGGTCTGACAACCCGGGGCCGAGGTCGAACCGATCGAACCGCACTCCTGGCGATCCGGGATTCAGGTGACCGCGTGACCGCGGCTCTTCGTTAGCCATGTCGCAAAAGTACAAGACGCCGCCGACCCGCCATCCATAGTGTGAAGGCATGGATGCAGAAACCACCACAGACGACAGCACGACCGAGCTCACAGAACCGGCCACCGGAGAACACACGACCCGCGGAATGCCGCACGGCAGCACATCGATCACTCCCCACATCGTCGTCAGCCGGGCAGCGGATGCGCTTGACTTCTACAGCCGCGTGCTCGGGGCGCGGATTCTCGACGTGACACGATTCGGTGACGCGATCGCACACGCCGTTCTCGACTTCGGCAGCGGGATGATGACCATCAGCGACCCGATCGAGTCCTATGGACTGGCGGCGCCGAACCCCCGGCAGGGTGTGACCTATTCGCTCGCCCTGTATGTTCCGAACATCGACGAGGTGACACGGGCAGCTGAGGCGAACGGGGCAACGATCCGTGAGCCCGCGTCGACGTTCGTCACCGGCGACCGTTTCAGCTCGATCATCGATCCGTTCGGAGTGCGCTGGTCGATCATGACGCGCGTCGAAGACATCTCGCCCGACGAGAGCGCGCGACGCGTCGCCGAATGGGCTGCGACGCACGGCTGACCAACGGTGCCGAGGGCCGGATGCCCCTGACCTGCATAACCGGATGCCCCTGACCTGCGTAAAAGGGCCAGTGCCGGAACGGGCCTCCTGGGGGGGGGTGTCCCTATGGTTCTCGTCAAGCGGCGATCGGGATCGGAGCTTGATAGAGGGTGCCGTCGCGGAG